>CAYRTH010000005.1:0-22047 GCA_964427135.1 uncultured Phycisphaeraceae bacterium
GGGCGCGGCATGAAGCTTCTGGTCACCGGCGGCGCCGGGTTCATCGGCTCGCATATCACCGAAGCACTGCTGCTGCTTGGCGCGAAAGTCACCATCATCGACGACCTTTCCGGCGGCGACTGGGCCAATGTCCAACCCCTCGAAACCCAATGCAACGCTCAAGGTCGATTGACCTGCATCGAGTCCTCGATTTTGGACGACACTGCGGTGAGCAAAGCTGTGGGCGGGTGTCGATTTGTGTTTCATCAGGCAGCTTTGGGTTCGGTGCCGCGCAGTGTCGAGCAGCCACGCAAATATCAGGAAGTGAACGTCACCGGCACACTCAATGTGCTCGAAGCCGCCCGTTCTGCGAAAGTGCAGCGGGTGATGTTTGCCGCCAGCAGCAGTGCCTACGGCGACACGCCCACGCTGCCCAAAGTCGAAACCATGGCCGCTTCGCCACGCAGCCCCTATGCCGCCAACAAGGTCGCCGATGAAGCCCTCATGATGGCCTACGCCTGCTCGTATGGGCTGGACACCGCCTGCCTGCGTTACTTCAATATTTTTGGTCCCCGTCAAAACGCCAACTCGGCGTATGCTGCGGTGATCGCGGCGTTTGCCAAGGCCTTGTTTCAAGACGGGCCGTTTGCGATTTATGGCGACGGTGAACAGTCACGCGATTTCACCTACGTGGACAATGCGGTGCACGCCAACCTGCTGGCAGCCCGATCGACCAAACCCATCGAAGGGCAGGTCTGTAACGTGGCGGTGGGCAAACGCATCACGGTCAATCAGCTTGCGACGATGATGGCGCAGATGGCCGGTCGCCCCGAAATCAAGCCGCAACATTTACCGGACCGCGCTGGTGATGTGAAACATTCCCTGGCGGATTTGGCCAAGGCTCGCTCACTATTGGGTTATGTACCGGTGATCGACTTTGCGGACGGGTTGAAGGTGACCGTCGATTGGTATCGTTCGGTGATGCAGAAGTAAGTGTTCGAGTGGTCAAGTGATGTTGCCGACGTGATCACCGCGGGTTGCCACCCGCGGCTATGAAGAGTTGCTCTGATGTTCTGTCTAGCCGCGGGTGGCAACCCGCGGTGTTTTTTTGTTTGACCTGATTGATGCAAAAATAAACGTCGGATAACCAGCACAGAAAATCAACGTTTTCCCGTGTCGCGTTCCCAAGTTTGCATCTGAAATATTCGATGAAGTATGTAGGTCGGGTGCATCGATGTGATGCATAGGGTGGGGTGTGGAACAGGTCAACCCACAAAATTCAGGGGCCGGGTATGAACGACTGGCAAAACCGATTCGCCAAGCGTCTCAATGCGCTGCGGGAAAAATCCAATCATGACTTTGCCGCTCACATCGAAAACGAGCTGCAGCCTGCGGTGAAGGAAATGGCCGGGTATGTGGAAACAGGCGGGCTGACAGCTCAGGTCTTGGAACAGACCAGCCGTGAGGTTTTCGCCACGCGCTTTTTTGCTTCGCCGCAGGTGTACATGGATGTGATTTTTACCCTGCATGGGCCGTTGGAAGTCGAAGCTTCGTATCGCCTGCACCATCCGCAACGCCGTGAAGATGAAGTATGTCCCCTGGCGATCGTCGCCCTGGCCGATGCCCGCGAAGGTTGGGCACGACAACAATTGCAGATGGCGCTGGATGTGTTTCTGATCAGCATGGAACGCTTGCTCGACCCGATCATTCCCGATACAAACAACTCGGCAGCGGCGTGAACGAGTGGTCAAGTGGCCAAGTGATTGTATTTGTTTAGCGCAGACGCTTTGCGTCGGCGCTCATGACGCCGTGCCCTTTAGGGCCGGATAGTTTCTGTTGTGAATCAAGGGTTGTATGAATCCGGGGCTAAAGCCCTCGGCGTCACGGAAGGTTGTTGAAAAAACCATCCTGAACTTCACGCCGACGTGAAGTTCAGGCGTGACAAACATCATCATTCAGTCATATATGATTCAATATCACCATATCACCATATCACCACATCACCACATCACACCGCATCGGCCACCAGCACCCGAGGCAGCCCCTGATGGTCCGCCAATATGCGCAGGTTGGTCAGCCCCGGTGCCTCCCTGGCCAACTCCAGCACCACCGATTTATGCACCGCTGCCACCTCGATGAGCAACTGTCCCGGGTGATCCAAAAATTGATGTGCCTGGGCGATGAGCGGACCAATGTATTGCAACCCGTCACTGCCGCCACGCAGGGCTGATGTCGGTTCATAGTCCTTCACATTCGCCTCGACAGCGTCCCATTCATGATCCGGGATATACGGCGGATTACTCACCAAATACCGCGCCCGCACCCCTTCCAACGGCTCCAGCAAATTCCCTTCACGAAAATCAATGCGATCACTCACACCATGGGTGTTGGCGTTTTGCTTTGCGACCTGCAATGCAGCCGGTGATATATCTGTCGCCACGACCCGTGACTGGGGTATGTGTTTGGCCAGGGCGATGGCAATGCAGCCTGACCCGGTGCCCACGTCAGCAATCAATGGGTGGGCAAACCCGGGGGTTCGGCGGGCATGTTGAATGACGTGTTCGACCAGCGTTTCCGTGCTGGGCCTTGGTATCAATACCGCAGGGTTGACGGCAAACATCATCGACATGAACGGGGCCTGACCCACCAGGTAATCGACCGGTTCATGGCGCACCGCTCGTTCGACCAATTCCCGAAATGCGCTGCGTTCGAGTTCACTGGCCGGTCGATCCGGGTCCATGTAAAGTTTCAGACGGGCGACGCCCAGCACGTGCGCCAGCAACATTTCCGCACACAAGCGCGGCGAGTCGATTTTTTTACGGGTGAAATAGTCGGTGGTCCAGGCCAGTAATCGCCGGGTGGTCCAGGGTTGATCGTGACGTGCACCGACGGTCATGCTCGGATTGTAAACCGGATCGCACAGCGAATGAAACCATGAGGGTTGTTGCCCAGGGCAAACGCATGCGTGTGGGTATAACGAGCCGCGACCCCCGGGGGCGTCAGGGAGCGGTGCTTTACCTGCCACGATCCTGCGGGAAGACCGCTCCCTCACGGTCGCGGCTCGTTCGATCGATTCACATGCGTTTGCCCTGGGTTGTTGCCAACACCGCAAAACGTCGATAAACCCTGTAACCTGATATCAACCGCAAGGTGTTCATGGGTATGAAAATCACCGTCGGCATCGCCACCTGGAACCGCGCCACGCTGCTGGCTCAAACCCTGGAGTCATTGACCAAACTGCGCATTCCCCAAACGGTGTCGTGGGAAGTTCTGGTCTGTGACAACAACAGCAGCGACCATACGAAACAGGTGGTGGAAGCGGAAATCGCCAAAGGTCGGCTGCGGGTGAAATATGTGTTTGAACCGACGCAAGGCAAGGGTTACGCGCTCAACACCCTGCTGCACCAAGCGCAGGGTGATTGGGTGTTGTTCACTGATGATGATGTGCTGGTGGATGGTGATTGGTTGGCGAGCTATCAACAGGCCATCGAACGTCATCCGCAGGCGGTGGTGCTTTCGGGCACGGTCAAAGCGGAACCGGTGCGGGCGATCACTGCGGGTGAACGTTACCTGCTGGAAACATTTCCATGGATCAATGCGCTGTTTGAAGTGCCCAGTGATCAGCCGATGACCACGCAACCCGGACAAATGGGCAACGGCAACAACCTGGCGGTGCGCAGCTCGGTGGCGCGCGACATTGGTTTTGACACCCATCGCTGCATGACCGGGCACAACCGTGGCGGCGAAGACACCGTATTCATCACCAGCGCCCTGCAACAAGGGTATCAGGGTTGGCGCGTGGCTGGGCCGGTGGTGCATCATGTCATTCCTGAATCACGGCTGGGCAGGCGCTGGCTCTGGCAGTGGCACGTGGGTTTGGGTCGTGAAATGTATTTCACCCAAGGCCCCGCTCCCGCCGGTTGGCGCAACCTGCGCTGGTGGCATTACAAACGTATCGCTCGTTTGCTGATGCTTTCCCTGTTACGACGATTCACCGGCCGACGTAAACAGGCTTATGAAACCTATGCGCAGGCGGCAGCGGAATGGGGGTATCTGTCATTCAGTCGTGATCGCGCTCAGTCTGACAGGTAAAACCAGCGCCAGTCCAGCGCGTCAACCCGGTCCTGTCCAAAACGCTTTCCAAGGTGGCGATCCAAGCGCTGGGCCCACTGTTGTACTCGCCATATTTGCCGATGTTTGCGGTGGCGATGAATAAAGCATTGCAGCGGATTGCGGACATAGCGCTGCCAGCGCAGAAGCTTACGGGTATCAGGGTGATATTCGAGAATGATGTGTTCAAGTTCGCGGACAATTTTTCTGCCGCCGGTCGAAGTTTTATTGCCCATGCCCTCGATCGCTTCGCTCAGCACATCAGGCAGACAATGCCAGCGGGCCTGTTGCCGGTTGAAGTAAGCCCACAGTTCCACATCCATCACATAAAAAAGATCATCACGCACCGGGCGGGGTCTTTGCAGTAGAGAGCGTTTATAAAAGCAGGCGGCTTGCGCCACGCAGACGGTCAGCGGCATCAGGGCAATTTTTTCCGGTATGGGGGTTTGCGTCCATTGGGGCAAATAGGCTTTGCGATGATCTTCATAGACAAATCGCCCAGCACCCGCCACCACATCCATCTCCGGGTTGTTCGCAAAAGCCCTGCCCACTTTGTCCAGCGCCCCGGGCAATAGTACATCATCACTGCACAACCAGTTCACCACCTCACCTGTGCACCTGGCAAAACCTTTGTTGATCGCATCCGACTGGCCCCGGTCCTTTTCACTGACCCAGTATGCCAGGTGCTTTTCATATTGCTTGATGATATTGACACTATCATCGTTGGAACCGCCGTCGATGACGATGATTTCCAATGACGGGTATTGTTGATCGATAAGCGAGCGCAGGGTACGCTGCAGCGTGGCTCCGCCTTGGTAGTTGGGCACGACGATGGAAATGGTCGGCATCGTCATCCAATGACCTCACGGTAGGCTTGTAACGTCATCTCGGCGGCGCGTGCCCAGGTGTACCGCAACACATTGGTACGCCCTTGTTCAATCAAAGGTTGACGTATGGTTGGTAGCATCGCCCGTGTCACGCACTGCGCCAACGACTCGGGTTGATACGGATCAAAAAACAATGCCGCCCCGCCCGTGGTCTCATGAAAGATCGGCACATCGCTACATAACGCAGGCACCCCCGCCATCTGCGCTTCCAACGGCGGAAAACCGAACCCTTCCAAAAACGACGGGCATATCAAAGCCCCGGCCTGTTGATAGACATGCGCCAATTGCGCATCGCTGATCCGCCCAATGTGATGAATTCTTGTCGATGACAGCCCAAGGTTTTCCAGCAGCGCCAGTTCGTGAGCCATCCAAGCCGGCCCTGCCACGATGAGGCCCACATCAGCGGGCCAACTTGATAATCGCATCGCGCGTGGTATGAGTTCGAAATTTTTGTAGCCCAGACGATCACCGACATACAACACATACTTGGGGGTTTGCAGTGGTAACGATACCTTCGCATCAACATTGCCGGAGGTTCGCAAGTGGCGTAAATGATCGACTCCCGGCGAAGTCACACGAATGCGTTCTTTTGTCTGTGGATAAAACGATGCAAGATCGTCCGCGGTACTTTGCGATACGCAGAGAAACAGGCTGCCTTTTTCAATCGCCTTTTTTTTGAGTGCAAATTGTTCTGCCCCATGGATCCCGGTCTGTTGCGGATATCGCTCCACGATCATGTCGTGTACCGTCACCACCTCGGGCAACCCCGGCTGATCGGAGGTGGTGAAAAAAGTGGAATGAAACAATTGATACCCGCTGCGCCGCGCCTGAAGGTGTCGGTGCTCACGTCGTCGGTAATTGCGATTGACAAGGTCCCATGCCGGATAGTGTTTCTGATATTGAGGGCTGACGACCGTACAGTTGTTCGGAAGTTCGACGGACAACGGGCCGTTGACCCACACATCCGCCTGAATCCGCGTGCCCATGGCCTTGAGCAATTCGAAAAAATAGCGTTGCACCCCACGCTGATGGTTGTTGGTGAAGGTGATGCCGTCAAAACGTACTTTGATTGAATGGTCAATGGTGTTCAAATTGCACAGCCTTTTAAGCTGATACCGCTAGTTATTTCTATCAACTTCCGCAAAAGTTCATCCATGGTTATCGACGCGTGTAAAAAACTGCTAACGGAACAATTTCCACAACAACGGCAATTTCAGACATCGCTGGCGTATGGCAAGATATCCCCGTTTCAACGGTTGAATACTTTGATCGCAATTCCAAAACAAACGCAACGACTGACGGTTCAATCCTGCGTGCCGCATGTAGCGTCGGCTATACTTGGTTGCCGTACCGGTGAAACCATGCGCCGTGGCGAGTTGAGCCCAACTGCGGTATAAATCGGCTATTTCCCACGAACCGAGTTGCGCGGCTGTAATATCGGGAGACTTGCCCCAACGTATTCGGGCCTCATTGCAAACCTGAACCGTCAGTTGGACTTGTGTGCTGTGCCGAGTGAGGCACACACTGTTGGCATGCATGCGGTAGCGAATCAACGGTTCGGGCTGATTGATCAATAGTCCTTGTTCCATAATCCGTAAAAACAGATCGTAATCCTCCACCCATTGGTATTCATGGCGATATCCGCCGAGCTTTGTCAAAATCGCGCGTTGCATGATGACCGTGGGATGCAAAACGCAACATTCCCCCGAAAGCATCGTGTTAATTATCTGCTCGGCAGTGTGGGGGAAATGACGCACCCCGATGCAATCACCGTCACTGTCCATCAATTCGTGATCCGTTCCCGCCGCCAGGTAATCCGGGTGTTCCTTCATGAACGCCAACTGTCGTTCGAAACGTTGGGGGTATGACCAATCATCCGCGTCCATACGCACAACCCAGTCAGCCCGGCACAAGGCCAGACCATCGTTGAGCGCCCCGACAATTCCCGTATTGGGTCGGCTAACGATGCGAATGCGTTGGTCCTTGTCCGCATATTTTTGCAGCATCGCCAATGAACCATCCTTCGACCCGTCATCGACGATGATGAACTCGAAATCGCTGAAGCTCTGCGCAAGGATACTTTCCACCGCAGCGCCAACATAACGCTCTGCGTTGTACACGGGCATGAGCACGGAAATGGTCGGCAAATCACTCATTTCATCTTTCGCACGACTCACACGGAGGCAGTCGGGTGAACCGGTTGCACGATGCTTTGATGGCGCAGTTGTAACCGTCGCGGAAGCAACTGTTGCGCTTCATGACATAAATCTTTGGCCGCAGCCGTCGGCTGCATCTGCGCAAAAATCATCGGCTCGGGTACTGCTTTGCCATCAAAAGGCGGCTCCCCGCGCCAGGCCCGCGCCAGCATGTCCGCCAGGGCCTGATCATCGCCCAAGGGCACCAGTCCGCCATTGCGATTGTGTTCCACCAGTTCATTGATACTGGCGCCGTCGGTGCCGATCACCGGAATGCCATGCATCAAACTTTCGATCACCGTGTTGGGCAGATTGTCCACTTCCGAGGGTAAAACCGTCGCCCAGGCGCGCTTCAGCACGGCATACAACTGCGGCTTGGCCAGTGGCCCCAACCATTTGATCCGAGCTTCTGAGTGTTGCCATTGTTCCGAAAGTTGCCCCATCGTGTCATAGGGGTGATGCAATTTCCCCGCCAACACCATCTGTAGGTCGGGGCACTGTTTCCAAGCCAACGGCAACGCACGGCTGAGCCAGAGCGTTCCTTTGCGCTGACCCAGCAAACCATAGTGAAACAAAAACTTGGCCGGCAAATTCTCCGGCGGGTCCACCACGGGTATATTTTCCCGAAGCATCGGCGGACGTATCACCTTGACATTTAATTGGTATTGATTCCGGTAGTAGTCCGCCACGAGTTGACTGGGCGCGTAAGCCAAATCCGCCCGACGAATGGTCCAACGCTCAATTCGTTTGAGCAATCGCTCGTCGGCGTTCTCCGTCAACTGATCGGCCTGGTTGTATAAGTCCGTCGCGCCGCTGCAGCGCACCAACAGCGGACGATTTTTTCGTTTGGGGATGAATGCACTTGCCTGTCCGTACTCGCAAGCCTGTACCACATCGAAGGGCTTTTCCGCATCACGTGCCGCCAGGGCTGTGGCCAAGGCAGCCGGTCCTTCCAGACGGGTGCGAGCTTCCAGGTAATAATCGTAAAGCCGCCAGTGCAGACGTGTCAGTCGAAACGCCCAGTACAAAGTGCGATTCCGCTTGCGACCCACCCGATGCACCAATATCTCATCATGCACCAGCCGTCCCGGTTGGTGCTCGCTGAGGGTGAAAACCTCCACCTCATGACCCAGTTCGATCAAGGCACGACTGATGCGATACAGGTACGTAGCCAACCCGCCCGAATCCTTCAATTCGGTGACGAATTCCGGGGTGACAAACGCCCAGCGCATGTCGGCCATCCTCCATCTGCCAATGACAACCATCAGGGCTTGGTTGCGGCCACCCCGGCCTGCTCATCACGAGGGAGGCGCAGTTTCCCATCATCGCGCCCCAGCGACACGATGTTTTCCACCATCGCCGCCAGATACCATTGACCCGTGGCCAGCAGTTCCCCCACCACTTTGGCCACGCCCTGGTAATACGCATGATCGTGCATCACCAGCCGACCGCCCGGTCGCACCAGTCCGGCAAAGCGATCCACATCCGCACGACAACCCGTATAACTATGATCGCCATCGATAAACACCAGATCGAACGGCTCGGTCGTCGGCAGCGTCACCTGCGTACTCAACCCACGCACCGGGACCACCACCTCACGCCAGGGGGCAATGGTTTGTTCAAAGCGCGTCCAGGTGTCCCATTTGCCTTCCGACATCGCATCATTGGCCCAGGTGTCCACGCAATACACCCGGCTTTGGCCGTCCTGTTTCCCGTGCCAGTACATCACCCGCGCCAGCACCGCCGTCGATGCCCCAAGGTATGAGCCGATTTCCAAAAAGCGTCCGAGTTTGCGCGAACGGTGCGCTTCCTCAAACAGACACAAACGTTCGTTGACCGTGGTCTGTGTCGGTACGTAAGCCGCCTCGCCCAGCAGATCGACCAGTCGCTTTTCGGGGAACGCCGCCTGCGCCCCGTTACGCAACCGCAAACGCAGGCTGTTGTAGCGCGGCAAAACAAGCTTTTCGGGAATCGTCGAGCCGTTGGACATTGACTTATGCTCCTGCGTTGGGTCGAACGCCGATTGGTTTGGCGGGCACCCCACCCACGATACTCCAAGGAGCGACATCACGAGTGACGACAGCTCCCGCCGCCAACACCGCATGATCTCCCACCGTGACACCATCAAGCACTTTGACGCCCGCTCCTATCCAAACATCTTCACCGATCGTTATCCCTTCGCAGATCAATCCCTGATCCATCATCGGACGCGTAGGGTCTTCAATTCGATGGTTCGCTGGAATAATGACGCAATGAGCCGCGATGCGGGTTCGACTGCCGATTTTCAAGCCCCCATGGCCATACAAAATCGTGTAGGGATTCACACTCACCTTGTCACCGATTTCAATATCGCCCCCGTAAGAAATAATCATCGCGCCGTTTCGTATTTCGCAATCCCGACCCAGGCGAACCGTCCCGGACGCTGGAGTATCCAAGTGGTCGTCCATCCCCAACATCGTGGCGGCGATCACTGCCTGTGGCCAAACCACCGTTCCCGAACCAATCTGTACACCACCTCGCCCCAAAATCTTTGACTCTGAATGCAGCCATATGTTCGCCCTGCTCTGTTCCCGACGATACTGCTCACCAACACTCACTGCACTGACGAAAGTCTTTTGCACATAGCCGAGTTTTTCCAAACACCGTCGCATCATGATCGCTGCCCCCATTCACAGGGCAACACCACGCATCCCTGCGCAGAACTGGGCACTCTTCCACTGTCGAACATGTCTGCGAACATCACTTCCATGCGACCGGCATCATCCACCCGTTCGATAATCTGATATCCATCGGCCACCGCCAGTTCGATGATGTAGTTCGCCGGCACCAGCGGCAAGTGCGGCACATGACAATGCACCACCACTTTTTCTTTCCCGATGTAACGCTGATTGCACTGATACTGCGAATGAAAACTCACCACTCGTTGACGCTTTTCATTGAGGACGATCACTCCCACCTCAACATCCTTGAAGTCGGTCAATCCTTCCATTTCGATTTCAAAATCAACACTTCCACCGGTACGAACCACGTTGCTGTGTCCGTCTCCGTCGGTGATCGACAGCCTTGTGAACACCGGCGGGCGATCCTTATGCTGAAATCGGCTTCGTTCCCGCAACGGTAAAGGTTTGGATTGCACCATGCCCTCGCCCAGATACAGCCGAACCCCTTCCTCCGCCGACAACGGCTGAGTGTTCTGACCGTCCTTCATGAACACCACCTTCTGGCACAAGCTCAGAATCGTGTCCATGCTGTGACTGACAAACAGCACCGTTCGACCGTGACCCGCCACATCGTTCATCTTGCCGATGCACTTGCGCTGAAAGTTCACATCCCCCACCGCCAATACTTCATCCACCACCAAAACCTCCGGCTCCAAGTGCGCCGCCACCGCAAACGCCAGTCGCACATACATCCCGCTGGAGTAGTGTTTCACCGGCGTGTCAATGAACTTCTCCACCTCCGAAAAGGTCACAATTTCATCGAACTTACGCTGAATTTCCTTTCGACTCATCCCCAGCATCGAGCCGTTCAAATACACATTTTCTCGGCCCGTCAGGTCCGGGTGAAACCCCGTGCCCACCTCCAACAGCGAACCAATGCGACCGCGAATCACCACTCTGCCCGTCGTCGGCTCAATGATCCGCGATAACACCTTGAGCAACGTGCTTTTGCCCGCGCCGTTGCGACCGATGATGCCCACCACTTCGCCCTGATTGATCTTGAAATTGACATCCTTGAGCGCCCACAACGGCTCTTCCATGTCGCTGGTCGCATACGCATGACCCGACAGCAAACTGGCCACCCGCTTAAAGGGCGTGGTGACCGCGCCAAGCATCAATCGCCCCATCGACTGCTGCCCGTTTTTCAGGTGCCCGATGTGGTAGAGCTTGCTGAGGTTGTCAACTTCTATGATCGGTTGGGTCATGTTTGCCTGGGGTTGTTCAATTTTCAGCCACGAAGAACTATCGATATCGCCAAGACGCCAAGTGGCCAAGGCGCCAAGTTACAAGTCATCGCGATCGCCTTTTATTTCTTGATTCCTTGCATTCGGCTTCACTCATGTTGGCATCCGCTTCCCTCAATTTGGCTATCTTTTTTTCATTCGCTGTTCTTGTTGTTTTTCTTCTTGGCGACTTGGCGTCTCGTCATCTTGGCGTTGAGGTCTCAGGCCACATCGACAAACGTTTTTTCCATGCGTCGGAACACATATAGCCCGCTGAATAAAAGCGACCCAGCCACGACCACGCCCGCCAGGGCCAGCGGTTGCGGAGCCGTGGGCGTACCCAAGAGCGCCCAGCGGAACCCTTCGATCACCGGCACCATCGGGTTAATGTCGAAATACCAACGGAAACGTTGCGGGATCGAGTCGCGCGGGAAGGCCACCAGCGATGCGTACATCCAGGCCTGCACGCCAAAGGGAATCATGGTGCGAATGTCACGGAAGATGGCCATCATCGCCCCCAGCCACAGGCCCGCCCCCAAAGCCGTCACCAACGTCAGCAGCACCAGGGGCACGATCATCAATATCTGTACGCCCGGCAAATAACCCATGCACAAGGCTGCGATCATCAGCAACACAAACGCAATCAAAAAATCGACCACAGCAGTGCTGATCGTCGCCAGGGGAATGTATAACCTTGGAAAATAGATTTTGCGGATCAAACCGATGTTGCCCTGCAGACTGTTGGCTGAGCCGTTGAGGGCGGAAGTAAAAAGCGCCCAAGGCACGGTGTTGGCGAAAAAGAAGAGGGCTTTGGGCACATCCCCAGTGTTGACCTGCACGATGTAGCCGAACACGATGGTGATCATCGCCATGTTCATCAGGGGCGACAGCACCGCCCAGAACACCCCCAAAATGGTCTGCTTGTAACGGGTTTTGAGGTCACGTGCCAGCATCACGCCCAGCAGTTCGCGGAAGGTCCACAGTTCACGCCAATCGACCGCCACCCAGCCTTTTTTAGGCTCGATGATGGTTTCGCGTTTGGGCGCGGTATCAGCCAAGGGTTGCCCCGGTGGTGATGACATGATGGCCGACTGTGACATAAGTACCCCTGATTTCCCTTGATGAACCAATCCCTCATTGTATCGGATAAACCGGGCGGGACGTTGAATCGATGTTATGGGAACATGGACCGCGGGTTGCCGGGGGCCGGGGGCCGGGGGCCACAGGCGCCCGTCGTTTAATTTGCAGTAGGTTAGCGCCGCGACTTGTCGCGTCTGTTGTGGCCCAGCCGCCCCCGGCTGGGTCTTTAAAGCCGCCGATGGCATCGGCGGTTTGATTATTGGTTTATAGATGACGCAGCTCAGCAAAGACGGCGGATACCATCCGCCGCTTTGTAAAACCCACCGCCGAGGGCGGCGGTGCCACAATACACACACAACGCCCTTGGGGCGCAGTGTGGCGCCCGACTCGATAGCGTGTACGATCATGACCATCACCATGAACGCCGCCATTACCAACCTGCCGCTGCGTTGTCTTTCGATCGATGTCGAAGACTATTACCAGATCGAGTCAGCTTACAACGTGATCCCCAAAAATCAGTGGGACCACTGGCCGTCGCATGTCGAGCGCAACACCGATTTGCTCCTCGAACTATTCGCCCGTCATCAGCGCAAGGGCACGTTTTTCGTACTCGGCTCCATCGCCCGCAAACACCCGACGCTGGTGCAGCGCATCGTGGCGGGAGGGCATGAAATCGCCAGCCATGGCACGATGCACGATCGTTTACATCGGCTGACCGCAGAATCATTCCGTGAAGACCTGCACACCAGCAAGGTGATTTTGGAAGACCAGGCTCAGCAGCCGGTGATCGGGTATCGCGCTCCGACTTTTTCGGTGACGCCGGAAACTGCATGGGCGATTGATGTGTTGCACCGCGAAGGGTTTGAATATGATGCGTCGATTTTCCCGGTGCATCACCCGCTTTATGGGATACCTGGCGCACCCGATCAGCCGTTTTATGTAAGGGGGCATGCCCAGGGTTCAACGTTGCTCGAAGTGCCTCCGCTGACCTGGACGTTGGGCAGTAAAAAATTAGCCGTGGCCGGGGGCGGGTATTTTCGTTTGCTGCCGTTGTGGTTCATGGAGCAGGGGTTGCAACAGGCTGCACGTCAGCAGCGACCTGCGGTGCTTTATTTTCACCCGTGGGAATTTGATGCTGACTTACCACGTATGCCGTTGAAATTAACCGGTCGTTTGCGTACTTACACCGGGCTCAAACGCGCTGCTGCTCGGCTTGAAAGTATCATGAAACAACCGGCCCGCTGGTGCGCCATGCGTGAGGTGCTTGATGAATTGCATGCGCTAGCCAAACAGACGCCGACGTGGACGTTGACAGAGTGAATGAAGTGGTGATGTGGTGATGTGGTGATGTGGTGATGTGGTGATTTTCGAATCATACACGCCTGAACTTCAGGTCCGCGTGAAGTTCAGGATGGTATTACCAACAACCATCACTGACGCCGAGGGCTTTAGCCCCGGATCGCTTGAATCGTTTTCATCCAAGAATCCGGCCCTAAAGGGCTCGGCGTCATAAGCGCCTACGCCATCGTCGGCTTTATTGGCGGCTGGACTACATGCTTGTTTTTCTGCACTTGACCACTTGACAACTTCATAATTCACCACACATCAAACAGGTCGTTGCCATCGGGGTTGAACCAGCCGACGTGGAGTGAGCGCACCTGCGCTTCGGTCGGGCCGTAAACGCTGGATGCGGAAAACCCCAGTTTGCGACGATCGACATGTTGATCCGCCCAGGCGACGTTGGCGCTGCCGCTGTGACGAAAATGCAGCGAGGGCGTGGGGCGCATGGTCGAAGGCGGGCCGGGGTTGAGTTGCTGATAGGGCGGCTCAATGAACGAATACTCAATCACCCCCGGCTGACCATCGACATCCACCACGATGGCATTGTCCGCGAACATCACCGTTTCCCCCGGTTTTGCCAATTGATCGCTGCGTACCGTGATTTCAGCGGAACGACGATCGTAGCCGAACAGGTCGTAGCGTCCGCCGACGTAATCACGGTTGTAGCCGTAGCCGCCGCAGCCTGCTTCAAAGGCGATCAGCGGATCACTGGCAAACTGACCGGCTGAACATTTTCGAATGCGTTGATCGGTGCCCAAATATGCGGCCAATGGGCCGGTTTCGGGGGTGAAGGGGGTGCTTTGATTGGGGCGTGTGCCATGCCAGCGGAGCAGGTTGGTACCGGGGGGCCAAACGATGTCGGCAGCGGCGGGCACAAAATGCTGACGATGTTCACCAGCATAGGTAAAGTTTGCCAGGGCCAGTTGCCGGAGGTTCGAGGCACATTGAGTGGTGAAAGCTTCCTGCCGTGCCATGCCCAGCGCCGGCAGCAAAATGCCGATGAGCAGGGCGATGATCGCCATGACCACGAGCAGTTCGATGAGGGTGAAGGCGTGAGGTTTCATGGCTGGATCGATCAGGTTAGAACGGAACCGGGAGCTTGGTGCTAGGTGCTGGGAAGAGCCAATAACACCCTATGGTTTACCCAGCCCCCAGCTACGAGCCCCTAACCACTAGCTGCCTTGAATCAATGGAGCCTGACCGTTTTCACGACCAGGCCCCGAGCGTGAGAAAAGAGACTTTATCGACGACGGCGCAGCGTCATGGCGGCGCCGGTCATCGCCAAAAGCAAAGCACTGGTCGGTTCGGGAACCAGCGTGAGGTTGTCAAGAGCGACATAGGTGGGCGTATTGATGCCGAACATACCCACATCACTGGAGGCCCAGGTCAGCCGAATTGATGCGGCGGCACCCAGCGGCGTGAGGTCCAGCAGTTGCCAGGTGTTGACGATGTAGTCCATCGCGTTATCGCTGAAGGTGTAATCCGCCAGGCGGAAGGTGACGCTGCCGGTGGTGGAACCGGTGGCGCTCAATCCGGTGAAGCCGGTGAAAATCACGTCGAAAAAGTCGGGGTCGTTGCCCGTGGGGCCGCCGAATTTTTTGGAGAAGCCGCTGCCGTTGAGCATATCCAACACTGCGTAGGTGGTGTTGGTGACGCGGACCGACTCCGGGGTGTAGCCCGAAGGCAGGTTGATAAACGCCTGTGAACCGGAGTAGGCAACCGCGTAGATACTGCCGCTGTGGGCCGTGCCGGTGTAGGCTGCATATTGGTTCATAAATCCGGGGGTGGTGGTGTCGTTCACATTGGAATAGCTGAATCCGTTCCAGAACCCTCCGAAGGAAGCGTTGTAACTGTTGCCAAAGAACACGCCGTTGCTGGTCCAGCCGGCGGTGTTGGTGATGGGCTGACCGTTGTAAAACGAATTGGGTGGCAGTACCAGGTCTTCGAAGGTGGTGACGCTGGCGGCCTGTGCAGACAAGGCCGCCAGTGCGAGGGTGATGATCGAAGCGAAGGTACGATGGTGAGCGTGAGGAATCATGAATCAATTCTCCCTGTGAAAGCGTTGGTGAATTTGGATACGTAAAAATTGCGGATGTCTAACGGATTGACGATGAAATCGGGGCCTTGAGTAAAGTTTTGTTATTCACGAGCCGCGACCGTGAGGGAGCGGTTGTTGCATCACCCTGATCGTTCAAACCACCGCTCCCTGACGGTCGCGGCTCGTTTTCAGAATTCAGCGACGACGACGGACAACGACCATCGCGCTGCCGACCGCCAGGGCCAGCAGACTCGTCGGTTCAGGTACGTGGATCACGCCCACGGCGTCGAGGTCGAAGCCGCTGGAGCTAAAGGGCGTGCTGTAGGGGTCGTTGATGATGTTGCCCAGTGAATCCAGTGCGGGCGACCAACCCGGGTTACCGGGTGCTGGGGTGATCCGGCCCACCACATCAATCAATTTGACATGCGTGATGGCATTAACGTTCAACAAAGGTGATACCCCGACAAGGTCCTGGAGGTCGAAGGGCGTGCCAAAGCCCTGACGGTACTTGCCCGCGAGGTTGTGGAGGTTGGTCGGGTCAACGCTGCCGAAGCCACCGATCTGAACGGTTTGGGAAGAAAGCGAAACCGAGGGGAAGCGGAAAAAGTTGCTGCCATTGGAGGAAACTTCGACGAAGGCGAGTTCGAGGAAGGTGTCGGAGAAGCCGTTCTCGAAGACGGCAAAGTCGAAGCCCGTGCCGTTGGTGATGGGCTGAGCGAAGGTCAGGGTGATCTGCCCGCCGTCGCCGAGGGAGACGACATCGAACGAGTCACCGATAGCTTTACCCAAGGTCGCACCACCGGTACCAAAGCTTGCTAACGGTCCGGTCGGGTTGTTGATGTCCTGCGGGCCACGGACGAGGTTCTCAAAGCCCGTTGCCCAAGCCACGAAGAGCGGGCTGTCCTTGCCGATCGCCGTGGAACCCGCCAAGGTTGCCGCAGGTGGATACGGCCCGGCCACGGCTCCTGCCTGCCCCAACATCAAAACACCCCCGGCCAGCAGAATTTTTCTGCCGGTCCCCAAATGCACACGAATCATAAAAACTCCCTGCTCCGATTCGCGCGGAGCCACCCCGCCTTGGTAAAAGAGAAAAACGTCCTGTGCGAGGGGTGATGATTGACGGGGCTGGGTGCTGTTGCGGGGAGAACAGTCGAGCCGCCGGCGTCCCTTCTCGCGAGGACACACTGGCACTCGACAGGCAGGTCTTCCGGCTCAAGGCTGCTTCCCGCCTGCCTTCCCATCAGGTCCGTTGCAGACCCGACAGTGGCACTCTCGGCGGGACGCTTGCCCAACCTACGACTCCCATCATGGCTGATTTGCCACGACCGGGGCCGAGGTGGGGGCCTCTTACGGCGGCGCGTCCGCGGTGGATTCCCCGACCTTCATCGGGTCACCACTCTTCCCTTTTCACCCTTGAACGATCAACCGTCAGTCAATCACACTTCAAAGGCACCTGTCGAAACCATGCGTCACAATATCGACCTTTGAACAAAAATCAAATCGGTGGAAAAGAAGTGGCCGAGTGATTGTATTTGTTTAGCGCAGACGCTTTGCGTCGGCGCTTGAGGTTGTGGCACCGCCGCCCTCGGCGGTGAAGTCATGGATAATGTGTGATGGATAATGGATAATGTTCAAATCAAAGAGAAGGTGAATCGAAAGTCTTTTCTGAACATCATCCATTATCCTTCATCCATTCTTCTCAAAGATGATTCACCCAGCCGGGGGCGGCTGGGCTACAAACTGTAAGCAGAACACAGTGCAAGGGTGCCTGTGGGCAAGCGTCTTTCGCTTGCCCACAGCTTAATGAGTCTGTGGCATGCAGACGTGCCACAGCCACCCGACGAGTGGTCGAGAAAAACTATACGGAATAGTCATCACGCCTGATCTTCGTCGTCCGCGACGAAGATCAGGATGGTTTTTCATCAACATCAACTATAAAACATCCTGAACTTCACGCGGACGTGAAGTTCAGGCGTGATGAATCAAAGTGATCAACTCAAACACTTCCTCAAAAATCCAGCTTGCGGGGTTTGGTCGATGCGAAAAATCGCACCGGTTCCGCCACGCCGTTTTCCAGCGCCAGGGTGTTGTCTTCGCCGGGTTGAACTGACAGGTCCATCGTGCCGCGTAACAGCGTCCAAATACCCTTGCTGTCCTTGCGCCGAACACAGGTGAACACACAATCGGTCACGCTGTCCAACAACGGCTGACTGGTTTCATTGATCGTGCCCGGTTTGCGAAACAGCCAGAGTTGTTTGTGCGTTTTGCCGCCGCCATCGACAAACGTCAGGTACGCGATTTTCAGGTGCACGCCCTGGGCGTCGATCATTTCAATGAACGGCGAGGTGATCGTGTTGTCACTGATCGTCGCGGCAGCGATCGTGGCGGTGATGGTCTTGGTTGAATCAGCCGGGTCTTTGACCGTCACCTGATGCGCCGCGGTGGCCTTGAGCGGACCATGGGCTGTGTTGGTGCGAACCAGGGTCAGCAATCGATGCGTCACCATGCGCGTCGCTGCGTGCGTGGAAAATTGTTCGGTGGCATCAGCATAAGCCTTGAAACAGGCATCCGTGGCCACCATCGTGGCTGTCAGCAGCATCGCTGAAATCGCCAGCGATATGAGCAGTTCGACAATCGACAAACCGCGTCGCTGCGGTCGCCGACATCGACTTGACGACGCCGTTGCCGGTGACTTATCAACAAGTGACGAAGTTATCGTGCGGTTCATGTTCATTGCGCACCGGTTTCGGTGTAGGTGACGTAATTGGGGGTCATGCTGATCGGGCCGGTGATGCCGTCGGGCATCGGTATCGTCGGGTTGTAGCGCACCTGCACCTTACCCAGTCCGCCCAGGGGCAGTTCCGCTTCCATATCACCGGACGCCGAAGAAAAGTAACCCAGGGTGGTGTTGAATTGCGGGCTGGTTTCGCCGACGACCGGGCCGGTGTTGCTCTGGGGTTCGAAGGTCGTGAGTATGGTGCCCTCGACGCTGATATTGCCGCGCATGTCGATCACCCCGGCCACGATGGTGCCTGTGAGCTGCACGTTTTCATTGGGGTTGCCGGGGTCGATGAACGTGCCCATTTCCACCGAGTAGTGCGGGGCCATGATGGTCGAACGCTTGTACAGCGTTTTTTCACTTTGAGTCAGAGCGGTCGAATTTTCGATATTGAATTTGGTTTTACCCGTGAACGCGATTTTGTTGCGGGCGTGGGTGAACTCGCCGGGCACATCACTGACCAGAGCGCCCTCGAACGTGCAGCCATCAAAGCGCAGATTGTTGGCGAGGGTTTTGGTATTGCTCACCGGCACACCGTCCACGATCGCTGTCAAATTCGGATACTTCTGCGACTGGTCGGCTTCCTGCATCCCCGCATAATTGAATCCGACATCGGTATTGCTCACCGTGGTTTCGACAAAGGTGCAGCCGACGAATTTGCAGTTTTTGAAAAGTGCATTACTACCTTTGGGGATGCGCACATTGGTAAAAGTCATGTTTTCATACACCGGACGCTGATAAAAATCATACGGGTGGGCTGAGCCGTAGGGCACCGATTCGAACACCGTCGAACCCAAAGGCTTGGGTGATTCAGGGTCGGCCGGGTCATGTTTGAGGGCCTCGGCTGCCGCCTGTTGTGCCAAGTCACCCGTGGCAATGTTTTTGAACGGCTGGGTGTTGAAGTCCGACGGCGTAAACTGATACAGCGACGTGTCATTGGCCTGAAACACCACCGGTGGCTCCGACCCTTCCGGGGTGATCCCGCCTTGAAAATAAAGCTGGTGCGCCCCCCCTGCCGCTCCCGATTGCCAGTCCGACAGTGCCGCTAATATTTGAATCTGTCCGCGAATCTTGGTGTAACGATCGTTCTCGTCGATGACACCATCGTTGTACCCTGGGCGTGTCGTATCGCCGAAGGTGTCGATCAGTGCCAGCAACTGTGAAGCGCGAATGTTGTTGGCTGCATCCAAATCGCCAGCGGTGACAAAACCCTTGTTGCCAACATCGTATTGCTTGAGGAAAAAGTCGTAATCGTCAATATAACCATCGCCGTTGGTGTCATACTGGGCCGGGTTGGTGATGCCGTCGATCTCGCGTGAGTCGCTTAAGTGAATGCGATTGTCCTTGTCAAAATCATTGACCACCAGCGTGTTCACAAACGTATCCAGTGCCGTATCCAAATCCGCATGCAATCCGCGGAAATCGCTTTCCATCTGCACCGGGTGACCGTTGACGATGTTGGTCTCCATAAATCGGCTGCCGATGGGTCCTTCGATCATCACATGCCGACCGATCATTACCCGGCTACGGGACAGAATCGCAAACTTGATTTTCTTTTCCAACCGAAAATCCATCTGCACCGCGCGAGTCACTTCCTGGCCCGCCGGTCCTTCGCTGGTCTCGACCCGAATGCGAATCCAGGTCGCATTGAGCTTGTTGGTGTTCGACACCTTCGGGTTCATCTGATTGTAAGGGGCACGTTGATAGTACGCAGCGTCATAATCCTCCCCCGCGATCGGGTGCGGCATCAGCTTCGCCGTGAACGTCATCACCCCCTGCACCGGGTCACCAGCCGTGTACCCCACCGGCAACGCAAACGGTTCCACTGCCACCGGCCCGATCACCAGCGTCGTGCCCACCTCATAGGGTGCTTTCAAATGATGCACTTCCCCCGCCAATGAAGTCAACATCGCCGCCCGCACACTGTTCCATAATGTCGGGGCATTGGTGTCATCAATCAGTCCCGAGGTCGTGGTAATCCCTATACACACCTTGTTAAGCCGATACATGACGAAGTTCATGCCCGTCTCAGCAGCCGCCAGCGTACGGTTGATTTTCAGGTGTGAATCCGCCGTCGAAAGGTTGCCCTGCGCCACGATCGCCATGGCCGTGGCTAGCGCCCCGAAAATCACCAGAAACATCATCGCCAGAATCGCCGCCGCCCCGCGCCGCCGAGCATGTCGGTGACCACGGCACTGCTGAATCTGTGGACGCGATTTTCGTGATGTCAACTGTTTAACCATTTTGATAAAACCCCGACCTCCGACTTCGTTTCCATCCGCCATTCAACTCACCGCTCGTTACCACTCGCGGCTCTGATGATCTTTTTTTATTCCGAAATTCACCGGTTTCAACAGCGTATCCTTCCGCTAAATTCGAAATCCGAAATTTTTTTCACTCGACCACTTTCTCCGCCCCCTCTCCCTCCGGGAGAGGGTGGGGTGAGGGCGTGTTTGATACTCGACCACTTCTTCTCATTTCCCCACCAGCCAGTACATGTGCCCGACGGTCATCGGTTCCTCGTTTGCCGGGGCACTGGGTTTCTTGTACTGCGTCACCACCTGCACACGCATCAAATCCGTCGTGCCCAACGGCTGGGTCAAACTCGTGCTGATATTCCCCGGCAAAACATTTTCCACCGTCACCACCTGCCGCCAGCCCTTCATATCCGGTATCACCGCGCGCAAACCGTGGATCGGCCCCGGCTGATAGCGCGGTCCTGACAAACCCAATGCCGTGATCTGGCTCTGATCCATGAACGTGATACCGGTACCAAAGCCGTTGACATTCACCACCCCCGCGAAATCGTCCAGGTCGTCGTATTGCGTCACGTTGTTTTCGCCCGTCTCCGGCCCCAACGTCGTCTTGCCCGTGATCGGGTCGTGCATCGGCAAACTCAGTGTCAGCTCCCGCACTTCATTGGCCAGCATCATGCCCATCGCTGACCGCACCGCCCACTCATTCTTCTGCAAAAAAGCCTGCTGCGCCGCCACGATCGCCAACACCCCCGTACCGACAATCACCGTCGTGAGCGCCGCTTCGATCAGCGTAAAACCCCTGCCGAATTTCGAATGTCGAATGTCGAATTTCGAATTGGCAGTCACCCGACGACCGTTGCGCAAACAACGTTCGCCGGTACACGCAGTTGATTGGCATCGCTTGAACATGAGCTAACCTTACCATTCGCCTCCACAGGGAACCTTGCCACTTACCACGCTTGCCAATCGCAATCACTTGACCATCGTTATCCAACTATCACAAACCGCAAAACCGTCACATACGTCAAACCCGAAATTCGAAATCCTCACTTCTTCAAGCCGGGAACGAGTCGCGAGGCTCAGTGAGCGACGAGGGCCCGGGTATCTTCTTTCCGAAATCCGAAATTCGAAATCCGACATCCGAAATTCTTACTTCACCAGCGTGGACAATTTGAAGATCGGCAGAATGATCGCCATCGCGATGAACCCGACGATCCCGCCCATCACCATGATCATGATCGGCTCGATCATCGACGTCACCGTCTTGATCGTTTCCTTGAGCTGCTTGTGATAAAAACCGCTCACTTCATCCAGCACTTCCCCCAGCTTGCCCGACTCCTCGCCTGCTGAAATCATTTGCACCACCGCCTTGGGCAAAAGCGGGTTTTTGAACAACGGCTGTGAAATTTTCTTACCTTGCTTCACCGACACATACAC
>CAYRTH010000005.1:22147-51595 GCA_964427135.1 uncultured Phycisphaeraceae bacterium
GGCAGCACAAACGTCAGCAAAAAAATCGTCACCGCCACCGCCAGCGTGCCGATCACACCCGGGTAAATCATCGCCCCGACGACCATTTGCCGGGTTTCGATCTGTTGCGCCAGGTACGCCGCGATACGATCCAGCATTTTCGAAAAACTACCCGATACTTCCGATGCCCTCACCATGTTGACGTACAGCGAGGAAAACAATTTCGGGTGTTTGGTCAATGCTTCGGAAAACTGCCTGCCTGCTTCCACATCCTGCTTGATGCGCAGAATGATTTCCTTGAACTTGGGGTTGTCCAGTTGGTCGGCAATGCCTTCGAGTGCTGCTCGCAACGAAATGCCGGCTCGTACCATCACCGCCAATTGCGTGGTGAAGTTCAGCACATCGCGCTGCGATGGACCCGAGGCGACATTGACCGCGGCCAGTTTTTGCAACAGGTTTTTGGTGCTGACGCCCATCGGGGTCAGTTGCAGCACATGCAGTCCCTGCTGACGCAGGTTGGAGGCTGCCGCCAGCGCGTTCTCGGCATTGAGCATGCCGATCGAGCTTTGCCCGCCTGATCCGCGAACTTCATAGCGATAAGTCGGCATGGGTGGCTTGCTCTGCTTGCTCCCGACCTTCGTCGGATAAACCGTTCACTTCACCCGGACCTGATGATCGTGAAGGCTTGCCTTGGCCCCCTCTCCCGCCGGGAGAGGGTCGGGGTGAGGGCGTGTTGATCACTGTCTCGTTTCATCTTTACCCGGGTCCTCGGCCAGTCGGCCTCGTTCCCGGCTTGTGTTTGCTTACACCATCATTTTTTCGCTTGGCCGCTTCCTCACGCCGCCAGCATCCGTTCCAGTTTTTCCGGGTACGCGGCGTTGGCCACCGCATCTTCCCTGCTGATCATTCCGTTGTAGTAAAGCTCCGCAATGGCCGTATCCAAACTCTTCATGCCCAGGGCGCGATTGGTATCGATCACGTTGGGTATTTCAAACAACCGATTTTCACGAATCAGGTTGCGGATCGCCGGTGTCACGAGCATCACCTCCACCGCCGGGCACATGCCCTTTTTGTCCGACCGTTTGAACAGCACCTGGCTGACCACCGCCTGCAACGTGTTGGCGAGCATGGAGCGAATCTGGTTCTGCTGATCCGCCGGGTACATATCGATGATGCGTTCGCAGGTCTGGGCAGCATTGCAGGTGTGCAGGGTTGATAGCACCAGGTGGCCGGTTTCCGCAGCCGTGATCGCAGCACTGGTGGTTTCCAGGTCGCGCATTTCACCGACCAGAATGATGTCCGGGTCCTGTCGCAGCACATGCCTCAAACCGCTGGCGAAGCTAGGCACGTCATCGCCCAGTTCGCGCTGTTCCAAAATGCACTTGTTGCTCACGAAGGTGTATTCCACAGGGTCTTCGAGCGTGATGATGTGCTTGTGATACCGCCCGTTCATCGCATCGATCATCGATGCCAGCGTGGTCGATTTACCCGAACCGGTATCGCCGGTCACCAGCACCAGCCCCGCCGGCAGATACGTCAGCTTCATGATCATATCCGGCAGCGTCAGCTCACCGAACGCCGGTATTTTGGTTTTGATCAAACGAAACGCGATGCCCACGCTGCGCCGCTGCATGTGCGCGTTGACACGGAAACGGGCGATGCCCTTGATCTCATACGAAAAATCCGCGTCCTTGATTTTTTCAAACTTGATCTGCATTTCCGCGCTGGCCATGTGACGAACCATCGCCATGGCCGTGTCGGAGGTGATTCCCGGGAAGTCCAGTGGCGTGACCATCGTGTGAATGCGTGCCGCAGGCTGATGCCCCGAAATCAAATGCACGTCCGACGCACCCATCTCCATCGCCGTCTTCAATATCGTGTCCAGTTGCGTACCGATGGTCATGGCATCCTCGTGCTGATGTCAGCGGTTGCGTAGTGTGACGACAAACCGTCGTTGTTACTTGGGGCAGCGAGTCAGCTTTCCGACGCCGCCTTCCAAAGACTCTTTCATCTGATCGTCCATCGTGTGGGACCGAATAAGTGAGTTCCCCAACTTCCGCGACATGCCACCCTTCACCAATCGGTATAAGCGTTACAAAGTGATTGCATTGCTCATGACGCCGTGCCCTTCAGGGACGGATGCTCATCAACGAATCCGGGGCTAAAGCCCTCGGCGTCATGCTTGTTGTGGCCCAGCCGCCCCCGGCTGGGTGAACAAAGCCGCCGATGTCATCGGCGGTCCGTGGTTTTCGCCGGGTGCCACTGGCTGGGCCATATTTCATTTTGTTCTCTGCACTCGACCACTCGACCAATTGACCACTTCGTCTTGCACTTGTGCATTTCTGAAATCAATTTTGCCCAATCGTCAAAGTCGGCACGCGACCGGTCCGATGAAACATCAGGACAACAGGGCGGAGCGGTGAAAGCAAACCCTTGGACGATGCAGCGCGGAGACCGGCCATGAGCGTGGATGTGCCCATCGAACAGTTGATCGATCAGATCGCCGACATGGACCGCGATGACTGCATCGTTCACTTGCGTCTGTTTGAAGAGCCGGCACTCGATTTCACCAACTCATATCTGGCATCGCAAAGCGACGAACAACTGCGTCACATTCTGCTGGCTGCCTGTCTGCAAGCACGCAAAAAAAATCGACGACTGGCAGGGTAATACTCAGCGATCATGATTCGGTGGTATGTGTCACACATACGATTCCAACATCATCCATTATCCATCATCCTTTATCCATTCACTCGGCAAAGCGCGTAGTGGCAACAGTGCATCACCCAATCGATAACGCAGTGAATCCAGCAGGTTCAGCCCGGTGTTGCCACGCACCAGGTTTTGTTTTTCATCCGGGTCGTTAAGCAGATCAAACAGCGCAATCGCTTCATGGGTCTGTGTGTTGAAAATCACCTTGAAACGCTCGGTTTCCAGCATCAACCGTTTGCCGAATTCGGAAATGAGTCCGCCACCCTGGGTGATCGGCGATACGACCGACTGACCCTTGAGCAGCGGCAAGAGGGATCGCCCTGCCAGGGCCGGGGGCACATCCACCCCCGCCAGGTCGGCAATGGTTGGCGCGACATCAGCCGTGCTGATCAAGGCCGTGTCGTATAACTTCTGTTTCATCGGTTTGGGTGGGGTCAGCACCATCGGCGTTTCCACCGCAGCACTCAAAAACGAACGGTGTCCGATCAACCCATGTTCGCCCAGCAATTGTCCATGATCACCGGCCAGCACAATCCATGTGCGCTCTTTGTCCGCACGCTTGGCAAGCTGAGCCGTGATGCGACCAATGCCAAAATCCAGCAGCGTCACCCGACCCAGGTAATCCGCCCGCAAACGCGCCAATTTCAAAGGGTCCAGCCGTTGCAACTGCACCCGCGGATAGTCCAGTTCCACCAACCCATCAATCTGTCGCAGGTCCGCCAGGGCAAAGCCGTGCTCCAGTAAGCGCGGGTCCACCGCATCGGCGTACATCGTCGGCGGAGGCAGATCGTTGGCTGGCCCGGTGAATGCCACCACCAGCGCCCAGGGCCGATCGTCGGGCATATCCGCCAATCGCTCTTTTGCCTGTGTATAAATGAATCCGTCCACGTCCTCCTCCGGCTGCAAAAGCAACCGATCCGGTTCAAACGGCCCGTATCGCAATCGCTGTTTACGCTGTTGCTGCACTGCCCGCAGTTGACCTTTGCCTGAAAGTGATTTCAAATACGCACAACCAGCCGGGTCGGTCACATCCACCGGGTCCACCAGCACCGCCTGATCCAACCAGGGCAGCATCGCGTGCACCATGCCCACGCCGACCAGGTGATATTCATGTTCACGCAACCAGCTTGGCCAACCTTCGACCACCGGGGGCAACTGAGGTAAGGGTGACTGATCGACATGACCATGTTGTCGTGCGTGCAAGCCAGTCAGCAGGGTGATGTGCCCACCCCAGTCGGCTGGACAGGCGGAACCGGCGACCAGGCGCATGCCACGTTTTGCAAGGGCTTCGAGGTTGGGCGTCAGTATCGGCCAGGCATTGGCATCGCCCACCGCATCGCGACGCAGTCCGTGCGGAAGCAAAATGATCAAGTTGCGTCGCGCTACCATGTCTGGCTCAATTATCGACGCAAATCATAGCGTGCTGTAATGGAAGTGGTTGAGTGGTTGAGTGCGTAGAAAATTTCGAATTTCGAATTTCGAATTTCGGATATTAAGAAATCAAGCCGGGAACGAGGCCGACAGGCCGAGGGCCCGGGTATTCTTTATGTCCAAAGTCCAAAGTCACGGAGTGTACTTGACCTTGGACATTGGACCTGTGACTTTGGACTCGCCAGATACCCGAGTCCTCAACCTATCGGTTTCGTCCTCGGCTTGTCTTCAAATCCGAAATTCGAAATCCGAAATTCGAAATCGATCTTCACTTGACCACTGGGCCACTTCTTTTTTCCGCGCTCTGTTATCATTTTGCCATGCTTGCCCAGGTGCATAGTTTTGTCTTGCAGGGGATTGATCCGGTGGCCTGTGAGGTCGAGGTGGATGTTGCGGAGCGCGGGCTTGCCAAAACCACGATTGTCGGTTTGCCGGATGCCGCGGTGAAGGAATCGCTGGAGCGTGTGCGATCCGCCATCGCCAATTCGGGATATCCGTTTCCGTTGACACGGATGCTGGTGAACCTCGCGCCAGCGGACATCCGCAAAGAAGGCCCCGCTTTTGACCTGCCCATCGCGGTCGGGTTGCTATTGGCCGAGCAGGTGATTCAAACCACCAAACACAAGCGTTATTTGTTCACCGGGGAACTGGCGCTGGACGGCCGACTGCGACCGGTCAACGGCGCGATCAATCTGGCGATATTGGGTCGGAACATGCAGGTTGATGGGGTGATCGTGCCCACGGACAACGCAGCCGAGGCCTCATCAGCCGGGGTGCCGGTGTACCCCGCTGCCACGCTTTCGGAAGTCGTTGGCTTCCTCAATGAACAATTGAGCATCGAACCTGCACCCGAACCCGATGTCGATGCGCTGTTGGAACACGCACAACCAGGCGTCGATTTTGCCGACATCAAAGGACAGGAAGCCGCCAAGCGTGCGGTGATGGTGGCAGCGGCAGGGGGGCACAATTTACTGATGATCGGCCCGGCGGGAACGGGTAAAACCATGCTCGCCAAGGCCCTGCCGGGTGTGCTTCCGCCCCTGTCACGCGATGAAGCGTTGGAAGTGACGCGGATTTTTTCATGCGTCGGCCTGGTGCCCAAAGGTAAACCCCTGCTCACCCAACGACCGGTGCGCAGTCCGCATCACACGGCCAGTTCGGCGGCGATGATCGGTGGTGGTGCCATCCCCCGACCCGGCGAAGTGAGCCTGGCACATCACGGGGTTTTGTTTTTGGATGAAATGCCCGAGTTTCCGCGCACGGTGATTGAAACGTTGCGTCAGCCGATGGAGGATGGCGTGGTGACCATTGCCCGGGCGCATAGTTCGTTGCGTTTCCCGGCACGGTTCATGCTCGTGGCTGCGATGAATCCGACACCCAAAGGCGATAAACCGGTGGACGAGGTCGGCCAGCGGAGCATGGATCGCTATTTGTCGCGCATCAGCGGGCCGATCATTGATCGCATTGATATTCATGTTGAAGTGCCGGCCGTGGCGTATCGGCAACTGTCGGAAGCAGCCCGCGGCACCGACTCGGCGACGATGCGGTCGGCGGTCATGGCGGCACGTCAGCGACAGATGCAGCGACATGGCAGCAGCACCAAACCCAACAGCGCCCTGTCGGGTCGTGAACTGGACAAATTGGCAACACTTGACGACGCAGGGAAAGAGTTGATCAAGGCGGCGATGTCGGAGCTGGGGTTGTCGGCCAGGGCGTATGACAAAATTCGCCGGGTGTCACGAACGATCGCGGATTTGGAAGCCAGTGACAACGTGTCGTCGCAGCATGTGGGTGAGGCGATTTCATATCGTTTGCTGGACCGACGGCAATGAAGTGGCGAAGTGACAATCATTTCGAATTTTAAGACAAGCCGAGGACGATCGAATCGTCCGCGGGTTGCCACCCGCGGCCATGAAGAACCGTGAATTGAATCGATCTGTGTAGCCGCGGGTGGCAACCCTCGGTGTGATGGCTTGGTCAATTCGAAATTCGAAATTACTCTGACTTGGCCACAATTGTTATCATCACTTTCAAACCACGAACAGGACGCATCATGCAACGGCACCCGGATTACACACGTCGACGAGTACAACAACTGACCGAGCGCATACGCGAGCGCATTTACCCTCAAACGCAGGCGATCGAGCAACTTGAACTCAGCGCGAAGGTGGGTCGTATTTCGTATCAGGAAGCAGTCAAGCTCAACTATCGACCGGTGAAGCTTGGGGCGAAACTTGGGCCGTTGTTTGCGACGTATTGGTTTGCGGTGCAGGTGCGTGTGCCCAAGCAATGGGCGGGGCAGCGGGTGGATTTGTTGTGGGACACGATGTCGGAAAACACCTTGTGGATCGAGGGCAAAAGTCGTCAGGGGCTGAATCACTCCAGCGGACAGGACCGCATGGATGCGCCGCTACTGATGCGTGCCAAGGGGGGTGAAACGCTGACGTTTTACATCGAGACGGCATGCAATGACGCATTCGGTTCGCGTGGGGTGGAGTTCCCCAAACATCACAGCCCGGTGTATTTGAATCGCGCGGACATCGGTTGCTTCGACCCCCTGGCGTGGGACATTTATCACGACCTGAAAGTATTGACGGAACTGGAAGCAGAGCAGGTGGGCGGTGCCGCCAGGGAATGGACCTTTTCCGGCGCAAGCAACCCGGGTGATTTGGACAAAACCTGGGCGGGGTCGCTGCTTTTTGAACTCAACCGATTCGCCAACGCACTGGATGAAGACGATCGCAGCACATGGGCGGGTGCACAGAAAATTTTGAAGAAGTTGTTGCAACAGGGCAACGGTTCAGTGACGCATCAACTGACCGCCATCGGCCATGCACACATTGACACAGCCTGGCTCTGGCCGCTGGAGGAAACGGTGCGCAAATGCACCCGTACCTTCAGCACGCAAACCTCGTACATGGACCAGTACCCGGAATATCGCTTTGCCTGTTCGCAGGCGTACCAGTATTGGATCATGAAGGAACGCAACCCGGATTTGTACCAGCGCATGTGCGCCAAGGTGAAAACCGGGCAGTTCATACCGGTGGGCGGGACCTGGATTGAACCGGATTGCAACCTGCCCAGCGGCGAATCGCTGTGTCGCCAGTTTTTACTGGGGCAGCGCTATTTTGAAGCCGAGTTCGGCAGACGCTGCAACGAGTTTTGGAACCCGGATGTGTTCGGGTACAACGGGCAATTGCCACAGATCATGAAGCTGGCGGGGATCGAACGGTTTTTGACCCAAAAGCTGTCGTGGAACTGGTTCAACAAGCCGTTGTATCACACGTTTTACTGGCAGGGGATTGATGGATCGAATGTGCTGGCGCATTTTCCGCCTGCGGACACGTACAACGCGGTTTGCTCGGTATCGGAAATTCGCCGACATGCGCGTAATTACAAGGAAAACGCCCACAGCCGACATGCGATGTATTTGTTCGGGTACGGTGACGGTGGCGGCGGCCCGACCAAAACCATGCTCGAAAGCCTGCGTCGGCTGAAGGATTTGCAGGGGGTGCCCAAGTGTCAGCAACGCAACAGTGATGCGTTTTTCACGTTGCTGGAAAAAGATGCGACCGACCTGCCCACCGTCGTCGGCGAGTTGTATTTTGAATTGCATCGCGGCACGTACACCACTCAGGCGGACACGAAAAAAAACAATCGCAAATGTGAATTTTTACTGCACGACATTGAGTTCATGTCCGCGATCGGGGCACGGCTGGGCGACTATGAATACCCGACAAGTGATTTGACGGATATGTGGCGGACGGTGCTGCTGCATCAGTTTCACGATATTTTGCCGGGGTCGTCAATTCGACATGTGTATGCGGACGCGGACGAACATTATGCAGGGGTGTACACCAAAGGTAACCCACTGCACGAAGCGGGGTGCAAAGCGATTGCGCAGGCGATGGGGGTGAATGAAAAACAAACAGGGTTCACGCCGATCAACACGACGGGGTTTGATCGCTGTGAAGTGGCACAACAACCCGATGGCGAGTTGGTGGTAGCGGAGGCGCCTTCGTATGGCGTGGGCGTGGTAAGCAGCGCGGTGCCCGAAGCAGTGAAGGTGAGTGTGAAAGCCGACGGTAAGGTGATATTGGAAAATAAGTACCTGTCGGCGACGCTGCACAAGGATGGGCGATTGTTGTCATTGGTGCACAAGCCCACCGGACGTGAATCACTGGCGGCCCCGGCCAATGTGCTGGAACTTTTCAATGATCGACCGACCAACTGGGAAGCGTGGGACGTGGACCCCTGGTTGCACGAAACCGGCAAACCCTGTCCCTCGGCCACGAACTGCAAGGTAACGCTTAAAAACGACCTGCGCGTCGAGGTCGCCTTTGAACACAAAATCGGTCGCAAAAGTTCGCTGACGCAGGTGGTGCGTCTGGATGCGACCAGCCAGCGACTGGAGTTTCATCATGAAGTCGATTGGCAGGAAGCAAGGCGCATGCTCAAGGTGGCGTTCCCGCTGAACGTTCGGGCCATGAACGCGACTTATGAAATGCAGTTTGGTACGGTCGAACGCCCAACGCATTGCAACGACCTGTTGGCGATGGCCAAGTATGAAGTATGCGGACACAAGTGGGCGGACCTGTCCGAGCATGGTTTCGGGGTGTCGCTGCTGTCGGAAAGCAAATATGGTTTTGTCACCAAAGGTAACGTGATGTACCTGAGTTTGCTGCGCTCGACGCAAAGCCCCGACCCCAGGTCTGATATTGGCAAACACCAGTTTGCCTATGCTTTGTACCCGCACGAAGGTGATTGGCGAAACGGGACAGTGGCGCAAGGTTTTGAATTCAACGTGCCCCTGGCCTGGGGCAAGGGCGTGGCGGATCAGCCTTGCTCGCTGCTGTCGGGGAATGATGCGAACCTGGTGATCGACACGGTGAAAAAAGCGGAAGACTCGGATGCCCTGATTGTGCGCTTGTACGAAGCGCATGGGTCACGAGGCAGTGCCCAATTGAAAGTAAACTTCCCGGTGAAAAAGGCAACGCTGGTGAACCTGTTGGAAGATGAACTGGCAGCGGCGAAACTGAGGGATCAAACGGTAACGATTGATTACACGCCGTATCAGATCATCAGTGTGAAGCTGGTTTGATTTTGAAATGGTTGCTCAAAGCCCAGGCATGGCCATGCCTGGGCTTTAAAGAATTGTTCGGTTAACCCCAAGGAACTCATCATGGCATTCAACGGCAAGGTGCTGGTCATCGGTTACGGAGCGGTTTCACGTTGCGCCCTTCCCCTGATTTTGAAACACCTGGCGGTCGCCCCGTCCAAAATCACCATCATTGATTACGCCGACCTTCCCCGACAGGTCGTGCAGACCATCACCGAGCGTGGGGCGATTTTCAAGAAGGACAAAATCACCCGTACCAACCTGGCACAACGCCTTGCCAAATACGTCGGCAAGGGTGACCTGATCATCGACCTGGCCTGGAACATTCAATGCACCGAAATACTGCAATGGTGCCACGACCATGGCGTGCTGTACATCAACACTTCGGTTGAAGTGTGGGACCCCTACGAAGGCATGGACACCGCCCCGCCGCAGCGGCGCACGCTTTACCATCGGCACATGGAAATGCGCCGCATGCTGGCCACCTGGAAAAAGCCCGGGCCAACAGCCGTGCTGGACCATGGCGCCAACCCCGGCCTTGTCTCGCACTTCACCAAAGACGCCCTGGCGACTATGGCCGACCGGTGGCTGACCGATTTCAAAAAGAAGTCACCACGCCGTGACCTGATCAGTGACGCCCGGCGAAAACAAAATTGGAATCATCTGGCGATGCAGTTGGGCGTCAAGGTGATTCACATTTCCGAGCGTGATACGCAGATCACCAACCAACCCAAACGGGTGGATGAATTCGTCAATACCTGGTCCATCGAAGGCTTTTACGAAGAAGGAACATCACCGGCGGAAATGGGCTGGGGGACGCATGAACGCACCTTGCCGCCCAAGGCTCATTTTCACAAAGCCGGGCCGGGGAACCAGATTTGTCTGGCGCATTTTGGTTGCCGAACGTGGGTGCGCTCATGGGTGCCCAACGAAGAAATCGTCGGCATGGTGATTCGTCATGGCGAAGCTTATTCCCTCAGTGAATACCTCACGGTGACGGATACGGGTTCACCCGCCGACATGGGGGGGCGTCCGCTGTATCGCCCGACGGTGCATTATGCTTATTGCCCTTGTGACATGGCCATCGCCAGCCTGCACGAACTGCACATGCGCGGCGACAAGCTGCAACCCGACCTGCGCATCATGTACGACGATATCACCCAGGGGCAGGACAAACTCGGCTGCCTGCTCATGGGGCACGATTACAAAAGCTGGTGGGTCGGGTCGCTGCTGGACATTCACGAAGCCCGCAAACTCGCCCCCGGTCAGAACGCCACGACGCTACAGGTGGCCTGCTCCGTCGTCGCGGCGGCAAAATGGATGACGGAAAACCCGGACAAGGGTGTGTTATTGCCCGATGCCCTGCCGTATGAGTATGTGTTGAAATTAGCCAGGCCGTACCTTGGGCCGTATGTGAACGAGGCGGTGAACTGGTCGCCGTTGGACCGTTGGCCGACACCGTTTATCGGCTACGGGGCAACCCCCAAACCGGTGCCGGAAGACGCCTGGCAGTTCAACACCTTTTTGGCACGCATGGGGTGAGTGTGGAAGAAGTGGCCAAGTGGTGAAGTGGTGAAGTGGTGAAGTGGTGAAGTGATTGTAAATATTTAGCGCAGCCCCCGGCGCTTTGCGTCGGCGCTTACGACGCCGTGCCCTTCAGGGCCGGTTGATGATGACTTGAATCAACCATTGAATTGATCCGGGGCTAAAGCCCTCGGCGTCAATGGTTGTTTGTGAAACCATCCTGAACTTCATCACAGACGATGAAGTTCAGGCGTGGCAAACATGTCATTTCAGGCGTGGCCGACTTGTCATTTCATATGATTCAAAATCACCACATCACCACATCACCAAATACTTCATTCACATATTCACGATTAGCCGGTAGTTATTACGGAAAAATCGTGTCCAGTTCAAGCGATCTTCCAGCAACTTGTCCTGGTCGCGGAAGCCCTTGTAACGTTCATCTAGGCTGCGTACGAAAGCCTGCAAGGTATCTGACACTTCCTTGTGTCGGGCGTGGTTTTTATCTTCCAAAATAGTGCGCCACTGTGCGGTCAGTTCCGCATCCGCAAACGTCAATGTCAACTCGGCTGGCATCGCGTCAAACAACTCGAACATGCGCGCCCGACGCGGGTCATCGGGTGACGTTTGGTTGATGTGTCTCCAGGCACGACGTAAATCATCATGCACATCAATGCCGATGGCGTGCGACACCGGGGCCACCAGCCGATAAAACCCGGGCATGCCCGCCGGCAGCGCCCGCGCAATTTCAAATGGTTTCACCGGGTCCGCCCAGTGCTGCATCTCCTGGTCCACAAACATGTCCCTGCGGATCGGCAAACGTCGCAATTCAAACTGCGTCGGCCCATTGGGGGTCCCCACCCGGCGTTGCCACAAACCTTGTGCCTCCGGCGTCAATAGCCAGAGCACAAACTCGTTGGCCAGTCCGTTCATCGCATGCTGACCCTGCGCCAATGCCTGCTGCTGGGCCGGTGAACCCAGCAAAATGCTCACCGGGTCGGCAGTGATGGCGGTCATGTAAGGCGGGTCCACATACCCCACCCGATCGCCCCCAATGGCGCCTGCCTGAAAGCGTCCGAAAAAATCAATACACATGCCTGCCGCCGCCTCCCCAGCCGACACATCGACAGGCACCTTGCCCGCGCTGGACGTGAAGTACCTTGCGTTGGCAAACGACCGACGCAACATCGCCCAACCTTCGGTCCAACCCGCCCGACGTAATATCGTTTCGTAGGTCACGGCAATCGAACCCGAATGCGACGGGTCCGCCAGGGCCACCCAACCCTGATAGCTGGGTTGCGCCAGGTCCGCCCAGGTTGTCGGGGCCGGTTTGCTGAGTAGTTGATGCACATCCCGGTTGTAAACGATGCCAAAGCTCGACAGGCAAACGCCCAGCCACTGCATGTTGCGATGATAGAGTGGCGACCCGCCGATGTCGGGCGTGGGGTACACCTGTTGCAACAAGCCGGTGGGTAGTTCGATGGGCACGGTGATGCTGATGGTGACATCTTTATTGTCACGGGACACGGTCACACCGCGTGCCAGTTGATTATGTTCGAAGTCGCCCCCTCCGAAAAACAGGTCATAACCGATGCCCTCGTTTTCGCGTCCCGCCAGGGCTTTGCGGGTGAACTCCGCCAATACGCCTTTGCGCAGGTCACTGGTGCCGCCCCATGATCGCCAATCGATGACCACCGGCGACTTGCCTTGCCCTGTTCGCCAGCGGTTGTAGGCTTGGGTAAATTCGAAACGAATCTGCTCGTTGTGCGGGCTGACGATCACCAGCGTCGGGCGTGGTCCGGTTTGCGAACCAGCTATTTCATCGGGCCTGGGTTGCAAGGCAAAGGGTACGCCCACGACCAGCAACAGCAGCGCGATGATGATGAATTGGGTCCAGCGGTCGGTCATGGTTTGGCACTCGCCGGTGATCGTCTTTTTTTACGAGCCGCGACCGTGAGGGAGCGGTGCTTTGAACGGTCATTGTGTATCGAAAACCACTCGCTGACGATCAAGGCTGGTTGTCAGACCTAACCTGAGGCACATGGAATGATATCGCGGTCAAGGGTAGCCTGTGCGGATCATGACGGAAAATGCCGCAACCCCGTTGGACCTGACCATGATGCAATTGGCGCTGCAACAGGCGCAGTTGGCTGCACAAAACGATGAAGTGCCCGTCGGAGCGGTGGTGTACGAGGGTGATCAGGTGCTGGCGGTGGCGCACAATCGACGTGAAGGTGACAATGACCCGACCGCCCACGCGGAAATCATCGCCTTACGAACCGCCGCAAAACAGCGCGGCACATGGCGATTGGACGGGTGCAGTCTGGCGGTGACATTGGAACCTTGCCCGATGTGTGCCGGGGCACTGGTCAACGCCCGTATCCAAAAACTGGTTTACGGTTGCCCCGACCCCAAAATGGGTTGTGTTGATACCCTGCATCAGCTTTGCACCGACCCGCGATTCAACCATCGACTGCAAATCGTGCGCGGGGTAATGGCCGATGATTGTGCGCAGTTGTTACGTGATTTTTTTCAGGCAAGGCGAAAATAGTTCGGGGCCGAATCATGATCAGGGCAAGCGTATTTTCCCCGCGCCGCATGTTTTCCGGCCGCCCAAACACGGAAGTTCGCTTTTTGAACGCCAAGTCGCCAAGCGGCCAAGACGCCAAGTAATCAAGGGCCACGAAGGCACGAAGCACACGAAGCAGAACAGCATGGCGGATGGATTATCAATACGAGATGATGGACAAATAAAAGTGCTTGAAGTGATGGGCTTGAATGTGATGCATCGCCCATGATCCATTTTTCATCGTTGCTCTGTGTCTTGGTAGCTCAACCCCTTCTTCTTTGCGTCTTGGTATCTTGGCGTCATGGCGTTGATGGGCTTGGATGGTTTCAATCATGTTGTCGTCTTGTTCTTCTTCGTGTGCTTCGTGACTTCGTGGCCCGTTCCGCATGCTTCGAATGGTCATATCTCTGCGACAAACTTCGTCGAGGATGAAAGAATGCGGTTACGCTGGATTCATGGTCGCCCCTGCACCACCGCTGCGACTTACGGATCATCCACCACTCACCCCGCTTCTTCGAGGTTGAACTGTTTGATCTTTTTGTACAAGGTGGTGCGGTTGATGTTGAGTTGTCGCGCGGTTTCCTGCCGATTCCATGCGTTGGCGCGCAGGGCTGACAACAGTATCCGTCGTTCCGGTTCCAACAGTGCCTGTTCCAACGGCATCGGCTGCCAAGGTTGATCGTCATCAACAGGTGATGCCGCTGGCCCTTGCGTGGTGATGGTGAATGAATTGCCGTCGGTCGTTGTCATTCGTCCCTGGGCCGAGGCCTGTACGGTGTCGGGCAGGTCACCGGGGTCGATGGTCAGCTTTCGTGACAACACCACCGCCCGTTCAATCGCATTTTCCAATTCGCGCACATTGCCCGGCCAATGGTAATGTTGCAGCGCTTCAACCGCCCCATCACTGAGTTTGCGTTCCTTGTGCAGTTCCGCGCAGTACTTACTCAAAAAGTGGTTGGCTAATAAGCCGATGTCACCCAGTCTTTGCCGAAGGGCAGGCAGTTGAATGCTCACCACGTTGATGCGGTAGTACAGGTCTTCGCGGAACAACCCCTTTTGCACCAGCCCGGGCAGCGACTGGTTGGTCGCCAGAATGAAACGCACATCGACCTGCAACGTGCGATGTCCGCCCACCGGTTCAAATTGTCGTTCCTGTAAAACGCGCAGCAACTTCAATTGCAATGCCGGGGTGGCGCTGTTGATTTCGTCAATGAAAAGCGTGCCTCCGTCCGCAGCCAATATTTTGCCCGGCTTGTCCGCATCCGCCCCGGTGAACGCCCCCTTCACATGCCCAAACAGTTCGCTTTCCAGCAAAGTTTCGGGGATCGATCCGCAGGCAAACGTGACAAACGGCCCGGTTCGACGGGGGCTTGACGTATGAATCGCCCGGGCGATCATCGTTTTCCCCGTGCCGCTTTCGCCTTCGATCAGCACCGTGGTTTTGCTTTCGGCCACGGCTTCGATCAGGTCGTACACTTTCTGCATCCGATAGTCCGCCCCGACAATGTTGTCCATGCCGAAGCGCTGCGTGAGCTGAGCCTTGAGTGTCTGATTTTCCGCAATCAATACATGCTGTCGTAAAGCCTTATCGACCGCGATGCGCAGTTCATCATCGACCACCGGCTTGGTCAGGTAATCAGTGGCGCCGAGTTTCACCGCTTCGACCGCTTGTTCGATTTTGCCAAACCCGGTGATGATGATCGGCACCACGCTCGGATGCGACTTACGCAAACGACGGAGCAGTTCCATGCCATCACAGCGCGGCATCGACACATCCGCCACGACCACCCCGAACGGTTGCGCCACATGACCCACCAGCCGGAGCTTGCCCGTCGACGGCGGTGGGTTTGCAGCGTTTGGGTTGCCTGCTTCACTGGCGGACTGCAACATTTGTAACGCTTCTTCGCCGTCGCAGGCGGTGGCACAGTTGAAGCCTTCCAATCGTAAAAACTCGGCGATGCTTTCCGCCACGATCGGGTCATCATCGACCACCAAAATACGCGGTCGATCATGCGCGGCACTTGAGCCGCCATCGTCCGATGTCTTTGCCGGTGCGGTTGTCATGGGCAGGTTCATGGTGTGGTGAGCAGGCGACATTGCTATCAGGGTTATCGACACTTGACCGGGGCATGTTGAGTCGTCACCACATCCAATACGTGAAATGATGCACCCAAACCACAGGGCTATGATGGTGATATGAAAACAAACAACCAACTGGATGCAAAACTGCAACAGGCGGTGTTGGCCGGTCGCCTGCTTCCGGGAATGACCTTCACCCAAAAAGTGTGGGCTTACTGTGCTCGTATCCCTCAGGGAAAGGTGGCGACCTACGGTCAATTGGCAGCGATAGCCGGTAAACCGGGCGCGGCACGGGCGGTCGGCTCCGCCATGCGCTGTAACCCATTGGCACCAGGTGTGCCCTGTCATCGCGTCGTCGCCAGCAACGGGGCATTGACCGGTTACTCGGCAGGCACCAGTGCTGTTGCGGGATTGGTGAAAAAACGTTTGTTACTGAAAAATGAAGGCGTGAGCGTGCTGCCGGACGATCGTGTACCGCTGACCCGGTTTCAATGGCAACCCAAGGCAACACGATGAACCCGACCCGCTCAATACCCACGCTGCATGACTACTTAAAGCATTGCTACCTGCTATTAGCGGTGTTGCTCATCATCGCATGGGGCGCGGCAATGTTTCGGCCATTGACCGCAACGGACCTGATCCAACAGCAAACCACCGGCCATCGCGTTGACCTCAACTCGGCGAGCGCTGCCGAATTATCCTTGTTGCCGGGCATCGGCCCGGGCCTGGCACAACGCATCATCACGCACCGTGAAAAACACGGCCCGTTTGAACACATCGACACCATTCAAAACGTACCGGGCATCGGCCCGACCATTGAGCGACGCATCAGGCCTTATGTCGTTGTGCAATGATGGCAGTAAATCAGTGGTCCGATGAAAAATCATTGAACCGCGGGATGCCTCCCGCGGCCAGACGCACTCGTACACCATCTTCATAGCCGCGGGTGGCAACCCGCGGTGATTGATTGTCTATTGATTCACTGATCGAATCCCCGCACAATAAAAAATCACTTGAAAACCTGGCTATTTTTTCATTCGATGACCCACGCATCACCGCTTGAACAACAACATGGCTATCGCGATGAGTTGGGTTAAAAGTGACACCCCCATCCAACGTAAAAACAAACCATCATCACCACGCCCCATCCACAAAGCCGCCAGCAGGCAAACCACCGCGAGCAATTGAAATACGATGGCCAGTACACCAGTGTAGTTGAACTCATCGATCGGTTGTCGCTGGTTGCGCAGCTCGGCCAATATTTGCCGAAGGGTTTGTTCCATCGAGGGCGAACCGACCGTCGCGGGCAGTGCGGGTGACACCATTGGCTGCACCGGGCGCACTGGTGGGGCCGACGCGGGGGGTTTGCTTGTTGCGGTCACGGGCGAAGCCGACGTTGCGATCAATTCCGTGGCCGTGGTTGATGTTGTTACTGCGTGGGGCGTGACCTGGGCTGGTGATGTCACAGTAATCGTGTGCGAAGCGTCGGAAATGGGTGGCGTTGCGACGGTGGTTGTGCTGGTCGTAGCGGCAATGTCACTGGTGAAAGGTTTGCTCACGGTGACCCCCGGTTCTCGCGCTGACGTTGTGTCAGTGTCGCTCGCCGAAGCCGTGGGCGCTGCGACGAGTGCCGAGGGCGTTGCAGGCGTGGTTTTGATCACCGCTGTTGACGAAACCGATGGTGTGTCAGCGCTGGTCTCACTTACAGGTTTCATTGACGCGATAAGGCTGACGGTACGGACAGCTTCAACAGGTGTGGTGGATGCAAGCTCGGTTGCTGCAGCAGGTGCCACCGTCGCAGCGGGGGTTGAAGCAACGGGTTTGGCTGTCGATGGTGAACCCGTGGTCAATGTTGCAGCCATGGTTGATGTCGCGCCCGTCGCCGGCGTGGGGGTCATCGCTGATGTAGTAACGTTGTTTGCTGTTGCAGTCGACGGCGGCGTGGTGGTTTGTGACAAGCGCTGCGTAGCTGGTGACAGGGCCACGGGCAGTGGGCGGGGCGACTTGGCCGGTTCAAGGGAGCGCCAATCATCAACGCCTTCGGGCCTGCGTTGCTGAGCGATGATGCGAACCGCTTCGATCAAATTACGGGCCACGAAATCAGGCATCACCCTGGGTTTATCACTGGGTAACGTGCTGTTTTTATCGGCGGGTTGCCCCAACAACTCAGCAGCCATGCGTTCCTGCAACAACGGCGGTTGCGCTGCCCCGGCCTGCGGCGTCAATAAAATGGTGCGCACCCCCGCAGCCGCCCCCGCTTCGACATCGCGCAACTGGTCGCCCACCATCCACGATTGGCCCATCTCCAACTGCATATCCCTGGCCGCCTGCAGCAACATGCCCGGCTGAGGTTTGCGCCAGGGGTGTTCACTGCGATATTTTTCAACCGTGCCCTGCGGGTGATACGGGCAGTAATAAAACCGGTCGATGCCTGCGCCGCTGATCTGCACAATCAGTTCATTCACACGGGCGTTGGTGGCTTCAACCTCAGCCTCGGTGAATTTACCGCGCGCCACACCGCCCTGATTGCTGACGACGATGATGCGATAGCCCAGTCCGCGCAGGCTGGCGATGGCGGAGGCAACGCCCTGAATGAGTTTGACCTGTGACGGATCGCCCAGGTCGCCGTCGTTGTGAATCAACGTGTTGTCACGATCTAAAAAAATAGCGCGGTTCATAAGTGAAAGCGTACCGCGCTGGCCGGGGTTAAATCAATGTTGAATGAGGTTAGCGCCGCGACTTGTCGCGGTACTCATTGCATGTCTTTGTTCCGTCACTTGGCCACTCGACCACTTGGCCACTTGGCCACTTGGCCACTTCTTCAACCGACCCACCCATCAACTCCTACAAACAGACGCGACAAGTCGCGGCGATAACAAAACAATCCGTCCATTATCCATTATCCATTTATTTGCCCACCATCCACCGCTTGCGTACCAGTTCAACCGCCTCATTGACCGCGTGGTCCAAATCACGGTTGACGATAAATTCATCATAAACCCCCGATTCCCACGCCCGCACAATTTCACGCTTGGCCTTGGCGAACCGTCTGGCGATCACCGCTTCGTCCTCACGGGCGCGTTTGCGCAATCGTTCAAGCAGCACTTTTTCATTGGGTGGCAGCACAAACAAACCCATGGCCTGGGGCATGTGCTGACGAATTTGAATCGCGCCTTCGACATCGATTTCCAGAATCATCAGCCGACCTTGTGACAGGGCTTGTTCGACGGGTTTGCGTGGGGTGCCATACGAACAGCCGGGGTACACTTCCGCCCATTCGAGCAGGTCGCCGTTGTCGCGCAGTCGTTCGAACTTGGCCTGATCGATGAAGTAATAATCACGCCCCTCAACGTCGGCTGCGGTTTTGGCGCGGGTGGTCACCGACACGCTGAACACCGCGTTGAGTGCCGCTTCAACCTTGTGCGTGATGGTGGTTTTCCCCACCCCCGAGGGGCCGGAGATATACAACAGCAACCCTTTGAAGTTCGTATGTTCTTGCATGGGTATCTATGGATGTAAATTGAGGTCAAACCAAAATGGGTTTATTTCGGATTTCGAATTTCGAGTTTCGAAATGAATACATAACACACACGGACATGTGCGCGTTGGTTTCAAATCCGAAATTCGAAATCCGAAATTCGAAATCATGATGTTTTCCCCGACGCGACCAGAAACAACGTCGCCATGCGCACCGCCAGGCCGTTGGCGACCTGCGCGAGTATGGTGCTGTGGGTTCCGTCAGCCACATCGGAGTCGATTTCAATACCGCGGTTCATCGGGCCGGGGTGCATGACCAGCACATCGGGTCGGGCTTTGGCCAGTCGTTCCGAATTAAGCCCGTAAAACGCTGCGTATTCACGGATGCTCGGAAACGCCTGGCTCTGCAAACGTTCGAACTGCACCCGCAGCATGTTGATCGCATCGACCCGTGGCAGCACATCATCAAGGTTGTTGGACAGTTCACAGCCCAGGTCCGCAAACCCGTTGGGTAATAACGTCGGCGGACCAACAAGTATGACCTGTGCCCCGAGTTTGAGCAGCCCATGAACATTCGATCGTGCGACACGACTGTGGGCGATGTCGCCGACGATGGCCACCGTCAGCCCGCGCAGGTCAAAATCATCACGCTTGCGGTGTTGTGCCAGGGTGTAAATATCGAGCAAGCCCTGCGTCGGGTGTTCATGTTGCCCATCGCCAGCGTTGACGACCGAGCAGTGCACATGGCGCGACAACTGGTGCGGGGCACCGCTTAAATGATGACGCACCACAATGACATCGACGCCCATCGCTTCGATGTTGCGGGCTGTGTCGCGCAGGGTTTCACCCTTGCTGGCACTGGACCCCTTGGCGGCAAACTCGAGCACATCGGCTGACAATCGACTGGCGGCCAGGTGAAAACTGGCGCGGGTGCGGGTTGAGTCTTCAAAAAACAGATTGACGACAACCTTGCCGCGCAAGGCAGGCACCTTTTTCACACTGCGGGTGCTGACGCCTTCAAACCCGCGCGCTGTCTGCAATAAAAATCGAATGTCATCGGCGGAAAGTTCTTCCAGCCCCAGCAGGTGACGATGCGTCCAGCGATATTTGCCGGGCTTGTGCGCTGCGTGATGCGCGGGATGTGAATGGGTTGAATCAGCAGCGGTGGAATGATCATGCCCTATGGCGGTGGCGGGAGCGATGTCCTGCGATGTGTCGGATGAATGGGCGGAATGCGCTGAAACAGCGGGGGTTTTGCTCATGGGGTGGCCACTCCCTTGGTTCGACGCTGACGCACCAATACCCTGTCGTCGGGGTCCATCGGTTGCAAATGCACTTCGACGCGTTCGTCCCCAGCCAGTTGCAGCGCGTTATTCGCACCGGTCTGACGGCCTGATAAGTCGAGCGCAATGTGATCAGCGGCAATCGGCAACTCACGCCCACCCCGATCCACCAACACCGACAACCAGACCCTGCGCGGCCGACCAAGGTCCATCAGCGATTGCAATGCCGCCCGAATCGACCGACCGGTCATCAGCACATCGTCCACCAGCACGATGTTCAACCCATCGACCGAAAACGGAATCACCGTTTCACGCACAATCGGCTGATCCGCCAATTCAGACAAATCATCACGATACAAAGTGATGTCGAGCGTACCGACAAAATCAGGTTGCAACCGTTCCGCCAAACGTTCTGCCAACACCGCGCCACGACTGCGAATGCCCACCAAAGCCCAGGGTGCCGGGGGCGATGAAGAACCGTTGCCTGATGCGCTTTTCGAGGCAGAAGCCAAGTCACGGGCGATGGTCTGCGCCAGTCGTTCAATTAACTCCGCAACGTGATTTTCATCCGCGAGCGTCCGCATATTCGTATGTTACCACGAGACGAAGATGGAAGAACCACGGGTTGCCACCCGCGGCTACACAGACAATAAACAACGAGGCAATCATTGCGAATGTTTTCATAGCCGCGGGTGGCAACCCGCGGTGAAGGAATCACTGGCTTTGATGTTTGGCTCCGTGTGCGTACACCAGCACTTTTTCCGCAGCGGACATGCCCAGCGTCAGTGATTGGCCTCGCTTGGTGCGTATTTCGACGGCCTGGGCGCTTGGCTGGATGCTTTGCACCGTGACCCAGGCCTGTGGCACCAGCCCCTGACTTTCAACAAAGCGTAAAAATTCGGGCTGCTGGTCGGTTAATCGTGCGATGCGAACCGCTTTATTGAGGCGACATTGCGAAAGAGGGATCACTGCGGCGTCGGCAGGTCGCCCTTCCAACGGCGGAATGGGGTCACCATGCGGATCGAATTCGGGGCAACCCAAAACCTGATCGATGCTCGCCAGTACCTTGTCGGAAATCACATGTTCCAAATGCTCGGCTTCTTCGTGCACTTCCGACCAGTCCATGTGCAGCACACGCACGAGGAACAGTTCGACCAGCCGATGACGACGGATGACGCGCAAAGCCAGTTGTTCGCCGCCGGGGGACAGACTCACCCCGCCGCGCGGTTGGTAAATCACCAGGCCGGCATCCGCCAATGATTTGACCATCGATGTGGCTGTACCGGGGACCACCCCCATGACCTGCGCCAGTTGCCCCATGAGCACCCAACCCTGCGGCGAGCGCTCCTGCTGGAGGTAAATGTGCTTGAGGTAGTTTTCAACCGTGCTGCTGGGCATGCAATCACCCTTGAAGTTGACGTAGGATTCAAACGAGTCTATTGTATATTTTGACTCGTCAAAATCAATATCAAGAGGATTCAAAATGTTGCGATATGTGTGGTTCATGGTCATGGGGGTGATGCTGGTTGCGATGCTTGGAGTGGTCACGGGTTGTGATCGGCAACCGGGAAGCGGGCCGCAGACGCAGGCGAATGACAATCGACCCCTGGTGGTGGCGACGACCACGATGATTGCGGACCTGGCGCAACGACTGGGGGGTGAGCAGGTGCGGGTGGTGGGGTTGATGAAGCCGGGGGAAGACCCGCATGTTTACGATGTGCGCCCCCGCGATGCGCAGACGATTGCACAGGCGAAACTGGTGCTGCTCAACGGACTGCACCTGGAAAGCACACTGCTGCACATCATTGAAAACAACGCTAAAGATGCCAAGGTCATCGCCTTGGCGGAAGAACCGCGCATCGTGACCCTGGGCAGTACGGACAAAGAGGGTGCCCCCGACCCGCATTGCTGGTTCGATGTGAATTTTTACAAGGTGTACGTCGAGCGCGCCCGCGACGGATTCATGGCCATCGATCCGAACAATGCTGCGTTGTATCAACAACGGGCGAAGCAATACCTGACGGAACTGACGGAACTCGATGCGTGGGTGCGCTCCGAAATCGAAACGATACCGGCGGCACAGCGCATCATCATCACCAGTCACGATGCGTTTGCCTACTTGGGCAAAGCCTACGGCATCGAGGTTCACGCTGTGGTGGGCATCAGCACCGAACAGGCCCCCAAACCGCAGGATGTGCAGCGACTCGAAACGATGGTGAAGGAAAAAAACATTGCCGCCCTGTTCATTGAAACCAGTGTGACGCAAACCCTCAACGACATGGTGCGCAAGGTGGCGGAAAACACTGGTGCCCGCATCGGCGGCACGCTTTACAGCGACTCACTGGGGCCTGCGGATTCACCCGCGGGGACCTACATCGGCATGGTGCGCCATAACGTGCAGACGATCACGGCGGCGCTGAAATAAGCAGAAGTGGCCAAGTGGCCAAGTGGCCAAGTGGCCGAGTGCCGGAAACGTGTTCGACCAATTCCCGAAAAAAACAACAATGACGCCGAGGGCTTTAGCCCCGGATTCATCCGCAGATCATCCGGCCCTAAAGGGCTCGGCGTCCGATTCGCCAATCAAGCAAGTCTGTCAATCATGAGTACCGTACCCGCATTACAAGTCGATGACGTTTGGGTGTCATACGATGGTCGGCCGATTTTGCGGTCGGCTGGTTTCACCGTTGAGCCGGGCAAACTGGTGGGCATCATCGGCCCCAATGGTGCGGGCAAAAGCACCCTGCTCAAAGCGATCCTCGGACTGGTGCGGCGCGACAGCGGAACCATCCGTGTGTTGGGGGAACCCATCGAACGGGCACGACAGCAAGTGGCCTACGTTCCTCAGACCGAAGCGGTGGACTGGGACTTTCCGGTCACGGTGTTTGAGGTGGTGCTCATGGGTCGGTACGGAACCAAGCCCTGGTGGTCGCGCCCCAATCAGACCGATTACGAGGCAGCGAATCAGGCGCTGGAACTGGTGGACATGAAGCCGTTTGCCAAGCGACACATTCGCCGATTGTCAGGCGGACAACAGCAGCGCGTTTTTTTGGCAAGGGCGTTGTGTCAGCAGGCACCGGTGATGCTGCTGGATGAACCCTTTGCAGGCGTGGACGCAGCAACGGAACAGGCCATATTCAAACTGATGAACGAACTGGCACAAAGCGGGCGAACCCTGTTGGTGGTCAATCACGATCTGGCGGTGCTGGAAAAGTTTGACGAGTTACTCATGCTCAACCAGCGGGTGGTGGCTTTTGGACCGACGCGCCAGGTACTCACCCAGCAAAACCTGCATCGGACCTACGGCGGACGGTTGGCACTGCTCGAACAAGCGGAGGCATTGTTACGCAAGGAGTGATTTTGCTTATGCGATTACACCCCGGCCGGGCGACCCCCGGTCATTGACCGGGGGCTAAACGAAAGACTTGATTTTCAGAACAATTGACTCGGAGTAGGTTTCATGCTCGCGCAACTGGTGCTCGATTTTACGCAGATGTTCGAACCCTTCGGCTTACGCTGGTGGCAGGAAACCACCTGCAGCGTGCTGGTGGGTATTGCCTGCGGAGTGCTGGGCTGTTTTGTGGTGCTCAGACGCATGGCCCTGATCGGCGATGCGCTGGCACACGCGGTACTGCCGGGGGTGGTGATCGCGTTCATTCTGACGCAGAGCACCAGTGTGGTGGGTTTGCTGCTGGGGGCATTGATTGCGGGCGTGGCCACGGCTGGGCTGATCGGGCTGGTCAGTCGCATCAGCCGAACAAAGGAAGACTCAGCCATCGGCATCGTGTTCACCGCTTTTTTCGCACTGGGCATCATTCTGATCAGCAACCTGCCCCGGGGCACGCACTTTGACCTCAAATGTTTTTTATTCGGCGACCCCCTGGCGGTCGGCACTGCTGATTTATGGATGATGGCCATCATCGCGCCACTGGTACTGCTGGTCGTGGCGGTGTTGTTTCACCCGATGCGACTGGCCAGTTTCGATCCAATCGTGGCGGCAGCGATGGGTGTACCGGTGGTGATGCTGCATTACCTGCTTATGGGCATGTTGTCAGCAACGGTGGTGGCGGGGTTGAAAACCACGGGGGTGGTGCTGGTGGTGGCGATGATCATCACCCCGGCGTCGGCAGCGTATCAACTGACCAATCGACTGAGCATCATGCTGCTGTTGTCGGGTATATTCGGCGCGATTTCCGCAGCGGCAGGCATGTCGCTGGCCTTTGTCGCCAATGCCCCGACCGGGCCCGCGATGGTGCTGGTGGCTGCATTTATTTTTACGCTGACGATGTTTTTTTCACCCAGTCACGGGTTGGTGTTTGACTGGCTAAGGCGAAGGCAAACCCAACGACATCATCGGTTGGAAGATGTGCTCAAGGCAATTTTTCACCTGCGTGAACGGGGCGAACCAACGACGTTGGATGCGGTGGCAAGGCGAGCGAGACTGACGCAAAACCAGGCATCAGCATCGCTACAAAGTGTCGAAGGGTTGACGCTGGCACAGGTGCGGGATGGCAATATCACGTTGAGTGATGCGGGGGATCTTCGTGCGACGGAACTGGTACGCGCCCATCGGTTGTGGGAGTCGTACCTGGCGGAACAGGCCAACGTTCAGGGCGAGGCGATTCACACCCAGGCCGAGCGATTGGAACATGCGCATGAACTGGCGGATGATGTGGATCAAACCCTGGGCCACCCCAGCACCGACCCGCATGGCGAAGCAATACCGAAGCTGCCGGGCAAGCGTTAAAGTGTATAATGTGCAGCGCAGAAACTTTGCTGTTGCCTTCTCGACGCCGTGCCCTTTAGGGCCGGATGTCATGGTTGTGATGTGATATCCGGGGCTAAAGCCCTCGGCGTCAAAATGTCGTTCCATCACCACGCAGCTTCGAACGCACCGGGATGATGACGGACAATCGGATTGCCCTGACGTGGAAAATCAACCCCGATCACATCAAAGCGAATCATGTGATTGGAATAGCCGTAGCGCTGCACCAGTTGGTGCGCCAGGGCGGTGATTTTGCGTTGCTTGTGCTGGTTGACGTGCACTTCGGGGCGCGGGTTGACCACCGCCTGATCGGCATGCAGTTCACGAGCCTTGACTTCGATCAGCACCAGCGTGCGGGCATCGGGGGTCATCATAAGCAGATCGATTTCACCGGTGCGGTTGCGCAGGTTTTTGGCGACCAGTCGATAGCCTTGTAGTTGCAGATACTTTTGGGCAGCACGTTCCCCGCGTGTACCGACGGTCAACGGCCCCGGTAACCAGCGCCGAAAATAATCCAGCAACGATGACACGGGTTTGCGTGAGTGTTTGCGATAACCACCCTGCTTTGTCGCGGTTGGTTTGGGTAAGGGTGACATGGGTGATGAACCCGATGGGCGATAAGTTTCATTGTGGCACCGTCGCCCTCGGCGGTGCGATCGATCATGGTGATTCACCCAGCCGAGGGCGGCTGGGCCACAGTATCGGACATAACAAGTCGCGGCGCTTACTCGTCAGATCACCCAACCACGCGATTTGTCCATCTTTACCCAGCGGTCCTTGCATATCGATTCACAGCGATTTCGAGCAACGACTCGGCCATTTGCGGAATGGGGTTGTAACTGCCACGGGCAAACAAGGTGCTGCGATAGCGCGCCAATAGTTGTTGAAAACGTTGCCGACGCAGCAATTCTTCGATCTCGGTCTGGGCTTCGCGCAGACTGCGGGCTTTGCCGAGTTCCAATGATTCGACAAACACCCAGTAGCCCGTTTGGCCAACGTCGATACGAGCCGAGTGTTCGCCGGCTTGAAGTTGCAGTACGGCATCATTCAGCGGCGCGATGCCGAATATTTCATTACCGACGATTTTTTCTGCAAACAAACCGCCCTGCTCACGACGATAAGCATTGGCACGCAAACGCGCGACTTGGGCAAACGGGTCGCCTTCTGATAGCGCGGTTTCAATTTGCTGCGCAGCCGTCGCGCCATCGGCGCGAATCAGCCGCACCAGTCGCGTCGGCTCGGGTTGAAAGCGCGTCCGGTTATCGTTGTAAAAACGTTCAATGTCCTTGCGGGTGATATTGATGCGCGGAAATAGTTTTTGTTGCAGGTACCGCTGTACGAGCACCTGCTGGCGAATTTCCACCATTTTTTCATCGAGCGTTTTGCCTTCACGTTCCCGCAGCGTTTGGTCGGCCACGATGCGCGAACCAGCACCCCAGCGACGCATCAGCTTTTCCCGTTCCGTGCGCAACAGGGCGTTCAATCCCGCCTGTTCCTGTGATGATAAATCGCGCTCGGCTTCGCCCAGTATCAGGTTGTTAAAAACAATTTCCTCCAACGTCGCCAAAATCGGTCGGGCGGCTTCCTGTCGGAAGGCTGCCGGTGAAAGCGTCTGCCCCAGGCGTGCAAGCTGCTCACTCAGGGGGCCAAACACGCGACTGGCGTAAATGGCCTGACCGTTGACCTGCCCCACCATGCCATCGATGGACAGTTGCCGGGCTTGTGCGGTGGTCAGGGTTGGGGTGATCGTCGGAGTGGGTAGTTCCGCGAAAAACTGACGGACGGCTGCCTCCTCCGCCGGGCTGTTGGACAACGAACCGGCCAACAGATTGGCGGAGGTGTTGGTGGTTGTGCCTGGTGTGCTGGTGACAGTTGTGTCGTTGGTCGGCGTGTGATCGCCATTGGTCACGACTTGGGTCGAGGGTAACGACGGTTCGGCATCAACCGGTACAACCACACGGCGGAGCGATGAAGTTGATTCGGTGGAAGGCGTGATGGTTGCGCTCACAAAATCATCGTTGGTGACAGTACGCTGACCACCGCCAGTGCCGCTGCCGCAACCGGGTAACAATGTGAGTAGTACCAGGCCGCAGCTACAGAAGGTCCATAAACAAACGGGGACAATGCGCATCGAAAGGTGCCTCATTGCATGAGTGTAACGCAAGGGTTGGGGTGAACCAAACGCTGTTACCCGACCAATCGTTGACCTGATGACGCCGAGGGCTTTAGCCCCGGATTTGATACTGATAAGCAAACCATCAGAATTCAAGCAGCGCCATGATTTTCGTTGCCGCTTGATCCGCGAAAGCCTGTCCCTCAAACACGCGCATGGCTTGCTTGATCGATGCCTGTTGCGCCTGTCGTGCCAAGTCATCGCTGAGCAATTGGTACACCGCAGCCCGCACCGGTTCCACCTCCCCAAAATGCGGCACAAATTCCCTCACCACCCGGCCCATGCCCTGTGCTTCCGAGATCAAATTCGGCAACGTAAAGGTTTTAGTCCGCATCAAAAACTGACCCAACAACACCCATGTCCACCGTTTGATGTTGTACATCACCACCATCGGCTTGCCATGTACCGCACCATGCAGCGTGACCGTACCCGAAGTCATCAGTGCCGCATCGGCCCAGGCGAGTACCGCATCGGTGGCGTCCACCTGCACCATTGGATTGGCGGAGGGTGATGCATCCGTTGGCAATGTGCTGCGAATCATCGTTTCGATTCGCTCATCAGCGGCCCCCACCGCTGCCCGCAACCCCGGCAACTGCTGTTCCAACTGACGCAGCACCGCCAGCATCGTCGGCCAATTGGCTTTGATTTCGGAAATACGCGACCCGGGCAACAACGCCAGTTTCATCGGGGCAGGGGGCAATTGATGCAACCCGGCTGCCTGTTGTCGGTGGGTTTCACCGACTGGGTCAAACACCGGGTGACCCACGAACGTAGCCTTGATGCCATGCTGGGCGAACCAGGCCGGCTCAAAGGGCAGCAAACACAAAGCATGATCCGACAACCGGCGCATTTTGCGAACCCGCCAGGGCGCCCAGGCCCACAACTGCGGGGCCACCAGGTGAATGATTTTGGCGGCAGGCTCATGTTTGCGAATCAAACCGCAAATCGACCAGTTGGCAGCAGGGCTATCGACGGGAATGAGCGCATCGATATGGTTTTCACACAACCAGGCTTTGAGGCGGGACAATCGCTGCATATGGACGCGAATCTGACCCAGGGCATCCAGCAGCATCGTGCCATGGGTGGGGGACATATCCAGCAGTTGTGCCCCCGCCGCTTGCATACGCGGCCCGCCCAGGGCGTAAATGGTGATGTGAGGGTTGAGTTGTCGTAACCGAGCGATCACCGGCGCAGCATGTTCATCACCGCTGCGTTCAAAGGCGGTGAACAGTAACGTCGGCGATGACTTGTTGATGGGCACGAAGACAGCATATGAAAAAATGAGCGGGAATGTGATTGGGTGCTTGTATTGGTTTGGGCCATGACATGTCGCGTCGGGTGATTTATTGCGCACAATCCGACGACACGGTACGCCCCACCGAAGTGAAAACCAATGCCAGGTGATCGAGGCAGCGATTGACCGGCGCACAACAACGTGTCAAGCCAACCGCGGGTTGCCACCCGCGGCTAGACGGAAGTCGATTCATCCATCAATTGCCCGGAACGCCGACGCAAAGCGTCTGCGCTAAACGTCAAAAACCACTTGACCACTCGATCACTTGGCTATCGTTACAATCCCCGCATGTCGGCTCTGAGTTTTGATATACAACATCGTGCCTCGTGGTGTGCAGCCCGGGTCGGTCGGGTGACCACACCGCATGGGTCGTTTGATACGCCTGCGTTTATGCCCGTGGGTACCCAAGGCACCATCAAGGGTTTATTGCCTGATTTGGTGGCCGACACGGGGGCGCAGATCGCACTGGGCAACACCTATCACCTTTTGCTGCGACCGGGGCCTGAACTGGTGGCACGCATGGGGGGGTTGCAACATTGGAGTCGCTGGCAGCGGCCGATGTTGACGGATTCGGGTGGGTTTCAGGTGTTCAGTCTGGGCCACCTCAACAAGCTCAGTGACCAGGGGGTTACTTTCAAAAGTCATATCGATGGCAAGTTGATCGACCTGTCGCCGGAACGTTCGATTGCGGTTCAAAACATGCTCGGGGCGGACATCATCATGGCGATGGACGATTGTCCCCCGGCCACGGATACGGCGCGGGTCGAGCAGGCGGTCCAGCGCACGCTGCAATGGCTGGATCGTTCCATGCAGGCACACCAACGGCCCGACGCACAGGCATTGTTTGGCATTGTGCAGGGAGGCACGGACCTTTCATTGCGAACGTTTTGTGCGACGCAGGTGACGCAGCGTGATTTGCCGGGGTATGCGATCGGCGGCGTGGCGGTGGGGGAATCGTTTGATGCGATGAAAAGGGTGGTTGAACATACCGCACCACTGTTGCCGGTGAATAAGCCGCGCTATTTGATGGGCGTCGGTTACGAACG
>CAYRTH010000006.1:0-14900 GCA_964427135.1 uncultured Phycisphaeraceae bacterium
CGAGGGCGGCGGTGCCACAATCGGAAAATGTAGCCCAGCCGCCCCCGGCTGGGTCTGTAAAGCCGCCGATGTCATCGGTGGTTTATGGTGATTGTTATCCATCAACGTGATTCATCGAAAAACGTGATTGATCGAATCCGGCGGATACCATCCGCCGCTTTGTCAAATTCACCGCCGAGGGCGGCGGTGCCACATTTGCGAGGCAAGCTGACATGGGTTACTCAGCAGCGGCTTGATTTTGCGCTTCGGGGGACAAGCCGTAAACGACCAACCGATGGCTGACGGGGGTAAAGCCGTGCTGTGTGCAGATGCGGTCACGGATGGCTTGCAGTTCCGGGCAGTCGAACTCAATGATGGAATTGGTTTCCAGGCAGACCAGGTGGGCTTTGGGTTCACGGCCAGCGGTGAGCTGGTAATGCGCCTGTTTGGAGTCGATGAGTACTTCGGAGATGATGCGGGCTTCCAGCAGATGCTTGATCGTACGATAGATGGTGGCTTTGCTGACCCGGTGACCAGCGGAACGCATTTCGTAAAGCAGTTGCTCGGCTTCGAAGACCTCGGTTTTGGAAAGCACGCCTTCGAGAATGGTGGCTCGTTCGGGGGTGAACTTCAAGCCTTGTTTTTTGAGGAAACGGCGAAAGATCGCGCACATCGGTTCGATCAGCGGCGCATCATCGGAAACAGGCATGGGGACGTTCATATCGCTTATTGTAGCGTGCAAGCGGTTGCGGCGAAGCGGTGGGCGGGTATGTTACCGATACATCAATAATTCAACACAGAGTTCACAGAGTACACAGAGAAGAAACAAACAGATGTGTTCAGAGATTCAATTACGAGGGAAAATTAGATTTGATTGGTTCCGATGAACTGATTTGCTGATTGATTGATTGATTTTATCTCTGTGACCTCTGTGATCTTTGTGTTGAAAATGTTTGTTGAATGACCACGGAACCAACCTGCGAGTGCGAAGATGAAAATCAGTTTTGTTACGTTCACCTGTCCGACCTGGTCGCTGGATCAGGTGATCGATGGTGCGGTGCGGCTGGGGTATCAGGGCATCGAGTTTCGTTGTGACGCCAGGCACGGGCATGGGGTGGAAATTTACACCGACAAAATCGAACGGGCGGACATTCGTCGCAAACTGGATCGTTATGAACTGGAAGTGCCTTGTCTGGGCACGAGCCTGCGGTTGGTGGACGAGGCGGTGGTGGAACAGGCGGGGGCACGCATCGAACTGGCCGCTCAGATTGGCGCCCCTGGCATCAGGGTGTTTTGCGGGCCGCAACCTGAGGGCATGGACATGCAGGTGCTCAGCGAAATGATCGCGGAACGACTGCGGGCGATCGCGCAGAATGCGGAGGAATCGGGCGTGGGTATCTGGCTTGAGACGCACGACACGCTGATGAAGGCTTCGCAAACGGCAGCGGTGGTGAAACTGGCCGACCGCGCCAACCTGGGCATCGTGTATGACAACATGCACCCCTACCGTGCCGGCGAATCACTTGCCCAGACGTTCAAGGAGTTGAACGGGTGGATGAAGCACGTGCATTTTCATGATGCGATCAATGATCGGGAGAAGGTGGTGATCGCGCCGTTTGGCAAGGGCCAGTTGCCGTATGAACAAACGCTCGAGGCGCTGATCAGTAGTGAATACGACGGCTACCTGTCGGCCGAGTGGTTCGGTGAAATGTACGGCCCGGACCCGGAAGAGGCACTGTTGTTATACAAACGCGAAGTGTCGGATATGTTTGCAAGACGAGGATTGCGGGTGGGGGCGAGGAAAGGATAGGTTAGCGCCGCGACTGGTCGTGTCTGTTGATGTGTTGGTGAAATCATCCTGAACTTCACGATGACGTGAAGTTCAGGCGTGGTTTAATTACTCGACCAATTGGCCACCGGATTTGCCGTCAATCACTTCACGCCGATCTGGTAGCGCACGAACGACTTGATTTCGACGCCCTGGGGCAGAATTTCGCGTATTTTCTTTTTGTCGTCCTTGATGAACGGCTGATGGTTGAGGCAGACTTCCTCGTAAAACTTGCGGACCTTGCCTTCGACCATTTTCTCGGCGATGGCTTCGGGTTTGCCCTGTTCGATGGCCTGGGCCTTGGCGATGACCTTTTCCTTTTCGATCACCTCGGCGGGAATGTCGCTTTCACGCACACCGATGGGGCTGGGGCTGATGGCGGTCACGTGCATGGCCAGGTCGGCGATGAGTTCGTTGGTGATGGCTTCGGACGGGCCGGTGAGTTCGATGAGCACACCGATTTTGCCGGTGAAGTGGACATAACCGCCGACGATGCTGCCGGAGCCGCCGACAACCACACCGCGTCCGAACAGCACGTTTTCCTTGGTCGTCAGCCGCTGGTCATCGATGCCAGCCTGCATCGAATCGGTTTTGCTGACTTCACCGGCGGGCTGGGTGAGGGCTTCGCTCGCGATGTTTTGCACGACCGCCAGAAACTTTTCATTTTTGGCGACAAAGTCGGTTTCGCTGTTGATTTCAACCATGGCGGCCTTGTTGCGATCAGGGGCGACGGCCAGGGCAATGCGACCCTCGGCACTGACGCGCTCGGTTCGGCTGTCCATTTTTGCCAGGCCCTTGGTACGCAACAGATCAACGGCCTTTTGCACGTCGCCGGCGGATTCTTCCAGCGCCTTTTTGCACTCCATCATGCCCAGACCGGTTTTCTGACGCAGCTCATTGACTTGTGAGGCGGTGATAGCCATGGGTTTCAACTTCCTGTTAATACGCTTGTAGGTAATTTTATGAAGACGATTTTTAACACAGAGTGCACAGAGAACACATAGATTAAACAGAAGAAACAATTTATTGAATGAACCGAGATTCAAAACATTGTCAATGAAGACTGATTCTTTCGGGTATCACATGCAGCGATACTTTTGAGTCAAGCAGTTTACAAAGTCAATGCAATTTGCTGGTTTGCTTCTCTGTGTCCTTTGTGCCCTCTGTGTTAGATACCTGTTGGATCACGCCTGCGGGGCGGTGGGAGTGTTGTTGTCAGCAGGGACGGTTGCCGCAGTTTCACTGGCCGGGGTTTCCTCGGCACGGAACTGGGCGCGTCGGCTGCGTTTGGGGCCACCTGATTTATCATCGCCGGCGTCGTCACGACGATCGCGCTGAGCGGCTTCGATGGCGCGGGATTGTTTGCCTTCCTGCACTGCTGCACACAGACTTTGCACCACCACTTCAATCGCTCGCATGGCATCGTCGTTGCCCGGAATGGCGATGTCGGCAAAGTCGGGGTCGCTGTCGGTGTCGATCAGGCACACCGTGGGAATGCCCAGTTTGCGGGCTTCACGCACCGCGTTCATTTCCGCCTTGACATCGATGATGATCATCGCGCCGGGCAGCTTGGACATATTGCGGATGCCTTCAAGGTTGCGCAGAATCTTATTTTTTTCCCGGCGCAGGGTGCTTTCCATTTTTTTGGAATATTTGTTGATTTCGCCGGAGGTTTCGAGCTTTTCCAGTTCTTCGAGACGCTTGAGCCGATCACGGATGGTGCGGAAGTTGGTGAGTGTGCCGCCGAGCCAGCGTTCGTTGACAAAGGGCATGCCGGTGGGCTTGACGTTGGTTTCGAGAATGCCCTTGGCCTGACGCTTGGTGCCGACGAAGAGAACGTCCTGGCCGCCGGCGACGACCTTGCTGACGAACTTACGGGCGAGCAAAAGGCCCTTGATGGTGGCCTTGATGTCGATGATGTGAATTTTATTGCGCTTGCCGAAGATGAAGGGCGCCATCTTCGGGTTCCAACTGGTGGCCCGGTGGCCGAAGTGTACGCCGGCGTCGATCAGGTCTTGTACCAAAGAAGCCATGATGAAACTCCATTGCCCGTGATGGCGGGCCTGTGTCGGTATGCTCAGCCCTCGTGGGAGGGAGCGTCGTGGGGCGACACGTGATCAAGGTTAAGTTTGCGGACCGAACCTGTTGCGACGTTGGAAACGTCATATCAAGGTCGGTTGCCGTTCTGACCGGAGCGTTCACAGGACGCTTTTGAGCCACGCACCGGGCGGACCATCGGCAAGCCAAGCATTGTAACCGGACATGATTTGGCTGCAACTTTGTCATCAAGGTATTCGGCACCGTGTACGAAATGGGCTTGGTCGCCCATTGGCAGGCGGGACGCCTGCCCCACCGTTCATTGAGTGATGAAAAGGTTTATCAGTGACGGTTTCACCGTTTACGTCGTGAACCAATCCAACCCAGTTCCGGGCATTTCAGGATATAGGCGCCACCCAGGTAAACGGCGGCACCGAGTGTGACCATCACCGACAATTGCAGTAATACTTGTGTTTTGCTCAGCGATAGAGGTGGGTATGCGATCAAAATCGGGGCGATGACCAGGGCCATGATCAGTGACAAACCCAAGGTTTTGCCCCAACCGGTCCACACACTTCTATCCATCGGCTGATCAACACACCCACGCACCAGCATCAACATCAAAGCACACTGAGTAATAGCGCAAATGGCGGTTGCCCAAGCCAGGCCCGCAGCCCCCAGCACCCAGACCAGCGTAATGTTGAGCAAAAAGTTGAGCACGACCATGGCCAATGAAAGCACCATCGGTGTGCGGGCATCGCGCACGGCGTAAAAGGCACGGGTGAGTACTTGTGACATCGAGTAGGCCCAGATGGCCGGGGCGTAACCGATGAGTACCCAGGCCACGCGCTGCGAATCATCAAGGGTGAAGGCACCACGTTCAAACAGCACCCGCGCCAGGGGCAGACTGGTGACGATCAACCCGACGCTGGCTGGCAAACCGATGAACACGGTCAGTCGCAAACCCTGTTGCAGGATGTTGCGAAATTGTTGTGCGCCAGCCAACCCGGGGGCGGCAGCAGCCTGCGCCAGGGCGGGGAATATGGCCGTGGCAATGGCAACCCCAAAAACCCCCAGCGGAAACTGATACAACCTTTGGGCGTTGTTGAGGGCTGCCAATCCGCCTTGCGCGATGGGGTGATCGACGAAGTAGCCAAACAGGTTGAGCTGGGTGGTGGTGATGTCGGTGGTTGCAGTCAGGCTGCTGTGTTTAGGCGATAACCCCATGGCCAGCATCGCGTCCATGAAAGTGTTGATTTGAAACACCGCCAGCGCCAGAAAACTGGGAATGAAGGTAGTACGGAACTGGGTGAACAATGGCCCTGCGCCGCGGAAGACAAGGGTGAGTTGTTCATGGCGCAGCATGAGTGCCAATTGCGAAGTCAGTTGAATGACCCCCGCGATGACGACACTGCCAGCGATGATGAATATTGCGGTGCGTAAGGCTGAATCATTGCCGGGGGTGATGCCGCGCAGGGCAAGGTATGTGCCGACGATCATGACCAGGTTCAAAAAAATCGGCATACCCGCAGCGGGGGCGAATCGGCCATGCACTTGCAGTACCGCACCACACAAAGCGACGAGGCAAACCATCGGCATGTAGGGCAACATCACCATGGTCAGCTGAATCGCCAATGACCAGTCACTGGTAAGTTCGCGTTGCCAGAGTATGCCCGCAAGGGCCAGTTCGCCGATGAGGGTGAGTGAGCCGAGTACGATCAGCGTCACGGCAAAGCAGAGTGAGGCAAAGCGTCGTGCGAGGATGGCATCGCGCTGACGAGCGTGGGTGTAAACCGGGATGAAGGCGGCGGTGAGAGCGCCTTCGCCAAACAAGCGACGGAACAGGTTGGGTACTTGAAACCCGAACCAGAAGGCATCGGCAATGCCGGATAAACCCAAAGCCCCGGCCAGGTAAACATCGCGTGCCAGTCCGGTGAGGCGTGAAAGCAGTGTGAGCAGGCCGACGACTTTGGCGGCTGCGACGAAACTGGTTTTGGGTTTGGTTGATGTCGGCACGTTCGTTTTCACAACGCTCGTCGAAGCGGTGTGAGCACGGGTAGAGGTTGCGACATCGTTGTTATTGATGCTGTTGTTGTTGACGGTGTCAGCGGAGTCGGAGGTGGTGGCGGTTGTTGGTGAATGATGGGGGGTGTCAACTGAGGGTTCATGCCAGCGATCATGCTGGGTGGATTTGGGTTTGGCGATCAGAAGGATGAGCCAGGTGATGATGATGACTAGTAAACCAATACCCAGGCCGAAGCTGTGGGCGGCGATGTCGGCCAGTTCGTACCCGCGACCGACCCGAAGTTGCACCATTTCGACCAGTGGGCCAAGGGCTGCGACCACGATCATGGTGAAAAAAAGATTGGCAATACGGCGACCCACCCCCATGAGTTGCGCCCCGTAAATAAGCCAGGTGATGACGGCGGCACCGATCAGGTGCGCCAGTTTGTCGGCCTGCAACTGCACACCCAATGCGGGCGCGATTTGGAGCAAAATATTTTCAAGGTTCAACCTCGGCCCAAGGGTCAGCACCGTCAGGTAGGGGAACAGCAGGCACAAGGCGATGCGGCAAACCCAGGCCGCGACGGTGCGACCTTTGAAGCGGCTCCAGCTCATGGCCTGGGCCACGGCCACGCTTCCCACGGCGGTGAGGTTGGTGACACCATCGAGTACCGAAGCATGACGACCGGGGACATATTTTTGGGTGTATTCATCGACCACCCCCAATAGCGCAGCCAGGGTCGCACCCAGTATCAGGTTGGTCGTCGGCTGCGCGGCACGGCCGACCAATCGCGATTGAATGCATAAAAAGGCGACCAACACATACATCGCAAAGTGAACGAGTTTGTCGAGTTGCAGCCCCTGCAACTCCGGCGGCGGGGGTGTCAGGTTCGGCCAATGGGTGAGTGTGAGCAACCCCGGTACATAAAAGCACAATATCAAGCGCGCCCAAAACCACGGTCGGGCTGGTGGGTTTCTATCGTCGAGGTTGGCTGAGGGTGTATCGTGAATGGTGTGGGTCTTTCCTGGCGGTACGACTTTCTAAAAACATTTAAAAACAAAAAATCAACCACAGAGACACAGAGAAAAGCAGAGTTTTTTAAGCAACCATGTATACAACTTAACACCGTTATGAGGGTCTGTTTTGTGATTTTTCTCAGTATTTTTTTTGTTCGCTCAGGTTGATATCATGTCATGTTATCTTTCCGCTCTGTGTCTCTGCGCCTCTGTGGTGAGTCCACTTAAATGTTCAAATTCATATCCAGCACACTTTGCGCCAGGGTGCGATAGTCCTGCGCCCCGGGGCAAAGCGGCGCGTAGTCAAAAATGGTTTGACCAAAACTGGGGCATTCGGCCAGTTTGATGTTGCGCCGAATCGGCGGTGATAAAACCTCGGCCCGGCGCCAGGGCACGTCCATGTTGCGGGCAGCTTCCAAAAAGTTTTTCAAATCCTGCATCACTTCCCGGGCTAGGGCGGTTTGCCCGTCGTACAGGCCGACGATGATGCCGGTGACTTCGAGGCTGGGGTTGACGGCTTGACGCACCATGCCGACGGTCGATAACAGTTTTGATAAGCCTTGCAGCGCCAAAAAATGAGCCTGCATCGGCACCATCACTTCGTTGGCCAAGGCCAGGGCGTTGACGGTGAGCAGGCCCAGCGACGGCGGACAGTCGATGACGACAAAATCAAACAGCGGCTGCGCAGCTGGGGTGGTTGATGAAGTTGAAGCACCGGTGTCGGTGGGTGATGGTATGGCCGATTGGGTTGCGGGCAGCGTGAGGCCTTGAATCACCGGCTGTAGTTTGTCACGCAAGAGGTGCTGGGCCTTACCCTCGGCGGCAAGGGCGGCCAATTCCGACTCGACCCCGGCCAGGTTCACTTCCGCGGGCAATAGTGAAAGGTTGTCGCCCACTTCATAAATGACTTGCAGGGGCGACATCGTGTGATCGGTAAGCAGACTGTAAACACTGTGTTCGAGTTCATCGGGGTTCAGCCCCAGGTGCAGGGTGAGGTGGGCTTGCGGGTCCAGGTCGATGCAAAGCACCCGCTTGCCGCGCAGGGCAAGGGCAGCGGCAAGGTTGACGGAAGTGGTGGTTTTGCCCACGCCGCCTTTCTGATTCATGAAGGCAAGCAATCGAGGTTGCGGGGTTGTTATTGATGTCACAACAAAGCCTCCGTGCTACGAAAGTACCGGCTATAAATAACGGCCACAGTGACACAGAGTACACCGAAAATTCGATAACTCATCATGTACTGGGGTCTGGGTTCATGGCTCTGGGCATGGTGATGACAACCTGTTTCAATGCTGCTTGGTTTTACACTCGACCACTTGACCACCCGACCACTTGGCCACTTCGTCATGTTTTCGAGAAGTTTACCTCAGGGCCTGCAACAGTGCGTGGGTGTGATGGTTCATGGTGAAGTTTGGAGCGATGGCGACGGCGGCTGTGTGCAGGGTGTTGCGATGGTGATCAGACATCAGTTGCTGCAAACCCTGGCTGATGGATACGGGTTTGTCGGGCTGATCGATGATCAAGCCGGCAGGTTGGCCGTCAGGGTCGGTCAGCCATGATTGGGCGCCATCGAACGCATGGGTGATGACGGGTACACCATTGGCCAGGGACATCAAAGTATGACGCGAAACCCCGGCTGGGGCGGGCGTGAGGTTGAAAACAAAATCGACAGCGGGCAATAGTGCGTGCATGTGACCGGCTGTGGGTATCAAACCAACGCGATCGCGCAAACCGGCTGCGGTGATCGATTCGTGATGGTGATGCACCAGTTCACCGGCCAGTATGACCTGCAATGACCGATGTTGAAGCATTACGGTTTTCAAAGCCATCAAAGCGGCGTCGAACCAACGGCGGGGCATACCGGGGGTCGGCCAAAGCATGACGGTTGCAGTGGGTTCGATGTTCAATTGACGGCGTAATTGATCAGGTTGCATCGAACGATCACTGTTAAACGTTGACGATGAATCAATGGTTTCGATCCCCGGTCGCAATTCGATGATGTGCTGGGCAGTGATACCGGGTTTGTTGCGCAGGTGCTTGGTCATGGCCGGTGACACACTGATGATGTGTCTGACCATTGGGTCGCGCAGGGCGCTGGTTTCCAATTCGTGCAACGGGGCGCGACGCTGGCGTAAAAGGTTGCGACCAGTCACCAGCCAATTGATCGGCCAGGGCCAGTGATCGTGCACGCCCTGCGGGTGATCAGCTTCACCGGCTGCCCCCCAAAGGTGCATCACCTGCGCGGGAATGTGATGCACAAACGAAATCGTGGTGCGTTGTGTTTCACCACGAATCAGCTGAGCTGCATGCGCATGAAAATCATGCCAGGTGAGGTCGCCCTGTCGATGGCGATGCGGCCAATCGCGCATCGTGACGTTTTCGGGGATGTGTGAACCATAAGGCAACAGCCCAGCCAACACTTCAACCTGATGACCTTGTTGTGCCAACGCACAGACCAGTTCCGTGGGCCAGCGTGAAGGTGAATCCTCCGGCGGCGACCACGCATTCATGACGACCTGAAAATTCATCAAAGCCCCTTGAATCACGCGCGCTTACTTTCAGGGGTATCGGACACACCAAGGGTCAAGTGCAACAGTTGGGTGGTTGGTTGAAGCACCATTTCGGGAGTGATCTGCGTCATGCAGCGATGGTCCAGCGGGCATTTTTTCTTTTGGCAGGGACCGCAAAACACCGGCACGCTGACCTGGCGTTCGAGGTGAAAACCAATGTCGGTCCAAGCCGGGTCGGTCGGCCCGAAAATGGTAACGACGGGCACGCCCATGGCTGCGGCCATGTGACGCGGACCGGTGTCGTTGGTGACCATCACTTTCGCATGACGGAGCACACTTTTGAGCAGGGTGAGGTCGATACCCAACCGGGGCAGGTCGATGATCGGGTGTTTCGCAGCGGCGATGACTTTGTCGATGATCGCGCGTTCTTTGGGGGCACCGCTCACAGCTGCGATGGTGCCGAACTGGTCAAATGCAAGGTCGGCGACCGCGGCGAAACGGTCGGGGTACCACATTTTGGCATCGCCGAAGTTGGCCCCGGGATTGAGCAGCAACAGTGGTTTACCAGCCTGGGGGTCGAACCCGGCTTGACGCAACTGATCAACGACACGGGCATCATGCTCAGGGCGCGTAAACAGTCGCATGGTCGGATCGGGGTCAACCGCGCCCAGGTAACGAGCGATGGCAAGGTAGTAATCACGGGTGGGCACGGGCAGAAATCGACCGGCATCACGACGGGGCAGCAGTCGATCGGTGAGCAGGCTGCCGCGACCATCACGGTCGTAACCAATTCGGCGGGGGATGCCGGCCAGTCGCATGAGCAGGGCGGTGCGAAAACTGTTGGGCAGTATGATCACAGCATCAAAGTGAGCAGCCCCCAGTCGGCGCGCCAAGGCGAAAATACCACGACGTAAATCAGTATGACCCTTGCGCGGCTTGCGAATGGTCACGATGCGATCAACCCACGGGCAGGCATCGATCACCGGACGCACCGGTTCACGCACCAGGGCGGTGATGTGAGCCTGCGGGTACAACTTGCGCAGGGCGCTAAGGGTGGGCGTGGCCATGACGATATCGCCAACCCAGATGGGCAGCACCACCAGCAGACGATTGACAGCTTGATATTGCAAAACAGTGGTCATGGACAAATGAGTATAACGCAGGTTCAACCCGACTTTGGCGACTTTACCTGCAAAAACGTGGAGCTATCATTCAACCTTTCACTCACCCCCTTCAGGTGCTTCCAATCATGACTCACCCCAGTATTGTTTCGAATTATGGCCCGAAACAACTTCGCTGCGAGTATCACGAATATCCAATTGGGCTTGATGAAAAGCAGCCGAGGTTATCGTGGCAGGTCAATGAACCAGAGCGACCGCGTGGGGTGGTTCAGTCGGCCTATCAGATTCAGGTCGCCAGTTCGCTTCAAAATTTGGAATGGGACAAGGCTGACCTGTGGGACAGTGGCAAAGTGATGTCCGCTGAAAATAACCACATCGCCTATGCCGGGTCGGTTTTGATTTCACGGCAACGTTGCCATTGGCGGGTGCGCACATGGAATGGCAATGACGAACCGTCACCCTGGAGCCAGATTTCGTTCTGGGAAATGGGTTTGCTGCAACCTGCGGATTGGCAGGCTTCGTGGGTGATGGGTGCGGCGCGGTCGGCGGATGCACCTGCGGGTTCACAGCCCAGCCCGATGTTGCGAACCGCCGTGCCAATACCCGGCGAGGTTCGCAAGGCTCGTTTGTATGTCACAACTCACGGGTTATACGAGGTTCACATCAACGGTCAGCGCGTGGGTGATGATTGTTTTACCCCGGGCTGGACGGACTATCACAAACGGTTGCCGTATCAAACTTACGATGTCACGGGTTTGCTCAAGCAAGGGGATAACGTCATCGGGGCGATGTTGGGGGAGGGGTGGTATTGCGGGCATGTCGGGTTTCAGGGCAAAAGCAAATACTGGGGTGATGAGCCGGCATTACTGGCGCAGTTGGAAATTGAAACCGTTGATGGCCGAAAGTCGATGGTGACCAGTGATGGTTCGTGGAAAAGCACAGACGATGGGCCGATACGCGGCAATGATTTTTTTGATGGTGAATTTTTTGATGCTCGGTTGGAAATAAAAGGCTGGAGTGAACCGGGTTTTGATGATGCCAACTGGCAACCGGTGCGAACCCAAGTGATTGATTGGCACAAGCAGGCTGCGCTCGTGGCGGGTGTCGGTCCACGCGTCAAACGTATGGAAACAGTCACGACCAAAAAAGTGACTGCTCTTGAATCGACAGCCGGGGTTTACCTGTTTGATTTGGCGCAAAACTTTGCCGGTTGGGTGCGATTGCAAATGCCCGGTGAAATGCCGGCCGGTACGCGCATCACTCTGCGCCATGGTGAAACACTCAACCCGGACGGTTCGCTGTATGTCACCAATCTGCGCCGCGCCAAGGCGACGGATGTTTACATCAGCGCCGGCGGTGCAGCGGTTTGGGAACCACGTTTCACGTTTCATGGTTTTCGTTATGTCGAACTCACCTTGCAAAACGAGCAAGGTCATCCTGTGACACACTTGAACCCCGACACATCATGGGTGACGGGCATCGTGGTTTATTCGCAGACCCCGGCTCACGGCGAGTTCGCCTGTTCACACGAACTGGTCAACCAACTGCAACACAATATTCAGTGGGGGCAGCGATCCAACTTTTTGGAAGTACCCACCGACTGCCCGCAGCGCGATGAAAGGCTGGGCTGGACCGGCGATGCGCAGGTGTTCATTCGCACCGCCTGTTTCAACATGGATGTCGCTTCGTTTTTCACCAAGTGGCTGACGGATTTGAACGACGCAAGGCAACCCGATGGCGATTACCCCAGCGTGGCGCCGGATGTGGTCAAGTGGGCCGGGGGGCCGGGCTGGTCGGAAGCGGGGGTGATCTGTCCGTGGACGATGTATCAATGTTTGGGTGACAAACGCATACTCGAACGTCACTATGCGTCGCTGCAAAAATACATGCTGCGTTTGCGGCAGCAGGATTACGACACACGGCACAATTATGGTGACTGGCTGCATCACGATGCGGTGACGCCGATGGATTTACTGGGCGTGGCGTTTCATGCCCATGCGCTGGATTTGATGAGTCGCATTGCCCAGGTTTTGGGCAAAAACAAGGATGCAGCCAAATACCTGCGCGAGTTCGGCAAGGTGCGCACCCTGTTCCAAAAAAGATTCGTCACTTCGGAAGGGCGGATCGTCGGCGACACGCAGACGGCGTATGTTTTGGCGCTGCGGTTCAATCTGCTGCCCGATAAATTACGCCATCGCGCGGTGGAGTATTTGAGCAGGGACATCGCCGGGGGCCGATATGGCAACATGCTGAATAATCGCGATGGTCACCTTTCGACCGGTTTTCTGGGGGTGAAGGATTTGAACTTCGCATTGAGCGACAACGGTCAACTCGAACTGGCGTACCAACTGCTGCTGACGGAAACATATCCTTCGTGGCTGTTCCCGGTGAAAAACGGCGCGACGACCATCTGGGAACGGTGGGACGGCTGGACGCATGACAAGGGGTTTCAAAGTCCGGGCATGAACTCGTTCAACCATTATGCTTACGGGGCGATCGGGCAGTGGTTGTATCAGGTAGTGGCGGGCATTGATGGGGTGAGTGAGCCGGGCAAGGCTGGGTATCGTCATGCCCTGATTCACCCGCAGCCGGACCCCCGAGGCCGCATCACCTGGGCCAGGGCATCCACACAGACCATGCACGGGCTGATCGCATCACATTGGCGGATTGAAAACGGACGATTCACACTGGAAGTGACCATCCCCGCCAACACCCGGGCGACGGTGCGTATGCGTGCAGCGTCATTGGAGCAAGTCAGCGAGAGCGATCAAACGGTGATTGGACACCCTGACTTGCACGATACGATTTTGGAAGCCACCGAGTTGGTCACGACCATCGGTTCGGGAACGTATCGATTTGCGACAACGTGGCAATAACGCCGAAATCGTAATCATCACAGTTCGGCTGTGTTGAAAAACAGGTTCATTGACCGCATTCAATCAAAAATACCCGCCCCGATCATGAATCTGCTGCGTCGATAATCCAGCATCGATCCATTCCTTGATTTCGCCCTCGTTCTTTTCAATCCCCTCGGCTCGTTCCAGCACCGGCACGCACAAGCGGCGCGGTATGACAATCGCCCCATCGATGTCCGCAAAAATCAAATCACCCGGCTTGATGATCACATCGCCCACCTGAATCGGCACCTGATAAGCAGTGAGCTTGGTCCGTGACAAGGCGCCGTTGGATGTGCGATATCGGCTCCATATCGGAAAGTTCTGCGCCAAAATATCCTTGGTATCACGAATGCCCCCATCCACAATCGCTCCCCGACAACCCCGTGTCTTACTCATCTTGGTCATCACCCCACCCCAGTGTGATGCCTGATCGTCGCCGTTGGCGTTCCACACACACACATGATTCGGCCTGATTTCATCCAGCATTTTCACCCGCAACGCCAGTTCCCCGCCCAGCGTCGGGTCCATGCATGAACGAATGGTGAAGGCAAAACCGGCCACCACCATCTCATCACGCAACGGCATGATGTCCGACGGCAATGCCACGTTCACCATGCACAATTCACGCAGCACATCATTCACCGCACCGGTGTACAACTTTTCATAGCGGGCACAAATTTCCGCTTCCGGTATCGGCAGTTCATACGCCTCCACCGTGTCTCGAATCTGTTGCAGTTTGTCCAGTTTCATTTTGTCGCTCATGGTTTTCCTCTAATTATTCATTTCAAGGCAAGTTGATATTCAACACAGAGTTCACAGAGGGCACAGAGAAGCTTGGCAATGTTCCACCACTTCTTACAGCAAGCCACACATGATTTCTGCCGCCTATGTCGGTAATTCATGAAGTACATCACTTTGTCGCGTTGTCTCATCCTTTGTGAACTCTGTGGCCTCTGTGTTGAAATAATTGATTACAAATTCGTGATGTCACGGCAAACGCAATCCGCCATCGACCGGCAGATCAATGCCCGTGATGTAACTGCCTGCCGGTGAGCAAAGCAATAACGCCGCCCCGGCGCATTCATCGGCTTCACCCATTCGATGCATGGGTATGGCATCGAGCACACGCTGGCGATAAGCAGTGTCTTCCAAAACGGCGGCATTGCGTTCGGTGGCGATCACCCCCGGGCTGAGGTTGTTTACCGTCACACCATGCGGAGCCAATTGCTTGGCCAGGTTGCGTGCCAGGTTCTCCAGTGCTGCTTTGAGCGCTGCATACGGGGGCATCGCCGGCGACGGTCGATATTGCTGCACACTGCCCACCGTGACGATGCGACCCCACTGACGTTCAATCATGCTTGGTGCCAATAGTTGAATCAGTTCATAAGCCGAGCGCAGATTCACCACCACCTGTTGATCAAACTCGTCACGACTGATCGGTTCGTCCCACCGTCGGCGAAACTGCACCGAGGCATTGAGCACCAAAATATCGACGTAGCCCAACTCACTT
>CAYRTH010000006.1:15000-47080 GCA_964427135.1 uncultured Phycisphaeraceae bacterium
GCGAAACTGCACCGAGGCATTGAGCACCAAAATATCGACGTAGCCCAACTCACTTTTCACCGCCTCAGCAATGCGCTGCGGTGCATCGTTTTCATATAAATCAGCCCCGATGGCTGTTGCTTTGCGTCCGAACCTTTTGATTTCATCAGTCAACTGTTGCGCTGCGGCACGATTGCCTGCATAGTGCACCATCACATCCGCACCGTGTTGCGCCAGCGTCAGTGCAATCGATCGCCCGATCCCCCGGCTTGAGCCAGTGACCAATGCTTTGTGACCATGCAGGTTGAATAATTCGTTCATCAGTTTTACTCGCAGGCGATTTTCAAACTCTGGCAAATGCCCCTGACGTAGCCTGTTGCCAGCAGGTGACCCAAGGCGGCATATCCGGGGATATCAGGCCGTTCGCCGTGCATGGTCGGTACGTGATCATCACGCAAGGGGACATCCAGCCCAAGGTCGTGATACAGCCGCAACATGCCCGGCATATCGGTGGGGCCGTCATCGTGCCAGGTTTCGGTAAACGCCTGCGCATCACCCGCCACATCACGCAGATGAATGAATGCGATGCGCGGGGCCAGGTGTCGGGCGTGCTCCTCCAGCCGACCAGCCATGAGCTTGAAATTCGCCTGACAAAAAGTGACGGTATTGCTGCGGCAGGGCATGATTTCGTAGGCGCGGTCAAAGGCTTCGATGGTCCCGAAAATTCGTGGCACGCCCGCCAGTTGCGCAATCGGCGGGTCGTCAGGGTGCAGTGCCATCACCACCCCGCAGCGCTGTGCCGTGGGCATCACGGCTTCAATGAAACGTTGGTAATTCGCCCACAATTCTTCATGGGAGAGCAGCAGGGGTGCTAGCTGTTCATCCGTTGGAAGGTCGGCCAGATCGAATCGACTGGTAAGCGATCCACCGCGAAGTGGTATATCGGTGCGCGTGCGATGCCAATCGTGAGTGGCCCCGGGCTTGCGGAGCATGAAGTTGTAACACAGCAAGTTCAAGCCAAGTTCCGCCATGTATTCCAGCATTCGACAATAGCGCTGGTAATCTTCCTCGTAACCGGGAAGGGCCCACTTGATGCGCTGCATGTCGAACTGGTCCCCTTCCAAGCCCAGCAGTTGTAAGCCGGCTTGTTCAAAGCGTTGTTGCACTTGACTCAAGCTGGTCAAGTCATCCGGGGCTGGCAAGCCGGTGAGTTCCGCAGCCGCTTTGGTCACTGCAAAACGCACTCCGCTTTGCAGCGCCAGCGTCCAGCGCTGGTCGGGGATCGCGGGTAATAGCTGGCATAATTTCATGGGACACACCGTGACCGGGTGGATGTTTGAATGCAATTATTACGATGCGCGTACCGGATGCTATCGTCTTTCACTCCGGGCAAACCACTTTTTCATCACCTGGGCTGCCGGTTTGCCCCACACCGTAAAACCCTTGTCGCCACGGGGGTCGTTCTTGAATTGGGCGCGATCATTCTGTTCATCCCATTTCCACCAGTACAAGCCCGCCCACCAGGGTTCATCCCAGAACGACAGCATCACCGCTTCCAGATGGTCCGCCTGTTCCGCCGGTTCGTAGCCGCCTTTGCCCGACCATGCCCACGGATGCGTTGCCCCGCCGTGACTGCTGGTGCAGCCCAGTTCCCCGAACATGATCGGTTTGCCAAGCAGTTGTGCCATTTGACGATACCGTTCGACCTGTGCTTGCAGATATTCAACGCGAGCTTCGACCGTCGCACCGTGTTCCTTGGCGCTGCCTTGATAAAAACTGGTGCCCAATACGTCAAGATCGCGGAACCAGTGATCGGGGCTTTGCAGTTCCTTGATGAAATCAACCCCGTGCGTGTGACAAGAAGTGACAGGTCCGGCATAGTTTTCGCGGGCCACCGCCAAGACAGTTTTCCATTCCTTGTTGCATTGCACCAGCCGATCCAATTCACTGTCCAGACCCAGCATTTCAACCCCGGTGCGTTTGGCGATACGGGCGAAATGCTTGGTGCGATGACGCAGGCAACTGAACCACTGGCCCAGGGCGGTGGAACACCTTCCGGGGATACGCTCCCCATCATGCGGAAACCAAACCTGATTTCGCCCATGACCATCAAAACACTCGATCATCGGGCGCAGATGCACCTTCATGCCCTTGCCATGGATGTAGTCAATGATGTCCGCCACTTCCAAGTCGCTGGGCGTGATTTCATAATCACGAAAAATGCGGGGCGTGGTGGCCAGTTCCTGCATGTCCGTCACCACCAGACAGACCCATTGCACCCCCAGTTCAGCCATGCGATCAACTTCAATGCGGGCCTGGGGTGAATCGTAATAACCATTGCGGGCGTAAAACCCGAAGGTCACGCCCCGATGAATCACCGAAGCGCTGGGCATCGTGCTGGTATTCATGCATGACTCCTTGATTGTTTGCGTGTTGGCTTGTCCCTCGTATCACGCACTGGTTGGCAGACATCGACGGCAATGATTTGTTCGTGACACTGTTTCACCGCCGCCAACAGGTGTTTTTGACAAGTTGCTCGATGTGGTCCGTCCAGTTCGCCCTGCAACCCGATCAGGGTGATGGCAGCCATGATGTTGTCTTGCGCATCGTGTACCGGTGCTGACATGACATCAATACCGCGCGGGTGTTGGGTTAGATTCCTGCAACACCCGAGTTTTTTGCAGTCAGCAATTTGTCTTTTCAAGGCGGCGGGGGTTTGATGTTCCCACCATTCTTTGGGGATGCCTGCGTGCAACAGCGCCAGGTTCTGCGGTGATTCACGACTCAGCAGAGCGGCACCGGTGGCACCGATGACGATGGCAAAACGTGAACCCACCCGGCCGGTGGCAGCCATGGATTGAGGCGACTCCACGCGATACAACGTGACGTGCTGATCACCCTGACGCACCGACAACTTCACCGACAACCGGGTTTGCTGCGCCAGAGTTTGCATCGGTTCACGCACCGCTTCGAGTAACTTTCGTTCCTGCGCCAGGGCCTGCGCCACCGGCAAAAGCCCCAATGAAACATGAGCACAACCCTTTGTCGTGCATTGCAGCCAGTCCGCCGCCTCCAGGGTTTTGAGTATGCGGTAACACGTGGCCGGGGCCATGCCCATTTCCCGCGCCAGCGCCCCGATCGATTCATAGTTCGGGTTATCCGCCAGCCGCATGAGCAGGCCGGTCGCCTTGGTGAGTACCGGGATGGTGTTTGGTTTTGTCATTTCAATAGATAAACAATATCATTCAATGAATAAATGATAATTACCACATCCCGATATAAAGTCAACCCTGGGAAAGTGAACCCACAGGCCGTCTTTGCCCTCTGGTTGGATTGCTCATCCGTGTACGGTTCGTTAGTCTGTTGCATGAATCGAGCAAATGCCAACTTTGATGAGGGAATCAATCATGCTGGAAACCTATGAACAGCTCAAGGCACTGGTGATGTCGATTGAAGACGATGTGCGCAAGGCGGCCGGGGGCAACAGGGCTGCCGGGACGCGCGTCCGCAAACACATGCAGGACATCAAGGCCGCCGCCCAGGCCCTGCGCTTAAAAATCCTTGAAACCCGCGATGCCGATGAAAGCCAGCCCGGCAACCCCTGAACACTTCTCTGTTTGCTGCTGGATCGGCTGCATCGACTGATCATTGTCGTCACAACCAACTGACGACCCGAAGGAGTGAAAATTTTCACATGGCTCCGACACTGCTTTTCGATATCACTGGCATCGATTTACAAAAGGTCCAGGTTGGGCCGACGGAAATCGAAAAGTTCAACCCTCATCGTGGAGCCATGCGTCTGCTCGACGGCATATGTTGGATGAGTGAAATAATGGATCAAGCCGTCGCCTTCAAAGATGTGCGCGAGGATGAGTTCTGGGTGCCCGGTCACATTCCCGGCAGGCCCTTGTTTCCCGGCGTGCTCATGATCGAGGCCGGGGCACAATTGGCCAGTTACCTGTTTTTGCGCCGTTCCAAACACTCGAAATTCATGGGGTTCACAGGCGTTGATGAGGTCAGCTTTCGCGGCATGGTCAAACCCGGTGATCGGCTTTACGTCATCGGTCAGCAGGTCGAGTTCCGCCCGCGCCGATGTATCTGCGATGTGCAGGGCATGGTCAACGGCACCCTGGTCTTCGCCGCCCGAATCACCGGTATGCCCATGTGATCGTTTCGGGTCAATCACCCAGCCGGGATGGCTGGGCCCGCCGATCAACCGTCACATCACATGTTTTCGATGATCTGCGTGGCGAATTCACTGCACTTGACTTCGCTGGCCACCTCCATCAAGCGCGCAAAGTCATAGGTCACGGTTTTATTGGCGATGGTTTTTTCCATGCCCTTGATCACCAGGTCGGCTGCCTCGTACCAGCCCAGGTGACGCAGCATCATTTCGCCGGATAGAATCACCGAGCCGGGGTTGACCTTGTCGAGTCGGGCATATTTGGGGGCTGTGCCGTGGGTGGCTTCGAAGATGGCGTGCCCGGTCATGTAATTGATGTTGCCGCCTGGCGCGATGCCAATACCGCCGACCTGCGCCGCCAGGGCATCGCTGATGTAGTCGCCGTTGAGGTTGGGCGTGGCGATGATGTCGTATTCTTCCGGTCGCAGCAAAATCTGCTGAAGGAAGTTGTCCGCGATCATGTCTTTGACGATCAGCTCACGGCCATCGGGGGTCACGATTTTCACCCAAGGCCCCTGATCAATCACTGTGCCATGATAAGTTTCCGTCGCCACCTGATAACCCCAGTCGCGGAACGCGCCACTGGTGAACTTCATGATGTTGCCCTTGTGCACCAGCGTGACACTTTTACGCTTCTGGGCAATGGCGTAATCAATGGCTGCTTTTACCAGTCGTTCAGTACCTTGTTTGGAAATGGGTTTGATGCCGAACCCCGACGTATCCGGGAAACGGATTTTGCGATAGCGATCGGGGAAGTGGTCGGCCAGTAATTTTTTGAAGCGTTCGCAATCGGGTGTGCCCTGTTGAAACTCGATACCTGCGTAAATGTCTTCCGTGTTTTCTCGGAAGATTACCATTGCCACTTTTTCCGGATGTTTGACCGGGGAAGGCACGCCCTTGAAATAATGCACCGGACGCAAACACACATAAAGGTCCAGCGTTTGCCTTAACGCGACATTCAGTGAGCGAATACCACCGCCTACCGGTGTGGTCAGCGGCCCCTTGATACCCACCAGGTAATGGCGAAACGCTTCAATGGTTTCCTCCGGCAGCCAGTTGCCGGTTTTGTTGAAAGCCTTTTCCCCCGCTAAAACTTCCATCCACGCAATCGCACGAGTGTTGTTGTAAGCATGGCTCACCGCCGCATCCAACACCCGTACCGACGCCTTCCAAATGTCAGGCCCGGTGCCGTCACCCTCAATGAAGGGAACAATCGGCCGCGGAGGTACATGCAGTTTGCCATCGATGAAGGTAATCGGTTGGCCGTTGGTCGTCATGAATCGCTTCCTGTTTTGATTGCTTCGTAACAATGAATATAAAGTCCTGCACCAACAAATCAGTGATAAGTCTGTTTCGTAAAACTCAATGAAATTCTCGAATTCTTCAACCGTTCAACCGACTCACCGTTCAACCAACTCACTTTTTAGAATACCCAAGTCCTCGTCACTGCGTTCCTCGTCCTTGGCTTGGTTCTTTCACTCGGCCACTTGACCACTTCCTAAATCAATGTCCAAACAAACTCATGGGCACGAAGTAACCCTTGTTTTCAAAATAACTCATCGCTTCCTGCGTCGAATGGAACACAGCCGTGGCTGTTTCGGTGATGAACGGGCTGGGCGAGCGTTTGGGTTTCCAGACGACGTAAACTTCCTTGCCGTGTTCAAAGGCGTGTTGCAGTTCACGTTCGACGCCGGAGGACAAACCCGGTATGCCATCGCGCAGTTCGGGAATGTAACTGACGATCATGTCGGATTGATCAATGAGTTTGAAATCACGGGTGTAAATCTGCCCATCGACATCGCCGGCGATATCCAGCACTTGTTTCACGCTCACCGGGAAACTGGTGACCTTGCCAGCGTAGCTGCCCGTTTCCACGTCGATAAAATCTTTACCCTCCCGCGCAGCGGCAATGGCGCGGTCCAGTAGCAGTTTTTCATCGACATCGCCGGGGTCAAAGGCGATGAACTTTTCAGCTATCTGCGCTCGGAAGGCATCGATTTCCGAAAGTATATCGGGCATGTTCACCACGTGGCTCATCGGGAACGAGGGATACACCCGGCGCATCTGTGGCCTGCAAACCAGTCGGAAACAGGTTTCATGCGTTTCCGCCAGGCGACCGCGTGAAAGGATGGCGAAATTGTTGGGTTGCTCCAAGGCTCTGGCCAGTATTTCCGTGGCCATGATTTCTTCCTCACGCCAGACCATCAAATCCTTGAGCGTGGCATCGGAGGCGTGTTCGCGGTGCAAACGATGATGCACCACTTCAATGTTGTCCACCAGACACACCAAGAGGTCGGGTTTGAGTTTACGCACCTGATCAAAATCGAACGCTGCAAACAGGCCGTGTCGCCAGCGAAACGTGGCGTGGGTGTTGACGATGATATTTTTCTGGTCGATGGATTCGCTGATGATGTCCTTCATCGCTGAGCGTCGCAGCGCGTTGAGCCGTTGCAAGGGCAGGTCCAAAATGCGCCCGGGTTTGACATCCGGCGCTTCGTCATACATTTTGTCACCCACATGATAGACATCGATTTTCTCGCCACGTTCCCCGGCCAGTTTCGACACCGCTGAGAGATAACTTTTTTTGTCCATTCCAATCTGGCCGGTGACGATGACGCGCATGGGCTGCTCCTGTGTCGATTTCTGGCTACTGTATCGTCCCCTCTCCCTCCGGGAGAGGGCTAGGGTGAGGGCGGAAGAGCGAGTCGATGAAACCATTGTTACGATTAATAACAAGCCTGCGATTATAAGCACGTGAACCAATCCGTGGGCATTCATGCACCAACGATGACACATTTCAATCGCGCCAAGGCAACTTGATTCCATCATTGATTCGACTCATGATGTGCTTGGTCGTAGTATTGTGTTCGAATTCAGGGGTACACATTTTTTTACGAGGTGAATCATGACACAATTAGTTCCGATGTTGGCGCAGGTCGCAGGCATGAGCATGGTTCTATGGGTGATACTGATCATCGTCGGCCTTTTTGTACTGTTTTTGCTTGCGATGATCGGCAAGTACATCAACCTATGGATTCAAGCCCAATTGTCAGGGGCCCCGGTCGGACTTGGGGCTTTGGTGGGCATGGGCTTTCGAAAGGTTGATCCAAGGGTGATCGTGCTTTCACGCATTCGAGCCGTGAAGGCAGGTCTTGCAGTTAGTACGGATCAACTCGAAGCGCACCTACTGGCAGGTGGCCGGGTGCCGGTGGTGGTGACAGCCCTGATTGCTGCCGACCGCGCCAAAATTTTGCTGCCCTGGGACAAGGCCTGCGCGATTGACCTGGCTGGTCGTGACATTCTCGATGCGGTGCAGACGTCGGTGAACCCCAAGGTGATTGATGTGCCCAACCCCAGTTCCGGGCGCACCACCATCGATGCTGTGGCACAAGACGGTATTCAGCTCAAGGTTAAAGCCCGCGTTACGGTGCGTACCGAAATCGCCAACCTGATCGGTGGTGCGACCGAAGAAACCATCGTCGCACGTGTCGGTGAGGGTATCGTCACGACCATTGGTTCATCTATCACGCACAAAGCGGTGTTGGAAAATCCGGATAAGGTTTCCAAAACCGTGCTCGATAAAGGCCTGTCAGCAGGCACCGCGTTTCAAATTCTGTCCATCGACATCGCCGACGTGGACGTGGGCGAAAACATCGGCGCCAAGTTGCAGGCCGACCAGGCTGAGGCCGACAAACGCCGGTTTCAGGCCGAAGCTGAAAAGCGCCGCGCCATGGCAGTGGCACAGGAACAGGAATTCAAAGCCGAGATTCAAAAGAACCGCGCCTTGGTCGTGCTCGCTGAAGCCGATATTCCCAAAGCCATGGCCGATGCTTTCCGCAGTGGCAACCTGGGCATCATGGACTACTACAAAATGAAGAATGTGTTGTCCGATACCGCCATGCGAACCGCCATTGCCGGCGGCGACCCCGGCGCTCCGGGCGTGACCCCCGGTGGCGGACAGGGCGGTTGATGTACGCTTGTGATCGTGTGATGAAACCCAAAGCCCAGGCATGGCCATGCCTGGGTTTTATTCATGATGTCGTCAATCAATCACAACATCGCCAGCACACGCGGGGTAAAAACGATCAGCCCCACGGCAAAGGCGAAAATCACCGCCATGAGCACCGCCCCGGCCCCCACGTCCTTGACCTTTTCAATGCGTGGGTCACGTTCCAATGTCAGGGCATCAGCCAGAAATTCGACAGCCGTGTTGAGCGATTCAGCCGTGAGCACCAGCCCGATCGACAGCAATACGGCACACCATTCCCATCGTTCCAGTTGCAGCCAGAAGCACATGCCGATGATGAGCAGACTCACCGACACCTGCACCCAGATGCTGTGCTGGGTTTTGAGAATGATGAAAAACCCGCGCAGGGCGTAACCGATGCTGCGCGTCCGTTCGAGAATGAAATCCTGCGGTGACAAGGGTGTGTTTCCGCGATGATGTTGATGGTTCAAAGTTTAATGCTTACTGAATGCCGATTTGATATTCATTGCTATGTTTGGCACGTTCAGTCATCAGACCCGATTTCAAAACAGATTTCACAGAGGGCACAGAGCAAACCTTCATCAAATATCGGATTGTTTGCCTGCTTCTCTGTGTACTCTGTGTTGAGTTCTTTTGTTTCATTTAAGTATCAATGTCGTTCTTCACTGGCCCCGGCGACGGTGTAGTTGGGGCTTTCCTTGGTGATAGTGATGTTGTGCGGGTGACTTTCCACCAAACTCGCGCCGCTGATGCGTACGAAGCGCGTTTCCTTTTTGAGTTCATCGATGGTGCGTGTGCCGCAATAGCCCATTCCCGCACGCAGTCCGCCGACAATCTGATACACGAAGTCGGACAACGGCCCGCGATAAGCCACCATGCCCTCGACGCCTTCGGGCACAAACTTACGCACCGATTTCCCCGCCTGCTGATAACGATCAGCCGACCCCGCCATCATCGCCCCGGCTGAACCCATGCCCCGATACGTCTTGTAACGTCGCCCCATATGAATGATCATTTCACCAGGCGATTCGTCCAACCCCGCAAACAGCGACCCCAGCATCACCACGCTCGCGCCGGCTGCGATCGCCTTGCTGATGTCACCACTGTGACGAATGCCACCATCCGCGATGATCGGTACATTCCGGTCATCGGCCACCTTGCATGCATTGGTGATCGCGGTGATTTGCGGTACACCCACCCCCGTCACAATGCGTGTGGTACAGATTGAGCCAGGCCCAATGCCCACCTTCACCGCATCGGCCCCGGCTTCGATCAAATCACGGGCGCCGTCTTGCGTCGCAATGTTCCCGGCAATCACATCAATGTCATACTTAGACTTGATTGCTTTTACCGTATCGATCACGTTTTTGGTATGCCCATGTGCGGTATCGACCACCAGCACATCGACCTCGGCTTCGATCAGTGCCTGCACGCGATCGAACTGCAACACGCCGACCGCTGCGCCAACCCGCAGTCGGCCACGTTGATCACGACACGCCAGGGGGAATTGTTCGATTTTGTCGATGTCACGTCGGGTGATCAGGCCGGTGAGTCGGTGGTCTTTGTCCACCAACAATAATTTTTCGACGCGGTTGTTGTTGAGTATTTTTTCCGCTTCGCCGAGTTTGGTATCCGGCGGGGCGGTGACAAGCCTGTCATGCGTCATCATTTCACGGATGGGCGTGTCTTCACTGGGTAAAAATTTGAGATCGCGTCGGGTCAGAATACCCACGACCTTGCCGTCGGACTTGCCGTTGGCGGTGATGGGTACGCCGGAGATGTTGTGTTCGCGCATGAGTTTGAGCGCGGTGGAAACCGGGGCATCCGGCGGCAGGGTGACCGGATCGGTGATCACGCCGTTGGCAGATCGCTTGACCTTGATGACCTCACGCACCTGGGCTTCGACGGAGAGGTTTTTGTGAATGACGCCAAGTCCGCCTTCCTGCGCCAGGGCGATGGCCAGCGCGGATTCGGTCACCGTGTCCATCGGTGCAGACAAAAGCGGCAGATGCAGGCGAATGCGCCGGGTGAGCTGGGTGGAAACGTCGGTTTCGGATGGTAGAAAATCGGCCCGACGCGGTAGCAGAAGCACATCGTCAAAGGTGATGCCCTGCTCGACGATTTTGGGAATGCTGTTTTCCATGGAACATCACTAACCGAGGCTGCCCGGCGCGTCAAGTGGTGGTTTGAGGCGTGTGTGCCATTGCGGGGTCGCCGTGTTCTTTCAACCTCGTTGTAATTTGTAACTGATACATGTCAAGACGAACCCTGCTGAATGAGTCACGAAGACACGAAGCACACGAAGAAGACCAAAACCGGAATCAGACAAATCCATCAACGCCAAGTCGCCAAGGCGCCAAGCAATCAAAGTGGCGAGTTAACACCGCGGGTTTCTACCCGCGGCTAGACAGAATAATTACGCCATTCTTCATAGCCGCGGGTGGCAACCCGCGGTGCTTCGAGTTGGATGAAACAGAATACAAGGTGAAGCTACTGCCGCATTGTATTACCTCGCCGACAAGCGGCGAGGCTAAACTGCGTCGAGGTTGAAACACTGCGTTTGCCCTTGACTCCTTATATGCCGTCATGTCAAAACGGATGTGAACTGATATCATGACGAAACGTTGAATTCAACCATTTGCTTCCAAGGTTTGTAAAGCTGATGAAACACCCCACTGCATCCAGTCGATTGATACTCTGGGTGGAAAAGTATTTGGCGTGGTTTTTATTGTCGATCCTCAAATACACGTATCGTTACCAGGTGCATGGCAATTCCTGTCCTCAGTCGAAGGTGATCTACATTTTCTGGCACCAGAATCTGTTATCGATACTATTAAACGCACCTCAGAAGAAGATCAGGGTGATGATATCGAACTCGTTTGATGGCGAGTTGATCGCTGGTCCTACCGAACTGTTCGGATCTAAAGCGATCCGTGGCTCCAGCACACGCGGTGGATTCGCAGCCCTCAAGGAAATGGTGCGCCATGCGCAGAATCACAGCCTGGCACTGACCCCCGATGGTCCCCGAGGGCCGGCTTTCAAAATCAAGGAGGGGGTTGCTTACATGGCATTTTTAAGCGGTCTGCCGATTGTACCGGTCGTGTTTGATATCCAGCATAAATGGCAATTCAATTCATGGGACCGATTCATCGTGCCCAAGCCCTTCACACGCATCGATATGCACTATCTGGAACCCGTGTTCGTGAACAACCGGGAAGAATTGGACGCTGTTTGTGCGCAGCTCGAAACAATGATGCGAGTTACTGATGTATCAGCATAGCTGCGGGTGGAAAACCGCAGTTGCCTGAGTCTGGGTTGCCCTGATAAAGAGCAGAGTATTAGGGCATCAACGCTTCTGGGTGCGTTCGATGGAATGTCGTCGCACCGTCAGCAACAGACCACTCAACCCCAGCAGCACCAGGCTGGTCGGTTCGGGCACGGCTGTGACACGCAGCGTGGGCGAGTCGAACGTGCGACTTTGGTTGAAAAAACTCTGCCAGCCACCGGCTCCGCCGTTCATGGCAAAATTGAATTGTTTGCTGGTGTACCAGAACTGCGTATCCATCTGGTTTTGAATCCAGAAATAAAAGACATCATTGGCGGTGGTGCCGGTGGTGGCTCGGGTGAAGTCAGCAACACCCAATAGGTTTTTCCGTTTTCGAGGATCGGCTGCAAGCTCGACGTGAGGTTCAGAAACGTCGCCTTATCTTCCGCGATGACCGGGTCCACAGCCAAAACTTCAATCGTGTTGGCAGGGTTTTCCAAGGGCAGGCTACCTTGAGCCGTGGTACTGCCGTTGTCCTGCACCAGGCGAATGGTCAGATTGGGTGCGGCACCGTTGGCGACCTTGTACATCGCCAATGAAATCGAATGCAAGGGGACATCGATACCGGTGTTGTTGGTGAAAGGCATCGCCCAGGTGTTGCCGTAGGGCACGCCGACAAAACCGCCCGGTCCTGAAACGCCGTGCCATTGAATGCCAAAGCCGGTCACCGGATCGTTGTAGGGATAGCCCAGCTCACCGGGCGTGTCGGTAAAATTGTTAAACACTAACATGTTCGCCCCGGCCAACGACATCGACAACGATACAACCAATGCAGTAACCCCGACCAACAAAGATTTGCGGCTCATCTTCAGCCCTCCATCTTGCGTTGTAAAAAAGGCACGTGAATCGTGCCCGGATCGCCAATGGTCAGCCAACCACGCAGGTCAGCCGTCATGGATTGGTGCAAAGTCTACGCCTCAGACAAGTGAAGTCAATATTTTTTCGGATGGCATCTTTGGGAGCCAATCAGCAATCCATCAACAAGCCGGTGTTATCCTTTTTGGCTGCGTTCCAGTGCCCGGCGGCGCAGTTCCGCATCGATGAAACCAGACAAATCACCATCGAGTACGCGCTGTACGTTGCCTGATTCGAAGCCGTTGCGATGGTCCTTCACCCGGCTGTCGTACACCACATAGCTGCGAATCTGCGTGCCCCAGCCCATGTCCAGTTTGCCCCCGGCAGCGCTGAGCTTTTCCGCGTTGCGTTTTTCCTCTTCCAAAAGTTCCAGCTTGGCTTGCAGAATCGACATCGCACGGGCTTTGTTCTGTTCCTGACTGCGTTCGACCGAGCAGACGACGGTGATGCCGGTGGGTTTGTGAATCAGGCGCACAGCTGTGGCCACTTTGTTGACGTTCTGCCCGCCGGGGCCTGACGCACGCACAAAGCAAACCAGCTCAATTTCATTGGGGTTGATCTGCAATTTACCTTCGTCGTCGAACTCGGGCACGATATCGACGGTGGCGAAACTGGTTTGCCGTTTGCCCTGAGCGTTGAAGGGGGACACGCGGGCCAGGCGGTGCGTGCCGCGTTCGGTGCCAAGGTAGCCGTAAGCCATGGGGCCTTTGATGTAGAGGGTGACATCGCGCAGGCCCGCTTCTTCGCCCGCGGTTTTATCCACTTCAAAAACTTCCCAGCCCTGCTTCTCGGCAAACAGGGCGTACATACGCATGAGCATCTGACACCAGTCCATCGCTTCGGTGCCACCCTCGCCTGAGTAGATCGAAAGGTAACAGTTGCGATTATCGTACTTGCCTGAAAGCAGGGACAACATTTCCAGTTGATCGATCCCGGCCACGATGCGGTCGATGGCCGAATCAACTTCGAGACGTGAGCCTTGGTCGTCGGCTTCGGTGGCCATGTCCCAGAGCACCTTGGCGTCTTCCAGCTCACTGGAAACTTTGTCATAAGGCGTCAGCACGGAGCGTAGTTGTTTAAGCTCCATCACCACCTTGTTGGCCTGGTCCTGGTGGTTCCAGAAATCAGCCCGACCCATCTGGGCTTCCAGTTCGTTGAGGCGTGCTTTTTTGCGATCGTAGTTAAAGAGAGTCACGGATGTTTTGCACCCGTGCCTCAAGCGTGGATAAATGACCGGGAATGTTGTCGCGCATAGTCGGGTCAGTGTAACAGGGGCATGGCAGCCTGTCATGGCGAAATGCTCAGGTTTTAAACGCCAAGTAGCCAAGGGGCCAAGACGTCAATGAGAAGATAGCCACGAAGGACACGACGAAGAGTATGACGGAAAGAGCAGACTATAAGAATTCACCGCAGAGAACGCAGAGAATGCAGAGAAGAAAGGTGCTGGGTTCTCGGTGCTGGGTGCTCAGAAGAGGCAAACACCTTAAAGCGTTTACCCAGCCCCCAGCAACTAGCCCCCATCACTTATGTTGGTCTGATGCAAGGGCGCTATGATTTGGGTACGAAAAGTGTGGGAAGAAGGTGCAACCTAACGTGTGAATCAGCGGTAGTAAGCAATGAGGCAATAGTTCAAAGGGGTGGTGCGTTGGACTGATAACGGGTGTGCATGGAACCATGGCCATGAGCATCGACACATCACTGTCGCCGCTGAGGGATGAACGCTTCGGCTTGGTGCAGGCGCAACACCTGCTCAATCGCGCGGGCTTTGGGGGTACGCCCAGTCAGGTCAAGGCATTGGCGACGATGGGGGTGCAACAGGCGGTGGCCATGCTGGTTGATTACCAATCGATTGACATGTCCGAGGTGACGACGTTACAGGCGGATGCGGACATACTGCGTCCGCCCTCGGCGGAAGAAAAATTGATGTATGTCAAGGCTCGCCGGGACAACGATGAAAAAGCGCAGGAACAAATCAGAGCGGAACGCATTCGCCGTGAAAATGAAGATCGCGGACAGATGCGCAGCCTTGAACATGGCTGGTTGCAACGCATGGTGGAAACGCCCCGTCCGCTCGAAGAAAAATTAACCCTGCTTTGGCATGGTCATTTTGCCACCAATTACCGTACCGTGCGCGATAGCTTTTTGATGTATCAGCAGAACCAGTTTTTCAGAGACAACGCGGCAGGTAATTTTGCACAGTTGGCAAGGGGCATCATTCGTGACCCGGCCATGCTGCGGTTTTTGGATAACAACACCAACCGCAAGGGCAGGCCCAACGAAAACCTGGCGCGGGAATTGATGGAACTGTTCACGCTGGGCGAAGGTCAATACAGCGAAAGTGATATCAAGGAAGGGGCAAGGGCGCTGACGGGGTACAGTTACGAAGACAATGATTTTGTTTTCAACCAGCGCCAGCATGATGCGGGAGCGAAAAAGATTTTGGGGCAAAGCGGCGCGTTTGCGGGCGATGAGTTTGTCGATTTGTTGCTCAAACACCCGGCTTGTGCGCGATTCATCGCTTTCAAGTTGTATAAACATTTTGTGATGGATGTGACCGACCCGCGCTCACTGCCCGCGTCGGCACAACAGGTGGTGAAGGAATTGAGCGATGACCTTCGGCGCAATCGCTACGAATTACGACCGGTGCTCAAAAAGTTGTTTGCCAGTCGGCATTTTTACGATGCGGGTAATGTTGGTTCGATGATCAAAAGCCCGGTGCAGTTGCTGGTGGGCACGGTGCGCATGCTCGATACGCCGACGCGGACGATGGGGGTGTTGACACAGGCGATGCAACTGATGGGGCAGGAACTTTTCAATCCGCCTTCGGTGGCAGGGTGGGACGGGGGGCGATCGTGGATCAACAGTTCGACTTTGTTTGTGCGACAAAACCTTTGCATTTACCTGATCACCGGACGCATGCCCACCGACAGCAAAACCAAAAAGGCGGATCAGCGCTATGACCCGACGAAATTGTTGGAGGAGGTGAAGGACAAGGAAATTGCAACGGTGGTGGATTTATTTTTAAGCACGCTACTACCCGGCGTTGTCACGGAACTGCATCGCACAGAATTGATGAAATGGTGGCAGACACGGGGCGGTGGGGTTGATCGGGCAGGGTTGACGGAAATGCTGGTGCTCATCACGGCTTTGCCGGAATATCAGTTGTGTTGAAATAGAAGTGGCCAAGTGGTCGAGTGTAAGAACCAAGCCAAGGACGAGGAACGCAGTGACGAGGACTTGGGTATGGTTTGGTGAATTGGTGAATCCATAAATCGTATAAAAAATTGAACGCGTGGACGAATGAAAGACACGCCCTCACCCTCACCCTCTCTCGGAGGGAGAGGGGACGCAATAGCAGAGGCACAAACCATGAAAAATGACACAGCCTTCTCACGACGTGAGTTCATGCAGACGGGGTTGATGGTGGTGTCGGCGATGAGTAGTGTGCCGACGTTTTTGCAGCGATCGGCCATGGCGCTGGAAACGCAGAAGGACTCACGGGTCAAGGACACACCAGGCGTGCCCGGTGAACGCATTTTGGTGGTGGTGCAACTGTCGGGGGGCAATGATGGTTTGAATACGGTGATACCCTGGTCGATGGATGGTTATTACAAAGCGAGGTCGGCACTGGCTGTGACGCGCGATAAGGCGCTTTCACTGGGCAAAAATAGTGACATCGGTTTGCACCCGGACATGGCGGATTACAAGGCATTGTGGGAGGAGGGCATCGCCAACATCGTGCAGGGCGTAGGTTACCCCAACCCGAACCGTTCGCACTTTGCGTCGATGGACATCTGGCACACCGCCAACCCGCAGGGTGGCAAAGGACTGGGGTGGATCGGCAAAGCGATGGACCAAACGTATGCACCGGGCGGCAAGGTGACCGGTCATGATGCAGCGACGGCTTGCGTTTGCATCGGCAATGAAGCACCTCTGGCGACCGAGGGCAAACATATCAAGCCGATCACGTTTGCCAACCCGGGAGCGTTTCGTTGGGCGGGGGCGGATGTGAGCGAAGGGTTGCACTCGGCGTATCAACGCATTCATCAACCCGGCGCTATGTCGGAAATACCCAGGGACGATTCACAGGCAGCGTTTGTTTTGCGTACCGCGATGGATGCGCAGGTGGTGTCGGAACGGGTGCGGACGGCAGTGGCCCAAAAACCGATCACGACCTTCGCCGGCGGCACACTCGCCAATCAATTGAAAATGGTGGCCGCGATGATTCGTGCGGGTTTGCCGACGCGGGTGTATTACGTCGGGTTGGGCGGGTTTGACACTCATGCGGGTCAGGCTGGGCGACATGGCGGGTTGTTGCGCACGTTTGCCAGTGCGATGAAGTCGTTTGCAGCGGAACTCAAGGCCATGGGGCAGCAGGACCGCGTGCTCACGATGGCTTTCAGTGAGTTTGGCAGACGGGTGGAACAAAATGCGTCACAGGGGACGGATCACGGCACGGCCGGGCCGATGTTTTTGATGGGGCCGATGGTCAGGGCGGGCGTGGTGGGTGAACATCCGAGTTTGGAAAAAGCAAGGCTGATCGATGGCGATATGGTGTTCAATGTCGATTTTCGCAGTGTGTATGCAGCGGTGCTGGGTCAGTGGATGAAGATCGACCCGGCCAAGGTCATGGGCGTGTCACTGCGACCGGCCGGGGTGATGAGTGTCAGTTGGCTCAAGGCCAATGGTGTTTGAATAGGTGCTTTATTTGGCCGGGCGGAGTGTGATTCATGGCGCCGCCGTCGTCGGCGGTGGGTTTCACAAAGCGGCGGATGGTATCCGCCGTGTATCAATCCAAGCCGACCGCCGATGACATCGGCGGCTTTATCGAAACGCGACAAGTCGCGGCGCTAACCGATACGATTGACTCGACCACTCGACCACAACATGTCTAGCCAGTGGCATGTGCGATGCGGGATGGTTACCCTTACACTGTGAAATGAAATCATCAGTTGAAAGGGTGATGGCATATGGCTGTGAAACTTGCCATGAGTACGCTGGGCTGCCCGGACTGGTCGATCGATCAGGTGGCGCAGGCAGCCAGGCAATGGGGTTATGAGGGGGTGGACCTGCGCACACTCGGCACTGGGGATCAGGGTGACGAAAAACTGGCCAGTGACCCGGTGACAGTCGGTGCGGAAAAAATGCGTGAAGTGTTGGATGCTGCGGGGTTGGCAGTTGCGTGTCTGTCAACGTCGGTGGCGCTGCATCATCGTCACCCGCTGGCGGCTGACCGGGCGATGGCGCAGGCACACGAGGCGATTGAACTGGCGGCCACCATGCGTTGTCCGTGGGTGCGGGTGTATGGTTATGAAATCGAGCCGGGCGAATCGCGCGATCAGGGGCAACATCGCATTGCCGATCGGGCACGAGCACTGACGCAGTACGCAGCACCCAAGGGCGTCGGGTTATTGCTGGAAAATGCGGGGAACCTGGCGACGGCCCGCGACTGGTGGACGATCATGGATTTGATCGATCAGTCGAATGTGGGGCTGAGTTGGAATCAGCAGGTGGCTGCATTGGCGGGGGAAGGGCCGGGCGTGTCGGTGCCGATGTTGCATGGTTTGATTCGCCTGGCCAAGTTCAAGGATATGGTGGTGGAACCCAAGCTTGAGTTTGTGATGCTCGGTGATGGACAGATGCGGGTGCATGAGTTGTTGCAACGATTGATGGGCGTGGGGTTTGATGGGTGGGCGGTGGTGGAGTGGGACAAGCTGTGGTTGTCTGAGTTGATGAGTGGTGAATTGTATTTGCCGGAGGCGGGCAAACGTGTGAAAGATTGGATACAGGCTATCAGCAAGGCACAGGAACCAGCCAAGCCCAAACCCAAGCCGGTGGCTCATGCGGGGTCCAAGGCGTAAAGAGGAAAAGTTCAACACAGAGACGCTATGTGGCTGGGTGCTAGTGGCTGGGTGCTGGGCAGAATCGATGGCGATGGTGGTTTCACCAAGCTACCAGCCCCTAGCCCCTTTTGGTTGTGGTGGGTGACTAACTTGCTCATAACATGGGCCGAACGACAATGATCATTGACCATGCTGCGTGAACTGCACATTTCCAACCTGGCAGTTATTGAGGACATCGCCATCGAACTGGCGGGGGGGCTCAACTGTTTCACCGGCCAGACGGGGGCGGGGAAAAGTTTGATACTCGGGGCTTTGGAAATACTGCTGGGGCTTAAGCCCGCGGCAGCGGAAATGATTCGCCCCGGTGCAGCCGAGGCACGCATCAGCGGGTTGTTCACCGTTCACGATGACTGGATCACCCAGCAGATTGCCCAACTGGCGGACACCGCGATTGACCCCGGTGATGATTTACTGCTGACACGAAAATTGTTTGCCTCAGGGCGGAACAGTGCCTCGCTCAATGGGCAGCCGGTGACGGGGGCGATGGTCAAAAGTATTGCGGAACTGCTGGTCGATGTGCATGGCCAGCATGATCACCAGTTTTTATTACGACCGTCGAATCAATTGTGGTTGCTCGATGGGTACGCAGGCACGTTGGAAGATCGTGAACATTTTGCGGAACTGCATCAACAGCGACGGACATTGACCACCCAGCGCAATGAATTGTTGGCATCAACGGACCTGCGGCGACAGCAGTTGGATTTATACGAATTTCAGGCTGGTGAAATTGACAAGGCTGAACCCAACGCTGGCGAATACAACCAACTGCGGGAGCGTCACGCTTTTTTAAGTAACGTTCAGAAAATCAAACGCGAGGCCGGCGGGGCCTATGCAGCCCTGTATGAGAGTGAAGGCGCGGTGCTCGAACGGTTGCAGATGATTGCCCATGTACTCAGTGAAACAGCCCTGCTCGACCCGCGCATGAACAGCATTGCTGAACAGGTGCGCACTGCGACGCTGGGGTTGCAGGAGGGGGCCTATGAGTTGCAACGTTACGTGGATCGCCTGGAACTGGACCCGGGCGAACTGACACAGGTGGAAGACCGCCTCAACACGCTGAATCGACTGATCGCCAAGTACGGTCAGCAAAAAAATATGGCGACTTCATCGGCCGGTTCAGCTTCAGTCAGTCAGGTGAATACTCAAAGCGGCAGCGTGGGACAACCCGACCCGTTGGCGCCGGTGTTGGCGTATCGGGAGCAGTTGGAAACCCAGTTGCAGCAATTGCGGCATCATGATTCGGACATCAGCCAATTGGAAGCCAAGCTGGCGCAACTGGAAAAAGATTTGACCACATTGGCGGGGAAATTGAGCAAAGCCCGCAAGGCAGCGGCGCAAAGTTTGCGGCCATTGGTGGAAAAACAACTGCAAGACCTGGGCATGGGCGAAGCGCAGTTTGATGTTGAATTGCTGACGGTCGAACCCTCGGCTTCAGGCACCGATGCGATTGAAATGCTGGTGCGTGCCAACCCCGGCCTGCCCGCCCGCCCCTTACGTAAGGTGGCCAGCGGAGGTGAACTGTCGCGCATCATGCTGGCACTCAAAACCATATTGGCGCAAAGTGACCGCATCAGCGTGCTGGTGTTCGATGAAATCGACGCCAACATCGGCGGACGCATGGGCACCATCATCGGCACCAAATTGCGAACACTGGCGCAACCCTTGAATCACAAGGGTACATCGCCCCGCACGCATCAGGTGATTTGCATCACGCACCTGCCACAGATTGCTGCCTTTGCGCAGAAACATTTTCGCATCTTCAAAGAGGTGTCGGGCAAAGGTTCAGGCAAGGAAACGCGCACCGTCGTCACCGCGTTGGAAGGCAAAGCCCGCATCGAGGAATTGGCGGAAATGCTCGCTGGTAAAGATGTCACCTCGACCACCCGCAAGCAGGTCAGTGAAATGCTCACCGCCGCTGAAAATACGTGATGATGACATGATGGATTTAATCACGCCTGATCTTTCCGGTCAGCCGGAAAGATCAGGATGGGCATTTTCTTTTGTGCAGGAATCCTGATCTTCGTCGCCGCGACGAAGATCAGGCGTGGCCAGACAATCAATGTGTTAACGCATCATGATCCCTCAAATCTTCAAATCGTCTTGCGTCATCGGCAACGCCAGTTGCTCAACTTGCGGAGCGGTCATCCACGGCAACGATTCGAGGTTGCGCCGCATTGACGCGGGCATCGGTTTGCCTTCACGTTCCCATTTGGGCCGCGACTTCCACCGCCGGTGCATCCAAAAATATTGATCAGGGCACAAGCGCACCATGCTTTCGATGGCACGCATGTAGCGGGCGGTTATGTAATACAACGGGTCGGGTTGGTCGGCCCAATCCTGCGGGTGAATGATGTCCGTGGTGCCCAGTTGGTAATGACAACCCTGCGGTTTACCAGTGCGTTTGGCGTAACCACAGATGATCGGCAGATTCTGACTCAGTGCCAGCAAGCCGATCGATTTGTAGGTACTGGCCAGCTTGCCGAAAAAGGGGACGAACATGCCCCGGTCCCCGGCATTCTGATCGGCGATGAAGGCCAGTAGTTCACGACGATCGATCACTGAAATCATCTGCTCGGTCGCGTCCCATTTGGTGATGATCGACAAACCTCGCTGTTCACGGATGCCAAGCAGCCAGCGGTTGAGGTAAGGGTTGTCAAGCGGCCGCGCCAGGGCGTGCACCTTGTAACCCAGCGTCGCAAGTAAATAGCCGAGTAATTCCCAGTTGCCCACGTGACCGGTGACCAGCAGTGCCGGTTGCCCGCTGTTAAGCAATTGAATCACGGTGCCCATGTCCGTGAGGCTGATGCGATCCGCCCAACTGTCCGGGCCGATGATGCGCGGCGTGTGGCAAACTTCCATCGCCAGTTGCGCCAGGTGTTCGAACGTGGCCTGGGCGAGTCGATTGACCTGTGCCTGGGTTAAATCTGGAAGGCTACGGGTGATGTTGCAAAGAGCGCGATTACGATGTCGCGCGTCGATGTGATACAACCCCCGGCCCACGGCTGCCGCTGTCGCAAGCGAAGCGTCGGCGTTGACCATGGTCAAACCCATCGCTACAGCTCGTGCAGCCAAGTATTGCGATAAGGCGATGATGGGGTGAATGTCACGCGGCAAGGTTGATTGTGAAGTAAAAAAGGTCAGAAGCAGGTGTTGTGTGCTTCTGACCCAGTGGGTTTCAGTTCACTTAGCCCCCGGTCATTGACCGGGGGCTAAATGCATGATGATAGTACGATCACCGCTGGTAGTACCCGACCAGATTGAGGAACCGATTGGTATTCAGTACACGAATTTGGAACCGTTTGGCATCATCCAGCAAACGCTGATAGTCGTCCCACACCCGCTGTTTGGCGGCAAATTCCTCAATCAATCGCGGGTCACGCACATCACGCCGCAAAGGTTCGGGTCGCACCGGTTCTTCGCCGATGACCAAAAAGTCAGTGTCGTATGACAGGGCTTCCTGCAACCGTCCGCCCCATTGGTTGATCATTTGTTCAACGCGTTTGCGGTCACTGTCGGTCGGTTGGTTGGTGCGGTCCAGGTCGAATCGGCCAAATACGAAAAACTTGTATGACTGGTTGGGGTCGTACACCACGTTGGCGATCAGGTCGCCTTCCGACAGGCTGCCACCACGGGTCGCCTGCACCACACGCCCTGTCGCGGTGTTGTCGGCGATGTTCACGATTTCAATCGTCGCCTTACCGGGCTTGAGTTCACCCTGTGCATCTTTTTCCAAGGCTGCGCCACGGTCATACACATTGAAGGTCAGCCCAAGCGTGACCCGCTGACGACGACCGATGTTGATGTACACCACACGCTGATCGGATGACACGCCGATGATCTCTCCATCGGGGATGGTCGCCGGGTCCGGGCCGCCGGTGACATTGCTGCGCACCGCCATGATGTCCGACAAGCGCTGCCGCAGTACGTTGTTGTCCTGCTTCAACTGTTCGATCTGAGCGTTGGCCTCAGTGAGTTCTTTCTGTAATCGGCCTTGCAGCTCGCTGAGCCGTTGTTCGAGTTTCTGGCGTTCACCGGCGGAGGTGGTTTCGAATTGTTTTTGTTGGGTACGCAGCCCATCGACCTGGCCGCGCAGCTGTTTTTCCGCATCGGCCAGTTTCTGGTCAGACACCTTCTTGGCATCCTGAAGCTCGACCAGTTGTTTGTTCAGGGAATCGCGGTCGGCCATGGCCTTGGCGGCACGATTTTCCATTGCCTTCATTTCCGCCAGCACCCGGCGCAGTTCCCCGGTCATCGTGGCGGTGGCTGGATTGATGCCCGTCTGTTGAATGTCACTGCGCAGGCCTTCGAGCCTTTGCCGTGGGTCGCCTGAAATCAGCCTTTTGAGTTCACGGTTTTCGTTGAACAGAATGCCCACCACCGAGTTGTTCCCGGCGGTGTTGTACAGGGCATCAATGTCCGGGTCCGACCGTTCCGTCGGCTTGATCCAACGCGCCAAGTCCGATGAAGCCTGAGCAGCTTCCTTCTGGGCGCCGTCCACCTGCGTGTAAGCCAGAATGGCTGCCACCAGTGCGATGACGAACAAAACCACGAACACCACCAGACCGACTGCAAAACCTGTGACGCTGTCGCCCCGACGTGTGGTAGCCATCGATCAATGCTCCTTGCCGTGCGGAATGGGTACTACGGTCACGGACGAGCCATGAACCGCTCCTGATATGCACTCAAGTTTCGTATGGATGCGGGCTTTCGTCAAGCAGGGCTTTTATCGTCCACCTCCCAGCCTGCCCTATAATTGACCACATGCCCCACGAACTGGACATCATCACGCAGAAAGTACACGCCGGCGAGCGTTTGTCAGCCGACGATGGCCTTGCCCTTTTGCGTACCACCGACCTTTGGCAACTGGGCCGACTGGCTCACCTTGTCCGTACCCGAATGCACGGCCAGCGAACCTATTACAACATCAACCGTCACCTCAATTACACCAACCTTTGCGCCTTGTCTTGTCAATTCTGTTCCTTCTACCGCAAAAAGGACGACCCCCGCGGCGGCATCTATGAAATGTCCGTCGATCAGATCGCAGCACAAGCCCAACAAGCCCAGCACGACGGCGCCACCGAAATACACATCGTCGGCGGGCTTCATCCCTATCTGCCGTTTTCGTACTACACCGACATGCTGCGGGCCATACACCAAGCCGCACCACGTCTGCACATCAAAGCCTTCACCGCTGTTGAAATCGTACACCTGGCGCGCATTTCCAAACGCCCTCATGACCTGCAAGCCGTGCTGACGGACCTGCGTGATGCCGGCTTGGGTTCACTGCCCGGCGGCGGGGCTGAGGTATTCGATGACCGTGTACACGACCAAGCCTTCAAAGGCAAAATTCGCTCCGATCGCTGGCTGCAAGTGCACCGCATCGCTCACGAATTGGGGCTTTGGTCCAACGCCACGATTCTGTACGGGCACATCGAGTCGCTGGAAGACCGCGTTCATCACCTTTGCATGTTGCGTGAAGCGCAGGACCAGGTCATCGCTCAAAATCACCCAGCCCGTTTTCAAACCGTGATACCTTTGCCCTTCGTCCCCGATGATTCCGCGCTGCAGCATTTACCCGGCCCCTGCGGCCTCGATGATCTGCGCATGTTGGCGGTGTCACGCCTGATGCTGGACAACTTCGCGCATGTGAAAGCCTTTTGGATCATGCAGACGTTGCCACTGTCGCAAATGTCGCTGCAATTCGGTGTCGATGACATCGACGGAACCGTCGTCTGGTATGACATCACCAAGGTCGGCGGCACGACCACCCATCAGGAAGTGGACGTCAGCGCCCTGCGCCGGGCGATCCGTGATGCGGGCATGACCCCCGTCGAACGCGACACACTTTATCGCTCTGTGATTCGTCAAGGCGCGGATTGGTCAATATCGGATACGGCGTGTGATGATCACAGTCGTACAGTTTCGGCACGGTGACGTGATTTATTTCAGTGGCTTTTCATAGCCGCGGGCGGCAAGTCGTGTCAGACGTTGTGTGGTAAACGCATGTGAACGTAGATGGTTCTTCATAGCCGCGGGTGGTAACCCGCGGTGTTTTGAATGTGCAGGAATATTCCCTCGAATTTTTATGCATTCGCATTTGGTTCACGATCTGTGCAGGGTAATAATTCGTCCCGCAATCAAGGAGCAAAGTCATGACTGCAAGTTCCACCAAGTCCGCCATCGTCACCGGTGCTGGTTCAGGCGTCGGTCGTGCCACCGCGTTGCTGCTGGCGCAATCCGGCTATGACCTTTTACTGGTGGGTCGGACCGCTGAAAAGCTGACGCAAACTGCGCAACTTATCGCGGTAGAATCGCCGACGGTCAAAGTGATCACGCACGCCGCCGACATCGCCGACCCGCAGGCTTGCAACAACATCATCGCCGCGGCCGAGCAACACTTTGGTCGGCTCGATGCCCTGATCAACGTCGCTGGTTACGCCTCGATGGTCCCGATTGAAAAAATCACGCCGATTGAGTGGCGAAATACCATCGACATCAATCTGTCGAGTGTCATGTACCTGACCGCTGCCGCCTGGCCGATTTTCAAACGTCAGAACGTCGGCTTCATCGCCAATGTTTCATCCATGGCCAGTGTTTCGCCCTTCCCCGGTTTTGCCATGTACGCCCCAGCCAAGGCAGCGCTCAACATGTTCACCCGCATCGCAGCAGACGAAGGCAAACGCATCGGCCTCAAAACCTTCTGCATCGCACCCGGTGCCATCGAAACACCCATGCTCCGTTCGATGTGGGATGAAAAGAAACTCCCCAAAAACAAAACCCTCGATCCTGCTCAAGTTGGCGCCATCATCCGCGATTGCCTCATCGGCAAACACCCCTTCACCAGCGGACAAACCATTCAACTGCCAAGCCCTTGATGGTTGCAGGTACAACAAAAGCCCAGGCATGGCGATGCCTGGGCTTTGAATTGGTAATCAAATTGGCAGTGATGACATCATCCGAGTTTCACGCCCAGCAGCATCAACCCCGCAGCGCGAATGTCCTTGTCCGGGCCGACCAATACATGGGTGATATTGGTGCCCACCCGTGAATGGGGCTGACGGCCAGCCACGATCGCCGGGTCGTGATATTCCATTTCCCCAAAGCCGCCAAACGTGCCATCGTCGTTGTATGCCTGCACACAATCGCCGCCGAAAAACCCATCACTGGCCAGCGGCACATCCACATACGGCTCACCGGGCATCGGCCCAAACAAACGCACAATCAAACTCGACTTACCCTTGGCCAGTTTGCGATAGTACCCCAATCGACCGGTGCTCTTGTCGGCAGGGAACCCCATTTTGATCCGCCGTTTGCCATCGATCAAAAATCGCACCGCAGCCTTGTCCACCGACACATGTTTACGCCCAAACGGGTCGTAGTAACTGGTCAGTTTTTTCACCGGCTGGACCGTCGGGCACACCAGCCAACCCGTCGGTGGCAACTGCAATAAATCCCACACCCCCGCGCCCACGCCCGCATCGCCCTTGAGCATCGTCAGCTCATTGCGAATCGCAAAACTGGCAGCCAATAAGCGTGAAGGCAGTCCCTCCGGGGCGCTGGTCAGATTGAACTGCCTGGCCACACGCAGATTCACCGTTTTGCCGTTGCGATGATCGCGCAGCAACATGTCGGCTGTCAGTCGCAGGTGACCCTGTTCCTGTTCCATCACCCGCCACGAACCGGGGTCCATCTTCAAAGGCACAGTCGCGTTGTTGAGCGGGTCTTTGCGCGCTTTTTTTACGTCCGTAAAAATGAAACCGGCTTCCGGGGCAATCCACAAACGATCACCGCCGATGCCCCCCTGACTCAAAATACTTTTGGCGGTATTGGCGTCTTCCAATTTAGGCTCATGCCAGAACAGGTTTTCCGTCACCCCCGCCCCGGGCATCGCACAACCCAGCATCCGTGCCCCGGTGACCGACAACAGCAGCTTCGCCTGACCCGTTTCCCAGACTACCGGCCCAGCCCGATGTTCATTCAGCGAAGCCTGCACGCGAAACAGCCAATCGGTCATACATCACTCCTTACAGCTTGGTTGAATCGTGATTCTACCCGATGTTCAATTCCGCTGTATTCCAATGAAAAAAGCCCACACCAAAACGGTGCGGGCTTGGTATGCCATCGAGCGTGATTGACCAAAGCCCAGGCATGGCCATGCCTGGGTTATACCTGCCTGTTGAAACTCAACCCTTGTTCCAGAACTTGCTGCCGTACACCGCTTCATCGCCCAGGTCTTCGGCAATGCGAATGAGTTGGTTGTACTTGGCATTACGATCACTTCGGCAGGGGGCGCCGGTCTTGATCTGACCGCAGTTCGTCGCCACCGCGATGTCGGCGATCGTCGCATCTTCGCTCTCACCGCTGCGATGGCTCAGCACCGCGCTGTAACCATTGCGCATCGCCAGACCCACCGCATCGAACGTCTCGCTGAGCGTACCGATCTGATTCACCTTCACCAAAATCGCGTTGGCGGTCTTGGTGTCGATGCCCTTCTTCAAAAACTTGCTATTGGTCACAAACAGGTCATCGCCGACCAGTTGCACCTTGTCGCCCAGCTTGTCGGTGAGCAACTTCCATCCGTCCCAGTCGTTTTCCGCCAGGCCGTCTTCCAGCGAGCGGATCGGGTACTTCTTCGCCCAGTCGGCCCAAATGTCCACCATTTCACTGCTGCTGATCACGTTCTTCGGGTCGCTCTTGAAAAAGCAGTAACCCTTTTTGCCCAGCTTGGCGGCTTCGTTCCACAATTCACTCGTGGCCGGGTCCAGTGCCACAAAAATCTGTTTGCCCCACTTGTAGCCAGCCTTGCCCACCGCTTCCTCGATGATCTTCAAAGCGTCTTCGTTGCTCTTCAAGTTGGGAGCAAACCCACCTTCATCGCCCACCGCAGTTGACAGGCCTTTCTTTTTCAGCACGCCCTTGAGTGCGTGATAAATTTCTACGCCCGCCTGCATGGCCAATTCGAAGTTGTCAAAGCCCCAGGGTTGAATCATGAATTCCTGGAAGTCAACGGTGTTGTCCGCGTGCTTGCCGCCGTTGAGGATGTTCATCATCGGCACAGGCAACGTCTTGGCACCGGTGCCGCCCAAATATCGATACAACGGCAAACCACAGGCATCCGCCGCCGCCCGGGCCGTCGCCATCGACACCGCCAGAATCGCATTGGCGCCCAGCTTGGCCTTGGTGGGTGTGCCGTCGAGTTCCAGCATCACTGCGTCAACCAATTCCTGTTCCCGGGCATCGATGCCCACCAGTTTGGGCATGATTTTTTCATTCACATTGGCGACGGCTTTGTACACCGATTTGCCCAGGTACTTTTTGGCGTTGTCGTCGCGCAGTTCCACCGCTTCATTTTCACCCGTCGATGCACCGCTGGGCACGATCGCCCGGCCCATCGCTCCGCCGGACAAAATCACTTCCACTTCCACCGTCGGATTGCCGCGACTGTCCAGTACCTGACGACCATGCACGAATTCGATTTCGAAGCTCATAGCTGACCTCATTGGGTTTGGGGTTGTTGCGATGCGGGCCGTGAGGCCGGAAGTGTAACAAATTTCGGAGTTCGACGCAGGGGTGAGCGTGGTTGTTATTCGGTCAGATGAAATGGTCACCAAGACACGAAGGACACCAAAAAAAGATGATGGTTAACGATTCGCAGACAGCCGTATGATGTGTTCATATTTGATGAAAAAGGGCTATTCACCAATTGGAGGATTCAAGCTATTGTCACGATTGGAGTTTCTAATAGAGCTAATTTCACGGGTGAAAGGGTTGTTTTCAGAGTCCCCGATCACCATTCACTGGGCGGCGGGATGATGGCCATATCAGGGTAGTTACCACGGGTGAAGGTTAGGTTAAGCGGTTCACGACCACGACGCCAGACGGTTCCTTCCAGGTGCAATGCACCATCGTCTTTCCAGGTCATGCGTAAGACACCCACATCGGGTTTTTTCAGATACGCACTGTCGGGCGACCATTTGCCGATGTGGCCGAAGGTGTAGGTTTTGATGGTCAGCACCAGAAATTGATTGTTGCGAATTTCCCACGTACCGGTGTTGATGGCCGGCGGATAACCCGGTCGGCAATTGGCGTGAACAAACGTGCCGTTGTCGTTGAATTGGTAGCGTTCGTACCACTTGGGGATTTGGTTGATCCATGGGCCGACGACCGAAGGTTGCGGCTCGGCGGCGGCTTGGGTTGTGTCCGTGGCTGCTTGTTCGGTTGCGTCGGTTTGTGCTTCGGTTGCTGCAACTTGAGGGTCAGTCGCGGTGCCAGGCGTGGTTGACGGCGCTGTCGGAGTTGCAGGCGAGTCGGTCGAGGGCGATGCAACGTCCGGGGCAACCGATGCGTCCGGTGAACCGGCGGCGGGCGCGACGGGTGTTGCTTCGGTTGATTCGGCAGTGGCGGCAGCGGGGGTGTTGCCATTGCGAGGCATAGCAGGCATCAACTGACCCGGGGGAATTGGTGAAGCGCTGGCACTGTCATTGATCGCCTGACTGACGACACTGGTGCCTAAAAATGCTTCGCGGATATCTGGCGGCAAGGGCTGGGCGTAAATACCCTGGGCGTTTTTCTGCACTTCAAAAACACCCTGCATCGACCAGTTGGGCCGACGTTTGGGGGCGATCAGCAGGTTGGCGTGAATGATCAGTCGATCAGGGTGATCTTCCAGCAGCACCAGCGACCCGGTGGTTTTCCAGGGTTTAATGAACTGGCCGTCGCCGATCAGCCCGGCGTCGTAACCGATCAGGTATTTGGCTTCCATGCGCTCGGCATCCAGCACATCGCCCAGACGTGTGCCTTCGGGGATTTGCACCCACAATCGTTCCATGGCGTGATCTTTGCGGTTGATGAACTGATCCTTCTTGTCATCCCAGTCGGCAAGGGAGGTGATGTGTGTGAACACCAGCAGTTGATCGGAACCACGGACAAAAGCGAAACGACCCGCCTGCCAGCGGGGCATGGTGTTCTGACGCACCAGCCGACTATTGGGCACCAGTTCCGTTTCCGTGCGGAACGTGGCGGAGGTTTGACGATCTTCGATGGCTGGGTTGAAGCCCGCATCCAACCCGCAACCCGACAGCAGCAAAGCTGCCAGCAATGCCAGTGTCAGATACAACCCTTGGTTAACAGTTCGCCCCGCCAAGTGCAGAAAGTTCATGCCAGCCTCACGTGTAAGTGAATAGAGATCACGATCACCGATGTTCATACGACCACCCAGCCTGGTTGGATCGTCCACCCCCCATTTATCGGCCCATTCGTCGTTTCATTTTACCCCGATGATTCGACCGACACCGTGAAACCTCGCAATTTCGCGTCACGGATATCAGGGCAAGCAAACAACGCCAAGACGCCAAGAAGAGAAGCAACCGGAAAAACCAAGTGGTGCCATGCAAACCTGAAGAATACCAGGTAGCGTCCAACGCAAGGGGCAGAACAAAACCATTTGCCGCAGAGAACGCAGAGAAGCAAGGTACAGGGTGCTTGGAACCGCCGGCCAGGTCAAACCGCATTTGAATCTGCCCAGCCCCCCCGGCCCCAGCACCAAGCCACTAGCCCCTAGCCACCAGCCACTTTGCATTCTCGGCGATCTCTGCGCTCTCTGCGGCGAAACGCTGTGTGCTTCGTGGCCCATGCTTCGTGGCCCATCCGTATGGTTCGGCTTACCTACAGACAAGCAGTACTCACCACCAGCGAACCGAAAGCAGCCAGTTCGACTGAACCGCTGATGGGCTGACCCGTGAACAAGTTCGTACATGCACCCGTCGGCAGCGGGACGGTTTGTAACTGATTCGTGAAATTCAAATAAAACAGGTAATCATGTTTGCCGTCGCTGCGCCGCTGCACACTCACCCCCAGCGGTGTCGGCGACGCGATCGCGGCTCGTAGGTTCATCCCTTTGGCCAAACCGTTGAAAAAATCGTTGTGAAAACGATCGTCATTGCGGCTGGCGATGGTGTAAGCCTTACCTTTACCAAGTTTGTTGACGGTCACCGCAGGGCGACCCCTGTAAAAATCGTGTTCATACGTAGCCAGTACCTGCACCTGTATTGATTCGACATGCAACAGGTCGCAATAGTGGCGGGTTGAGTATGAACCGTTCAACCCCAAATCATTATTCGGCAATGCGGCAACAGTTTGCGGTGTGTGATCGCCGGGCACATCGGTTTCTTCCACCCAGACGCCCAGCACCGGGCGCAGTGGTCCGGGAAAACCACCTTGAAAACAGAGATCGTATTCGTTGACGATGCCTGAAAAGTAAGTGGTGACGAACGTGCCACCCTGTTCGACAAACCGCTGTACGCGCTCTGCAACACCCGGTTGCAAAAGGTACATCATCGGTGCCAAAAGCAGTCGATATTTGGAAAAATCAAAGCTGGGGTGAATGATGTCCACCGGAATGTGCTGTTGCCACAGCGGCCGGTAAAAATCGTGAATCGCTGTGCGATCGTGATTTTTGTCACGATTCCGCGGGCCTTGTTCGCCTTCGATGGCCCAACGATTTTCCCAATCGAAAATCAAGGCTGTTTCCGACGGGGTTGCCGAGCCGACGACCGCATCGAGTTTGCCAAGCAATTGTCCCAGCTCAGCGACATCTCGAAATGTGCGTGTATTTTCATGGCCGACGTGATCGACCACAGCCCCGTGAAATTTTTCACTGGACCCCCGGCTCTTGCGCCACTGAAAATACATCACCGCATCCGCCCCGTGCGCCACTGCCTGCAAACTCGCGGTTTGATGCATCAACGGCCGTTTGAGTGGCGAATAATCCTGCCAATTGACCTGACTGGGCGTTGACTCCATCAGCAAAAAGGGTTTGCCCTGTTTAAGCCCGCGATTCAGGTCGTGATTGAACGCGGTAGTAATCGCGGTCTGAGCTTCAGCTTCCTTGTGCCAACACGGGTACGCATCCCACGACACCACATCGCAAACCTCAGCCAACTTCCAATAATCAAGCGGCATGTACGTACCCATCAGGTTTGTCGTGACGGGGACCTTGGGCGTGATGCGTTTGAGCGGCACGATTTCATGACGCATGAAGTCAACAGTCTGATGCGTCACAAATCGCTTCCAATCCAGCACCAACCCATGCACCGATGGGTCGATGAAATCAATCTGGCTCCAGTCGCTGTAACGATGACTCCAAAAGGTCGTCCACCAGGCGTGATTCAACGCATCAAGGGTTTGGTATCGTTGCTTAAGCCATTGACGGAACGCGGCTTTGCACAGTTCACAGTGACATTCACCGCCGTATTCGTTGGAAATGTGCCACATCGCCAGTGCCGGATGATCCTTAAACGCTTCCGCCAAGCGGGTGTTGATGTCTGTCACTTTCTGGCGGTACACCGGTGAGGTGTAACAATGGTTGTGCCGAAAGCCCTGCAAATCGCGCAAACCCTGTGCATTGACTCGGCGAATTTCCGGGTATTTTTGCGCCATCCAATTGGGCTTGGCGCCACTGGGCGTGGCCAGGTTCACCGCAATGCCATTGGCCCACAAGTCATCGATGATGCGCCGCAGCCAATCAAAGTCGTATATTCCTTCCTCCGGTTCGAGCATCGCCCATGAAAAAATGCCGACGCTGATGATGTTCACCCCCGCCAGTTTCATCAGCCGCAGGTCATCACGCAGCACCTCGGGGTATGCGAGCCATTGTTCGGGGTTGTAGTCTCCGCCATGAAGCATGTGCGGCACATGCGTGGCCGAAGCATAACGGTGGGTCATGATGAACCAACTCCGTGGTGAACAAACGATGATAACCGATAGTTAAAGTGGTCGAGTAATAAAGTCATTGCACCGCGGGTTGCCACCCGCGGCTAGACGGATCAATACACAGTCTTCATAGCCGC
>CAYRTH010000007.1:0-24351 GCA_964427135.1 uncultured Phycisphaeraceae bacterium
CTAGCCCTCTCCCAAGGGGAGAGGGGATTGTTCAGAGTACTACCACAAATCAAGGAATCTGTCATGAAAGCAAACTCCCTCATTGTCACCCTGAGCTTGTGCCTGTTCAGCCTGCTGTTGCAAAGCGGTTGCAGCCACGATCATTATGCCTTCAAATCGGCACGCTACAGCCTGGCCAGTACCGATCGCTATGAATTTCAAAGCACACCTTATCTGCCGACCACGGTCAAACTCAAAGAGACGCACTCAGGTACCGTGCTTTGGCATTACGACATTCCCGCCAACAATGTACTGTTGGTCGATCTGGATACCCAGGGCGATGTCGAACTAGCCAGCGTCAGCGGTCGCCCGGCTACGAAAATGACCTGGAAGTTGTACGGCGTGAACCGCGGCGAACCCACCGACAAGGGCGACATGACCCTGCAAGGCATGCCCGTCATGCTCGAAGTCAGCCACCGCCCCGGCCCGGAACTGCCCGCTGCGTACATGCCCCCGACTTACGACACCACGCCGCAAGCAACCGACCAAAAATAATCGCCACGAAGACACGAATAAAACATGAAGACCAATCATTTGCCGGGGCAAGCCGGGAACGAGCCGAACCGAAGGTGAGGCGAGGGCCCGGGTATTCGAAGAAGTGGCCAAGTGGCCAAGTGGCCAAGTGAATCATACAACTACTCTTCACGCCTGAACTTCATCTTCCGAGATGAAGTTCAGGATAGCTTGCAGGTGATGTTCTTGGAAAACCATCCTGAACTTCGCTGCGGCAGCGAAGTTCAGGCGTGGCCCCAACACCGACGCAAAGCACCAGGGGCTGCGCTAAACATGTCAGACCATTGGACCACTCACCTTGTCCGCAGTCGGCTACCATTTCACCATGGCCGACATCGTGCTTGCCACCCTCAACGCCCGTTACACCCACTGCGCCTTTGGCTTGCGCTACCTCAAGGCCAATCTGCCCTCAGCTTTGCAACAGCGATGCACGATTCTTGAATTTGAAATTTCGCACCGCCCGATCGATGCCATCGAAGCCATTCTCCGACATCAGCCGCGCATCGTTGGCCTTGGGGTTTACATTTGGAACACCCAGCAAACCCGCCAGCTCATCGCTGAACTCAAACGCATCGCGCCGCAAACAATCATCATCGTTGGCGGACCCGAAGTCAGTCACGAAATCGAATCACAACCCATTCCCGCATTGGCGGACTATGTTTTACCCGGGGAAGCCGACCAAAGTTTCGCGCGCTTGTGTCAGCGGTTGCTGAGTGCTGATGAACCCAGTGATGTGAACTGCGCGACAACCCTCAATCCCTCAGCCAACGCCGCAACCATTCATGAAGGACACAGGCCCAATGTCATTACCGCTGCGCTACCCGCCCTCGATGAACTGACGTTGCCTTACGATTTATACGATGACACGGACTTGAAGCAGCGCACGGTGTACGTTGAAGCATCGCGGGGCTGTCCGTTTTCCTGTGAGTTTTGTTTGTCATCGTTGGACGTACCGGTGCGTGAGGTGCCGTTGGAGCGTTTTTTGCAGGCGATGCAACGGCTATTGGACCGGGGTTTGCGCAAGTTCAAATTTGTGGATCGCACCTTTAATTTAAACATCAGCACCAGTCGCGCGATCCTGGCGTTTTTCAAGGAGCGATATCAGCCGGGCTTGTTCCTGCATTTTGAAATGATCCCCGATCGACTGCCCGCGGAACTGCGTCAAATCATTGCCGGGTTTCCAGCCGGGGCGTTGCAGTTTGAAGTGGGTGTGCAGACGTTCAATGAAGAAGTCGCCCAGCGCATCAGTCGTCGGCAAAACGCGCTGAAGGTGGAGGAAAACCTGCGCTGGTTGCGGGCCAACACCGGGGTGTATGTGCATGCGGATTTGATCATCGGTTTGCCCGGCGAAGCGGTGGAAAGTTTCGCAGCCGGGTTCGATCGTTTGGTGGCCCTGGGTCCGCATGAAATACAAATCGAACTGCTCAAACGACTGCGCGGCACACCGATCGCCCGACATGATCAAACCTGGCGGATGGTGTACAGCCCCGAACCGCCCTATGAAGTGCTTTGCACCAGCGCGATTGATTTTCCGACCATGCAGCGTTTACGGCGATTTGCCCGTGCGTGGGATTTACTTGCCAACAGCGGCAACTTCGTGCAAACCCTGCCCCGCTTCTGGTCCGTGGCAGGTGCGTCCGCCAACCCCGCGACGAATCAGGGGTCACCTTTTTATGCCATGTGGCACTGGTCGGACTGGGTGTTTGCCCGGCTGGGGCGGGTGCATCAAATCAGTCTGACGGAACTGGTGGAACAGGTGTTCACTTACCTGACACAGGTCCGTGGCCAAGCCCCCGAGTTGATCGCCCATGATTTGTGGGACGATTACCAGCGCGGCGGACGCAGCGACATTCCACGCTGCCTTCGACTGTACCTGGGCGACAGCCCCGTTCGTCGGGCAAGCCCCCGACCAGTCAGCGCGCTGCCGCGACAAGCGCGAAGATTGGATGTTGGATGATGTGGCACCGCCGCCCTCGGCGGTGATTGGATGGATAATGGATAATGGATGATGTACAAACCAAGAACATACTGTCGTATGTCATCTCCGAACATTATCCATTATCCATCATCCATGTTTTATCAAAATGATTCACCCACCCGACGGCGCCCCCGGACTGGGCTACAACAAGCGCGACGATTGGAGTGATGAATCATGAAGTGTTCGAGTGATTGTATTTGTTTAGCGCGGCCCCGGCGCTTTGCGTCGGCGCTCGGGTTTATTCATTGGGGTGCCTGTGGGCAAGCGTCTTTCGATTGCCCACAGCTTGATGGGACTGTGGCACGAAGACGTGCCACAGCCACCCCGCCGACCCACCGATTCACCATTTCGACCAGACGCGACAAGTCGCGGCGCTAACTTCCGATGATGATTCGGCCACTCGGCCACTCGGCCACTTGGCCACTTCACACCGTGCGTTTGAACTGTTTTTCCAAATCACGCAGGGTCAGGCGCAGCGTGGTCGGTCGGCCATGGGGGCAACTGCCGCTGCGTTCGATTTCATCACGCTTGGCCAGCAAGGCCGACAACTCATCGGGGGACAAGCGATCGCCCGCCTTGACCGCAGCCTTGCAACTCATCATGTCCAACACCTTGTGCAATGCTGCTTCGATCGCCAATTGCGTTTGCTGTAGCTGTTCACGTGTGGGCGATTTTGTGGAACGGGTCGTGTCTTGCGGGCTGGTCATCAGTGCATCCAGCGCCCCTTCCCGCGCCTGATCGAGCAACTCGGTCACAAACTCCGTCGGCTCAACCCCACGGTCAAACAAAAACGTCGGAAAAGCCTGCACCCCCAGACTCGTCGGCCCAAGGGGTGAAAGCTCAATACCAATCCGCTCCCACAACGGCGCCAGTGAAAGTGCCAAGGCTTGCGCTGTTGCATCGGCTGTAATCACCACCGGCATCAGCAACCGCTGACTTTCCAATCGACCCGGTGTGTTGTTTACCTGTTCCCCTTGGTTGCCATCGCCCACCTGACCATCGCCCACGCCCACACCCTTGCCCAGCACGCGACGTGACAACTCTTCAAACATCACCCGTTCGTGCAAGGCATGTTGATCGATGATCACCAGCCCATCGTGATCCTGCGTCACCACGTACGACTGATGCACCTGCAAAATCGGGGTGCTTTTCACGGGCGTTGACGCAGTCGTACCCGGTTGCCCGTTGCCCGCCTCGTTTAGCAAGCCTGCATCCGTTTCCAATAACCCCGGCTGTTCTTGCGCCAAAGTCTGTTTCACCTGGGCATACACAATTCCCTGCTGCTGCGGGGCCATGCGCTTGAAGTAATCGACAAACGCCCGCACCGAATTGGCAGCAGGGTCGGTGGGTGTGCTGCTATTGCCGGCGATGGCTGAGCCGGGCTGATCGAGGCCGGGGGCGCTGGTTTGCGGAGTGGCAAAGTCCCACGGCGTGGCGGCGGGGGATGAACTCAACGTGGCATGGAGTGATGGTGTGACGCTGAACCCGGCTTTGGGCGTCAGGTCGGCTCCGAGCAGGCGCTGGCGCAGCGCGGTGAGCACCAACCCATGCAGTCGGCTGGGTTCACGAAAACGTACTTCGCTCTTGGCTGGGTGCACGTTCACATCCACCTCGGCAAAGGGCATCGAAATCATCACCACGGCCACGGGCTGCAAGTCGGGCATCATCAGCCCACGATAAGCCTCGCGCAAAGCATGCGTCAGGTTGCGGTCACGGATTGGGCGACGGTTGACGTAAAGGTATTGAAACCGTGCGGTCGCCCTGGCAATGGCGGGTAAACCAATCAGCCCCCAGACGCGATACGATGGGTCGTGCAGGTTCACTTCATCGACTTCCAGCAACGCCTCATCGAGTTCCTTGCCCAGCACCGCCACGCAGCGTTCACGGGGCGATGAGCCGGGGGCCAGTTCACGGACCAGCCGGTCGTTGTGACGAAGGGTGAAGCCCACATGCGGATGAACCAGGGCGATGCGATCGACGGTTTCGGCGATGTGGCCGAACTCGGTCGGGGCACTGCGTAAAAATTTACGCCGGGCGGGTGTATTGAAAAATAAATCGCGCACTTCCAGCACCGTGCCAAGGTTCATCGCACAGGGTTGCATCGGGGTGGTGATATCGCCTTGGACCGAAAGCACGTACCCGTGACTGGCATCACGACCGCCCCCTGCCCCCGGTTGTGCTTGCGCGTTCGATTCTGCCCCCGCCCCCGGGGCCGGGGGACGCACCCGGCTGGACAATTTCAATCGGCTCACCGAGGCGATCGACGCCAGGGCCTCGCCACGAAACCCCAGCGTGGCAATTGCGCCCAATTGCTCAGCGTTTTGCAGTTTGCTCGTGGCATGGGGTGCCAGTGCCAGGGGCAGTTCATCGGGGGGTATGCCGTAGCCATCGTCGGCAATGCGCATGAGCTGGCGTCCGCCATCTTCGAGGGTGATGTCGATTTGCCTGGCCCCGGCATCAAGGCAGTTTTCGACCAGTTCCTTGATCACACTGGCCGGCCGCTCGATCACTTCCCCGGCAGCGATCTGATTCACCAAGAGCATCGGTAAGGCGCGAATAGGCATGACGTCATTTTAGGGAGTGAGAGCAGGGAAATGTTGGATCGTGGAAGAAGTAAGTCGGTGCGGGGGAGAGAAGGACGAATTTCGAATGTCGGATTTCGAATTTCGAATTTACCAAGCCAAGGACGAGGTCGCCGCCCCCGGGGCGACCGAGGACTTGGGTATGCTCAGCGGTGAATTAGTGAGACCGCCAACCGATCAACGTAAAACACTCAATCGCCATTGAGATACCCGGGCCCTCAGCCTATCGGCTTCGTTCCCGGCTTGGTTTCCCAATATTCGAAATTCGAAATCCGAAATTCGAAATACATATCACATGGCCGCATCTATTTTCCATCACTGTACATCACCCCCACCTCAATCCCCATCCGTTCACACCAACGGGGGTATTCCGAGGGCAATATTTCCGACGGTCGCACCACGGCCTGGGTTCCCCAGAACACAGCGGTGTGCTCGACGTTGATGGCTTCACGTTGCAGATGGGCATCGATGGCGGCTTTGTGCGCCAGTACCGTCGTCTGATCGTCGGCGTGGGCCACGGCAAACAGGTTGGCGTGGGCAAACACCGGGTCGGCCTGTCGCCAGTAAACGTGCGTAAGCGCTGCAAATCGACCGATGTGTGACCCTGCACGGATTTCATCGCCCGAGGGTACCGACCATTGAAACAACCCGTTGCTGCGATCATGTTGTTTGTCTGCCCGGGTCATGACCGTGTGTTCCAAAAACACGGAGAAGCGGCGCAACACCCCTTGCTGAGCGAGTTGTTGACCCAGCGCGGCAAAATCATCGACACTCATACCCAATGCCTGCGACCGGGCTGACCAGGTTTCATGGGTGATTTCGTTGGGTGATAAATCACCTTTGAGCACAGCTAAAAATCGCCACTGTTCATCGGTCAGTTGTACTTCGCTGCGTTCCATCGCTGCGGCTGGCGCTGCGTTCATCGAACCCACCGCCAACCCGGCCCGGCGCACATGACCCACGCCCAGGGCAAACACCCGCACCGTCGGCAACCAGCGATAATCCGTCGCCCCGATTTTTTGCAAAAGCACATGGCAATGTTTTTGGGCGTCAAACCCCTGCGGCACTTTGAGCGTCGTCCACAAACGATACTCAGCCCCGGGGGTGCCCGGTTGAGTTGAACGAATCACCACATGCCCCGTGAACGGATCGTTTTGCACCAGCCAGTGGTAACCTGCAAGCAACGCGGATTCGGGTAATTTCCAGGCAACGAGCGCCCCGTCCGCCAGGTTGCCCGATTGCAGCGTCTGGCGAATACGCCGAATCACCCCAGCCTGCAACATCGCGGTCAACCGTTCGTGAATCACGGCTTGCGGCAAGTCACACCGCCTGGCCAGCTCGGCAAACGGGTGACGATAAAAACCCATGAGCTGGTCTTCGGCCAGGGACAAAATGCGAGCGTTGATCGGGTCATCGAGCGTGATGGGAACGGTGATCGTCGGCATGGTGATTCATTGTAAGCGCGAGCATGAAAGAAGTGGCTGGGTGGCGCAGTGGTCGAGTCATTGTTTAGCGCGGCCCCCGGCGATTCGCGTCGGCGCATTTGACGCCGTGCCCTTCAGGGCCGGATGGCTTGATTCATCCTCCAAGAAAAGCCATCCGGGGCTAAAGCCCTCGGCGTCGTTATTCGGTGGACCACTCACCCGCTTCTTCAGCTCTGCGTCGGCAGATCGCCCGGCTGCCAACCGGTTTCATGCCTGATCGTCGATACGTCCACCAGGCTGCTGATTTCTGCCACCGGTTTTTTCAGCGGAATGCCCGCATAGTGCGCTTGTAAAAAAGCGGGGATCGCAGTCGGCGCCACCTGACAGACCCCCGGCATATAAACCCGGTAGCCCGGCAGGTCGGTGCGTAACACCGCTTCGATGAGCCTGGCCACATCCCCCGGACTCAGGTAGCTGAATCCCTGTGCCCAGCGTGCGTTCTCCTTCGTCGATATCAACGGATCGAGTTGCATCATGTACGGCTTGGGTTCCAGAATCGCCGGCCAGCGGATGGCGATGCACTCAATGCGGTGATGCGTCACAAACTTTTCCAGCATCTGTTCACTGAGGTATTTGGACAGGGCGTAAGCGTTGGTCGGGTTGGCCGGGCTTTGGCTGTCCAGCGGCAGGTAAGCGAGCCTGGGTGTGGGGATATCCAGTTGATCGCGATAGAACACGCTGGCGACCACTTGAATGGAACTGGCGAAAACAATTTTGCCCAGCTTTTGCAGGATCGCCCCCAAAAACACGTTGGCGTTCATTTGCAGGTTTTCCTGCATCGTCGCCAGTGAGCCAAGGTGTTTGCGTGGACCAGCATGATTGCCCAGATGCACCACCGAGGTCGCCCCCTGCAACAGCGCCTGCACCGCGTTAGCATCCAGCAAATTCACCACCTGCAAGGGTGCCGGGCAGGTTTCATCCGGCTTAACATCCGTGGGGATCACATCAAAACCAACTTGTAACAGATGGCGGGCCACCACACTGCCCAGCCGACCTGCTGCACCGGTCACAACCACTTTCATCAATGAGCCTTCCTTATCCGGGCTTGACCACCACCCCTCGGTCGCCCAGGGTGAGTTCATGATACCAATACGATGTGACAACCATGGGCCAATGCCCGTAGCGCTTCTTTAATCATGAATTGACATCGACATGGCACCCCAATCACCGATCATCACCCTCGCGCTGAACACCATTTCGGTGGATAACTTGTCCCGGAAAAACCCTACGCTGGACCCGGGCCTGAAGTTTTTGCATGCTATCTTTTTCGCCTTAAATCATCACAAATCCGAGATTTACCAGCGATGAGAAAAAAAGCACCATATTTAGTGTTAGAAACCTATTGCTTCCACTATGAATAGTGGTATTATCCATTGTCGCACGGATGTGTAGGCGGGTTCTTTTGATCGATATGTTTGGGGGTCGGATGATCGTTGGATGAGATGTCTAAATTCTTTGGTTTGATGAAAAGTAAGTGATGCCTTGGGCGACCGGTGGCAAGGGGTCGTCGGCATCAAAAGACCTTGCGTTCCAACAGGGACGAGTCTTGTGTCATGGGTGGTTGAAATCGGCAGGGTAAGTTTTTCGAGATCGAAACAGGGAGTTGGCCATGGGCGTTTTATGTGATACGCAGATTCGTGAATTGGTGAGCATCGAGCCGTTCGAAAGCAACATCAAACGCCAGGGAAAGATTTCGTATGGCGTGTCCAGCTACGGCTACGATGTGCGCGTCGGCAACATTTTCAAAATTTTCACCAACGTGTCGCCCACCGGCAACCAGGCGATCGTTGATCCCAAAAACTTCACCGATGAGTCGTTTGTCACCATCGATGCCGCGGTCAACGCCAAGGCGGGGGCGGCGAATACGACCGGGGGTAATTCCGGGGGCGAATCCGGGTACGTGATCATTCCCCCCAACAGTTTTGCCCTGGCGGAGACGGTGGAACATTTCGTCATTCCGCGCGATGTGCTGGTGATTTGTGTGGGCAAATCGACGTATGCCCGTTGCGGGATCATTGTGAACGTCACGCCCTTGGAACCTGAGTGGCGGGGCAAGGTGACTTTGGAAATCAGCAACACCACACCGCTGCCTGCCAAGATTTATGCGGGGGAAGGCATTGCCCAGATGATTTTTTTGAAGGCCGACCGGATCTGTGCCGTGTCGTACGCCGACAAACAGGGCAAGTATCAGGACCAGCGCGGCCTGGTGTTGCCGAAGGTGGACTGAGTGAAGAAGTGGTCGATGTGGCCAAGTGGCCAAGTGGCCGAGTGGCCGAGTGGTCCAGTGGTCGAGTTTATGTTTAGCCTCGATGCTTGGCATCGAGGTCGCAGAGGGGACAAAATCGTCAGTAACAAACCATCCTGATCTTCATGATGACATGAAGATCAGGCGTGGAAGAAAAATTAGTTACCAAACAACCTGAACTTCGTGGACGAAGAACAGGCGTCAAAAAAATCGTTGGAAAAATCAGGGACGAATCAGCATGAAAATCAATCGTAAATTTACCCAGGCAGGCCGAAGTGTTTTTGATCAGGTGCAGTGGACCACGCGCACCAGTCGCATCACCAACCCCGACGGGTCGGTGGTGTTTGAGATGAAGGATGCGGAAATGCCGGCAGGCTGGTCGCAACTGGCGACCGACATCATGGTGAGCAAATATTTCCGCAAGGCGGGCGTGCCCCAGACCGGCGACGATGGCAAGGTGCTCCGCGATGCCTCGGGCAAGGTGGTGACCGGGCCTGAAAAATCCGCAAGGCAGGTGATTCATCGCCTGGCCGGCTGCTGGCGGTACTGGGGTGAAAAGCACAACTACTTTGACTCGGCGGACGATGCGCAGGCGTTTTACGATGAAATTGCGTACATGATGCTCGAACAGTTTGCTGCCCCCAACAGCCCGCAATGGTTCAACACCGGGCTGGCGTTTGCCTATGGCATCAGTGGGCCGGCCCAGGGGCATTGGATTGTCGATGCTCAGACCGGTGAAGTGAAACTGGCGCCCGATGCGTACACGCACCCGCAGCCCCATGCCTGTTTTATTCAGTCGATTGATGATGATTTGGTCAACCCCGGCGGGATCATGGACCTGTGGGTGCGCGAGGCCCGCTTGTTCAAATATGGTTCGGGCACCGGCACCAATTTTTCAAGGCTGCGGGGTGAAAATGAATCACTTTCCGGCGGCGGGAAAAGCTCGGGGCTGATGAGCTTTTTGAAGATCGGCGACCGCGCAGCCGGGGCCATCAAATCGGGTGGCACCACCCGACGGGCGGCGAAAATGGTCTGCCTGGATTTGGATCACCCGGACATCGAAGGTTTTGTGAATTGGAAGGTGCGCGAAGAGATCAAGGTCGCCGCCATGGTCGAAGGCATGAAACATTTGTCGGATGATCAACGCGGCATCGCCAATCGGCTGGGCTTGAAACTCGATTACGATTTCAACGGCGAAAGCTACCAGACCGTCAGCGGCCAAAACTCTAATAATTCCGTGCGCATCAGCAATGAATTTTTCCAAACCTTGGACCGTGATGGGTCGTGGGATTTGAAACGTCGCACCGACAACAAGGCGATCAGACAACTCAAGGCCACGGAACTGTGGGAGGAAATAGCGTTTGCTGCCTGGCGCTGTGCTGACCCGGGGGTGCAGTACGACACGACGATCAATCAGTGGCACACCTGCCCGACCTCGGGGCGGATCAACGCGAGCAACCCGTGCTCCGAATATATGTTTTTGGACAACACGGCCTGCAACCTGGCGTCGTTCAACCTGCTCAAGTTTTACGATGCCGACAAGCGCCGCTTCGATTTGGCGGGCTTTGAACACGCCACGGAATTGTGGACCATCGTGCTGGAAATCAGTGTGCTCATGGCGGCGTTTCCGAGCAAGGAAATCGCACGGCTCAGTTATGAATATCGCACCCTGGGGCTGGGTTATGCCAACCTGGGCGCGATGCTGATGCAGGCGGGCATTGCCTATGACAGCGAACAGGGACGGGCGATTTGCGGGGCGATCACGGCCATACTGACGGGGGTGAGCTACCGCACCAGCGCGAAAATGGCGGAAGAGCATGGCCCGTTCCCGGGGTATTACAAAAACCGTGAGCACATGCTGCGGGTGATGCGCAACCATCGTCGGGCGGCGCATGGGGTGGCCCGTGACAGCGCGATCGCGGGCAAACAGGCCTTGGGCGACTACGAACAACTGGATATCAAGCCCGTGCCGATTGATGGCCAATACCTGACCAAGGGCAACAACCTGACCAACGCAGCGGACTTGCTGACCCATGCATGCTCGGCGTGGGACCAGGCCTTGGACCTGGGGGTCAAGCATGGGTATCGCAATGCCCAGGTGACGGTGATTGCCCCGACAGGGACCATCGGTTTGCTGATGGATTGCGACACCACGGGGGTTGAGCCTGATTTTGCCCTGGTGAAGTTCAAGAAACTGGCGGGTGGCGGATATTTCAAGATTGCCAACCAGTCGGTCAAGCCAGCGCTCGTGACGTTGGGTTACAACGAGGGTCAGATTCGGGACATGCTCAATTACGTGATGGGGTATTTGACGTTGGAAGTGCCCTTGCCGGATCGGATGGGCAAGGTCGAAGGATCGACGCAGAGCCTGCGGGAGTACCTCAAGGCCAAGGACTTCACGGACGATGACCTGGCGAAGGTGGAAAACGCATTGGGCGGGGCGATGGAGTTGGGCTTTGCCTTGAACGCATGGACGCTGGGCAGTGAATCGGTGAAGCGGCTGCGCCTGGAAGGGAAAAAGGATTTTCTCAAAGCACTGGGCTTGACCCGTAAACAGATCGACAAGCTCAATGAACTGGTGTGCGGGACGGGCACGGTGGAGGGGGCGCCGCATTTGCGGGATGAACACTTGTCGGTGTTTGATTGCGCCAATAAGTGCGGTAAGAAGGGGCAACGGTTTATCAGTGTGGACGGGCACATTCGCATGATGGCGGCTTCGCAGCCGTTTGTCAGCGGCGCGATCAGCAAGACGATCAACCTGCCCAACGAGGCGAGCGTAGCCGACATCAAGGCGGCGTATCGGCTGTCGTGGGAATTGGGTTTGAAAGCCAATGCGTTGTATCGGGATGGTTGCAAGCTCAGTCAGCCGCTCAATGCCTCCAGTGATGCGGTGGCGGACGATGTGGAAGATGAAGATGGTATTGCTGCGGGCAAAGAGGAAGTGGCTCAGCAGGTGGTTTCGGTTGCCCGCGAGGTTGCAGCCAGTGACAGTGTTGCATCCAACACCGCAGGCAGTGCGGCGACCTCGGCGGTGGTGGATCGCATCGTGGAAAAAATCGTGCATCGCCCGATGCGTCGTCGTTTGCCTGATACCAGGCGGAGCGTGACGCACAAGTTCAACATCGCTGGTCATGAAGGGTATCTGACGGTGGGGTTGTACGAAGATGGTCAGCCGGGCGAGTTGTTCATCACCATGGCCAAGGAAGGTTCGACGATTGGCGGATTGATGGACTCGCTGGGTACGTCGATTTCGATCGCGTTGCAATATGGTGTGCCGTTGGAATCGCTGGTGGGCAAGTTCACGCATCAGCGTTTTGAACCGGCGGGCATGACGCACAACCCGGACATTCCGTTTGCCAAGAGTCTGGTGGATTACATTTTCCGCTGGATGGGCATGGAGTTTATTGCCGGTTACCGGGATGCCAACGCCCCGGCCCGTGCCGGTCGGGTGGTGTCACGGCCGGTTGAGCCGAGCGTGGCGCAGACCAAGGCTCAGGAAATTGCCGAGCATTCGCACGGCAAACCGGGCAACGGCAACGGCAAGGCTGAAACCTGCAAAGACCCGGCCTGCGGCTGCGGCAGTGGCTTGGAACGATTGAGTAGCATTGAAGTGCCTCCCGCCCCGGCACGCATCGTTTTGAAAGAATCAGCCCCGGCACGCACGGTTGCACCGGCAGGCAGCGCAACGGTGGTGAAGCAAGCGGTGGTGCTGACGGAAACCAAATCGGCCTTGCAGGATGCGATGCGTGATATGCAGTCGGATGCCCCGGCCTGTGACGTGTGCGGCACCATCACGGTGCGCAGCGGCACGTGCTACAAGTGCCTGAACTGCGGCAACTCGATGGGGTGCAGCTAACCCCGGAAGAAGTGGTATTTCGAATTTCGAATTTCGGATTTCGAATATTTGGAAACAATCGGAAAACCATCCTGAACTTCACGCGGACGTGAAGTTCAGGCGTGAAAGAAAAACGAGCGTGAAAAAAGTAGGGTGGGTCAAGCGAGTCCACGAGCGGACCCACCACCATGAAAGGGTGACGTTTACTCATGGATCATGTGGAGGTGTTGGTACGCAGAGGCGATCAAGGATTGATCATTGCCGCGCCACGGCTGGATGGATTCACCTCTGCGTTCCCCCTCCACGTTTGGGAAGTGACAAAACCAAGCCGAGGACCAAGTGAATTTCGGATTTCGGATTTCGAATTTCGGATTTGTAAACCAAGCCGAGGACGAGGCCGACAGGCCAAGGACTCGGGTAATCCGACGGTGAATATGGGTGATTGATTGTCGATACGTGGCGAGGAGCAAGCGGACCTTGGCATGGAGCCGCCGACGATTCGAGGTCGGATGTGATCAAGGATGATGAGTACAACGGATTGAATACAGATGCGATCAAATGGGTGATGATGGTTTGATGCAACTGTGATCGGCCAGGGTTGGCCACGGACCGCTTGCTTCTCCCTCCCTCATGCCCTTTCGGGACCCACCACCCGGAAGGGTTTTTTTATTGGGTTGGAAGTGCGCTCGCCGCAGCCACGCCTGATCTTCGTCCGCGAAGATCAGGATGGTTTTTTCAAAATCAAGGCGAATTGCTTTAACCATACAGAATACCCAAGTCCTCGGTCGCCCCGGGGCGGCGACCTCGTCCTTGGCTTGGCTCCGTCACTTGGTCACTTGACCACTTCTTTGGGCGATTGATACCCGCTGCGCATTTTGCCGTCGGGGGTGATGCTGCTTTTCCAGTCACAGGGGTGGGCTGCCTCGCCCAGATCAAAATCACGTTCGTACCATGGCGCGATTTGTTGCAACACCTGTGCAGGCAACGGCGGGGCGTCGGCAGCCCTGGCGAAATCTTCCACATCCGCCAGGCTCAGCAGGTTCGGCTCAATCGACACCAGTTCCGGGAAACTGGCCAACCACGCAAAGGCGAATTGCCGCAAACTCAACCCGCACTGCGCTGCCAAAGGTTTCACCAGCGCGTTTTTCTTCAGCCCGTACACCAGCCAGTTTTTATCCCGAAATTTACGATGATCATTGGGGGCGAACCGGTGGTCCGGGCTGGTAAATTCTTCATCCAACATGCCTGAGTTCGTCGGCACACGGGCGATGACGCCGCCTTGCCCGCACATCCGCGCACTTTCACAAAACTCACGACCGGGGTCCTGCTCGTACAAGTTGAACACCGTTTGCACCACCGCAGCACCCTTTTGCCATGACAGGTGGCCTTCTTCCCGCCAACCGATGGCTGGTCCAAGAGCCACGCCCCAGTAACGAATTTTGCCCTCTTCCTGCAAGCGTTCCAGCACCGCGAACAAATCGTCCGTGAACTGTGGCAATTTCAAATTGTGGGCCTGGTACAAATCAAGGCAGTCAATCTTCAACCGGTGCAGTGACTGTTCCAGGTCATAACGTACAAACTTGGGGGAAAAGTTTTGCGGTCGTTCACGATGTCCGCCGACTTCGCCGGGGTCGCTGTAAAAGTCGTAGCCGAATTTACTGGAAATCACCAGCTTGTCACGACCCGCGTATTGAATGGTTGCAGCCAGCAATGTTTCGGCGCGACCATTGCCATAGGCTGCTGCGGAATCGAAAAAGTTGACGCCCCGGTCAAACGCCTGGTTTTGCAAACGCACACCGTCGTCATCGGTGAAGCTGCCCCACCAGTCGGTGCCGAAAACAAAGTTGCCAAAGGCAAGCAGGCTGACGGACAGATCGGTGCCGGGGATGTTGCGGTATTGCATGGGGGAATTTCGAATCGTCGTTTTTGACGCCGTGCCCTTTAGGGCCGGATGTTCTTCATTGATCCGGGGCTAAAGCCCTCGGCGTCAATGACATGGTGGAGCTGGGTGATAGTGAGCGGTTCTTTGTACTTGGAAACACCACTGGCTTCCGCTCGTGGCTCTGTACTAGCCTTTGAGCGGTCCAGCGGTAAACGCCCAGTACGCTGCGTAACCCAGGCCGGCCAGTATCGCCAGGGTGATGATCAGGTTGATGAGTTTGCGCAAGGCTCGACCCGCGGATGATTCACCACCCTTGCGCTGGGCGATTTGTTGTTGGCTGCGTTCTTCGCCGACGTCCAGTGAACGATTGGTTTTGGCTTCCATGGCCAGAAACTGCTGTTCTTCTTTGGGGCCGCCTTTGCGGGTGATGGAGCTGTAATAGCCCTTGCCGTCGGAGCGGGGCAGCGCATAAAAGATGCGACCTTCGCTGTCTTTGACGGCTCTGCCGATGTCGGTGGTGCGAATTTTCACCGGGTCGCCGGAGTAGGGACTGTTGATGTTCATGTACGACATGTGTGCATTGTAGCGCAGAGATGGGGGATTCCACCACGTCACTATTTTACTTCCCGCGCTTTGGACCTTGGACTTTGGACTTTGGACTGTATCAACGTCCGTGTTGGTTACACCGTCAAGTTAGCTGTGGGGGCGTGTCGATAGGGATCGATCAGGGATTGTGCGTTTTGGCGGTGATGCACAGGGACGGGGTCACCGGAACCAGGCCAGGAGGGCCAAGCCAGCAGGAGCAGTGGCTATGAGCAAATGGGAGACGATTCAGGCGATTCGTCAGGTCAACCGCACCGTGGCCCCCGAATTTTTGGATCATTTTGAAGAGCAGGAGTTGAACAGTTACCTGCGTCGGTTGCAGACCATTCAAGGCAGGCGCGGTCGGCAGAGCGTCTGGGTACGTGAAGGCGACACCCATGCGGTGGTCACCTGCGAGGGGTGAGGTCGGGCAAGAAGTGGCCAAGTGGTCAAGTGGCCGAGTGGTCAAGTGCGAAGAAAAATTTCGAATGTGTTGAGCGCGGGCGCTTTTGCGTGGGCGTTCTGGTTAGCACCGCGACTTGTCGCGTCTGAGGATGTAGCCCAGCCGCCCCCGGCTGGGTTTTGAATTGCGTTATGTCACACCGCCGAGGGCGGCGGTGCCACAAAATACACATCGCCTGTCACGCCTGATCTTCATAAGCGTGTGGATCACACACGCTTTCCTCATGCATGAAGATCAGGATGGTTTTTGCAACAACAATGGTTGTTGGATGATGCAAAATAAGAATCCTGATCTTCGTCAGACGACGAAGATCAGGCGTGGTGGATTCGGGGTCGGTCTCGTCCTTGGCTTTGTTTCTGCACTCGGCCACTTGGCCACTTGGCCACTTTCATTTTCCCCCTTTTGCCTTGAATCCCGCAAGCCCATACCATTGGATGTTTTCCCTCAAGGACAGGTCCATGCCCCGTAACAGTCAAACTCACGCCAACCCTGCCGATCCGGGCAGTGTTGATCGCGCACCGATGCCCGATGTGCAAGCCACCAGCGATCATCGCAACGTGCCCATCGACAAGGTCGGCGTCAAGCACATCACCTACCCCATCGCCCTGTTCTGCCCTGCCACCGGCGGCGTGCAGCACACCGTCGCCAAGGTCAACATGTACGTCAGCCTGCCGCATTACCAGAAGGGCACGCACATGAGCCGATTTCTGGAAGTGCTCAACAAACATCACGGCGCGATTCGAGCCGACCAGGTGATGGACATTTGCCGGGATATGAAAAAACGCTTGCAGGCGCAGGAAGCGCACCTGGAACTGGAGTTTCCCTACTTCATTCACAAAAAGGCGCCCGTCACCGGCACCCCCGGTATGATCGATGCCACCGTGCGCTTTGAAGCCTCCTGCAACGCGGTCGAGGACTTTGTCATGGGCGTGCGTGCCCCGGCCACGAGCCTGTGCCCATGCAGCAAGGAAATTTCAGAATACGGCGCTCATAACCAGCGCTGTGAAATCGAAGCCCGCGTCCGCTTTGCCCCCGGCAAGCACATGTGGATCGAAGACCTTTTTGCCATCATCGAACAGTCGGCCAGCACGCAGGTGTTTGCCGTGCTGAAGCGCCCCGATGAAAAATGGGTGACCGAACGCGCTTACGAAAACCCCAAGTTCGTCGAAGACATTGTGCGCGATCTGGCCTTGTCATTGGACAAGGAGGAACGCATCGCCTGGTACCTGATCAACAGCGAAAACTTCGAGTCGATTCACAATCACAATGCCTACGCCCTGATCCAGCGCGACAAACGCGCTGCGCGGTGAAGGCGACACCTTCAGGTGCAGTAACGTGACGATCACGCCTGAACTTCACGTCCGCGTGAAGTTCAGGATGGTTTGCCGAACAACCAGCATCATCGCCTCGTCGTATTAGGCATCATTTTTCACTCGACCTTCACCGCGGCCTGCACCTGGATCATCAGCCGTTGTTCATCGCTATCAACCTTGATGCGTGTACCTTCACTCACATCACCGGCCAGTATCCGCCGACCGATCGGCGTTTCCAAATGCTGTTGCAGGTAACGACGCAAGGGCCGGGCGCCGTAAGCCGGGTCGTATGACTGTTCCGCGACGAATCGCCGTGCTGCGGGGGTCAATTCCAACTGCAACCCCTGCTCTTGCAACCGTCGCGCCAGTTCCGCCACATGAAGCTCGACGATTTTTTCAATCTGCGCCAGCGCCAGCGGCTGGAAGATTACCACCTCATCCACCCGGTTCAAAAACTCAGGGCGAAAGTGGCCGCGCAACATGCCCATCACGTTGTTGCGCGTCGCTTCCGACAAGTGGCCGGTGTCGCGTGATCCGCCCGTCACCGCATCATCCAGCATGAACTGCGAACCAATGTTGCTGGTCATGATGACCACACTGTTTTTGAAACTGACCGTGCGACCCTGACCATCGGTGCACCTGCCATCGTCTAAAATTTGCAGCAGCACGTTGAACACATCGTGATGCGCTTTTTCAATTTCATCCAGCAAAATCACACTGTACGGCTTGCGTCGCACCGCTTCGGTGAGTTGGCCGCCTTCTTCGTAACCCACGTACCCCGGCGGCGCGCCGACCAGCCTTGATACGGTGTGCTTTTCCATGTACTCGCTCATGTCCATGCGAATCAGGTTGTCTTCACTGTCAAAAAGCGCCTGCGCCAAAGCCTTGGCCAGTTCGGTTTTACCCACGCCCGTGGGGCCCAGAAAAATGAACGAACCAATCGGCCTGCGAGGGTCTTTAATGCCCGCCCGTGCCCGCACCACCGCATCGGCCACAGCCTGCACCGCCTCATGCTGTCCCACCACGCGCTGATGCAGCAACTCATCCAAATGCAACAGCTTTTGCCGTTCGGTTTGCAGCAATCTGGCGACGGGAATGCCCGTCCAGCGCGCCACGATCTGCGCAATTTCTTCTTCCGTGACTTGTTCACGTAACAGCTTGCCCCCCGCAGACCCAGGCATGGCCATGCCTGGGCTTTGGGCAGCCGCGTTGTTTTCCAACTGCGCCAGTTGTTTTTCCAGTTCAGGCAGTTTGCCGTATTTGAGTTCCGCGGCGCGATCCAGTTGGTGCTGTCGCTGTGCTTCATCAATCTGCTGGCGCAGTTGCTCAATCTGCTGCCTGAGTTTGGTCACCTGGCCGATGGCCTGTTTTTCGTTCTGCCACTGGGCACGCATGGTGTCCGCTTTGCTGCGCTGTTCCGCCAATTCCTTGCGTAACGTTTCCAGCCTTGATTTGCTCTGCACATCGGTTTCTTTTTGCAGCGCTCGTTCTTCAATTTCCAACTGCGTCACCCGACGAGTTACCTGATCCAACTCCGTCGGCATCGAATCGATTTCCGTGCGAATCAAGGCGCAAGCCTCGTCCACCAAATCAATCGCCTTGTCGGGTAAAAATCGATCCGCAATGTAACGATGCGACAACGTGGCCGCAGCCACCAGCGCATGGTCGGCTATTTTCACCCCGTGATGCACTTCAAATCGCTCTTTCAAACCCCGCAAAATCGACACCGTATCCTCCACCCCCGGCGGCTCCACCACCACCGGCTGAAACCGCCGTTCGAGCGCTGCATCCTTCTCCAAATGCAATCGATATTCATCCAGCGTCGTCGCCCCGATGCAGTGCAATTCGCCCCGTGCCAGCATCGGTTTAAGCATGTTGCCCGCGTCGATCGCACCCTCAGCCTTGCCCGCCCCGACGATCGTGTGCAGTTCATCAATGAACAAAATCACCCGCCCGTCGCTCTGCTTGATTTCGTTGAGCACCGCTTTCAATCGCTCTTCAAATTCACCGCGAAACTTGGCGCCGGCCAGCAGTGACGCCAGGTCCAGCGCAAAGACCGTCCGGTCTTTCAACCCTTCGGGCACGTCGCCGCGCACGATGCGTTGCGCCAAGCCCTCGACGATGGCGGTTTTACCCACCCCCGGTTCGCCGATCAGCACGGGGTTGTTTTTGGTCTTGCGTGACAGAATGCGAATCACCCGGCGAATTTCATCATCACGCCCGATCACCGGGTCGAGTTTGCCGGCCTTGGCGTCAGCTACCAGATCGCGCCCGTAACGGGTGAGTGCTTCGTAGGTTGCTTCCGGGTTGGCGCTGGTGACGCGCTGATTGCCCCGCACGGCTGTGAGCGCCGATAAAAAAGTGTCACCGGTGATGCCCAGGGTGCGCAGTATGTTGCCCGCAGGCGAATCAGTTTGAGCCAGCATCGCCAGTACCAGGTGCTCGACCGACAGGTATTCATCTTTGAGGCGTTGTGCCTGGTCCTGCGCCCCGACGAGTATCTGACTGAGTCGCTGGGTGATCATCACCTGCCCCGGTGCTGCACCGGCTGACCCACTGACCCGTGGCAACTTGTCGAGTTGACGTTGTACCTCAGCGAGTATCACCTCCGCAGGTCGCTGCAATTTGGTCAGCAATTGCGGGAACAATCCTTGTTGCTGCACCGTGAGCGCATACAGCAAATGCAGGTCATCCACCTGCTGATGATTCATGCGAATCGCCAGGGCTTGGGCGTTTTGCAATGCCGCCTGTGTATTTTCCGTGAATTTTTGCGCGTTCATGGTTTACCTCGAGCATCGGGTTGGTGTCACAGCAAGGTCAATTGCAAACCACAGGCCCACCCGTACCACGAATTCACCTTAAAAACGCCAGTTTGGACTGTCAGGTACGACAGCAGCACCAGGGTGGGTGTCGATATGACAGGGTGGTGAAGTGCTGATTGGGTGAAATGGTCAGGGTTGTCACAACCAACGATCATGGTGGCACCGCCGCCCTCGGCGGTGTGATTGCAAAGCGGCGGATGGTATCCGCCGTCTTCGGTTCTTGAATTGTTATTGATTCAAAAACAACCGCCGATGACATCGGCGGCTTTGCATGACCCAGCCGGGGGCGGCTGGGCTACCTCCGCTGACCGCAAGCCCCCTATCATCGAACATGTCAACACCACCTGATTCCCTCAAAGCGTTACTCAACGAGCAGGGCTTGCCCCCCAACTACCCATTTCGACCCCAGTGGGAAATCACGCCGCGCGAAGTGGTGGAGGCGATGCATAGCGACGCTCCGCCGAGGTTGATAGATTGTCGCACACCCAAGGAGTGGGACCTTGTGAAAATCGACGGGGCTGAGTTGGTGCCGTTGCAGCAATGGTCGGCTCATCTTGAATCATTGGAGTCGTCCAAGGACGAACCGGTGGTTGTTTTTTGCCACCATGGCGGACGCTCGTTGCAATTGACCATGCTTCTTCGGCAACAGGGTTTTGGTAATGTCAGGTCCATGGCCGGGGGCATCGATTTATGGGCCATCGATGTACAGCCGGGGATGTTGCGGTATTGAGCAGCGGAAGGATTTGCCACTGACCGTCATCGAACACAATACACCTGAACTTCATCGTCCGCCGATGCAGTCACTGACACAGGGCGGTTATACCAGTCGGACGGTGCCGGTCTGCCAGCCCGTTGATGGGTCGAACAAGGTGATGCCGTATTCGGCGGTGGTGCTGTTGGTGAATCGCAACACCATGATGCCCGAACCCAGGTTGTCATCGTCGAACTCGATCACCGCAGCACTGTTGTTGAAACGCTCGTAGGTATAGGTTCCGTTGGTGGGTAGTATGCTGCCAGCCGTACCGATCAGTTGGTAGGTATTACTGCCAACCACCAGATTGAATCGACCGGTGGATGCCAGTTCGCCTGCGCCGCCGGTGATGCTGGATTGCAGGGTGCGCCAGTTGAGGTTGGCGGGCACCAGGTTTTGCGCGACGGTTTGCAGGGCGATCGAACCTCGCTGCATGACCGTGCTGCCGACCACGGACTGGTACTGCGCAGCCGTCGGGCTGGTGAAGGTCAAGTCCACCCGATACTCGCCCAGTATGTCATCGTTCAGGAATAACTGAGCCTGATCGGAAGCGGTTTTGATATAGGTGAACTGGCCAATGCTGTGGCCCACGTTTCGGCCATCACCCTGAATCAGGTATATGTCGTCGCTGGAACCAAGCAAAATGCGGAACGTGCCACGGTTGGCAAAGTCGCCGGTGCCGAAGGTGATATTGCCCACAGCCGTGAGACCGTTGATCGATTCAGGGGCCACTTCCCAGTCCGCAATCGTCATCGTCACCGGCAATTGGCCCGGTCGTACCCGGTACGCCGAGTCAGGCTGAATCGTCAGCACCACCGTTTCATTACCTTCGGGGATCACATCGTCCACCGGTGTGAGCGTCACATCCGCAAACGACACCCCCGCTGCGATGGTCACTTCGCCGGTCAAACCGGTGTAATCATCGCCGGTCGTGGCTGTGCCGGTCAGTGCATATTTGATCGTCACCGGCTGGGTGATGTCGCCGCCGCTGCGCGTGAATCGAAACACCCCTCGCCCCGTGGTGGTAGCGTTACGTTCACTCACACTATTGTCCGTGATTTGCACCGACACGATCGGTTCCGCCAGATCACGCAACACTGCCTGCCCTCGACGTTCATTGGTATTGGTACTCAGCGAATACGTGGACCCGTTGCGCAATTCAAAGCTGATGGCTTCATCGCGCTCGACCATACCATCGTCCACCGGTACCAGTCGGAACTCAACCACCTCATCACCCGCAGGCATGGTGAAACGGTTGAGGTTGGCCGCCACCGGGGTGTCGTTGATGAGCAACCGGTAATCGCCGCTGCCATTGAACCCGCGCGTGGCTGCACCACCGAAGGCAAAATCAAAAGTCACCGGCACATTCGTCACCCCTTCACGAACCACACGGAACACAACGTCATCCGTCACGCCCGCTTGATTGAGTTTTTCACGTCCCTGGTCGTCGATTGTCACCACCTTGAGCAACGGCTCGTTGTCAGCGATGTTGACCGTGGCGGTACGTTGAGCCGTGTTGCTGGTCAGACTGTAGGTGGATAACGCACTGAGCGTGAGGGTCACCGTTTCCGTCGGTTCAACCCGTGTGTCATCCGCCACTTCGACGGTCACATCCACAAACTCAACCCCGATGGGCAGCGTGACACTGTTGGCGGTCAGCACCGTATCACCGACTTTGAGCACATAGTCACTGGTGGGCAACGTGCCGCGCGTGGCTGAACCTGACACACTGAAATTCACCACCAAATTCGTGTTGGTCACACCCACCCGGCTGATACGGAACACCCCCGGTGCGGCTTCTTCCAAATTTAACCGTTCACCCGCTTGTGGGTCGGTGGTGACAATCGAAACCGTCGGTTCGTTATCAATGATGTTCACCGTTGCGGTACGTTGATTGGCCTGTGTGGGCAACGCATAGGTAGTGCCCGTGCCCAGGTTCATGATCACCGTTTCCGTGGGTTCGACTTTCGTATCGTCCAACGGCACCACAATCACATCGACAAAACTCTGCCCGGCGGGAATGGTGATCGTCCGTGTGGTGCTGGGCAGTACCGTGTCACCGACCTTAAGCTGGTAATCACCATTGGGTAAATCGCCTCGCGTGGCTGTACCCGACGTGGTGAAATTCACCGCCAGGTCACGGGTGTTCACCGCATCGCCCGTGCTGATACGGAACGTGCCCAGGTTGGCCGCCTGCCCCGCGAGCGTTTCACCAGCCGAGCCATCGGGGGAACTGATCGTCACCGTCGGCGCAACCCCTGTGCCGGTGACGGCGAATTTGTATTGCGGTTTGGTCGGGTCAAAACTATTCAGCGTGATGGTCGCATTGCGTTTGCCCACGGCTGTGGGTTTGAAAGTCACCGGAATCACGTAATCACCATTACTATTGCTGGTGATGGAGCCGACAGTGAAATCGTCCTTGTGAGCGCCGGTGATGCTGAATTGATTGGCACTTGGAATGTACAGGTCGGTATTCGTCGGTCCGGCATTACGCAAGGTAAAGTTTTGCGTCACCTGACCACGGGTGGAAGCGTTGCCAAAGTCGGTGCCATCGGTCAGGCTGGGTGTTGTGTCGTTGTGGCTGATGGTGAGGTTGTTGTTGCCGCGCAGTTGAGCGTTGGGGTAGGTGATGGCTCGTGCGGTGACCTCGAACACCAGCCAGGAATTGGCGGGAATACCCGACCGTGGGGTGGAGCCATAGCCCAGAGAAGGGGGGATGATGAGAGTGCGGGTTTCGCCGAGTTTCATGCCATACAGGCCGTAGTGCCAGCCATCGATCACACTGCTTGTCGCCAGCGTGACGTCGAAGGGTGTGCGCCCGGTTTGCAGCGAGGTGTCAAAGACCGAACCATCGAGCAGACGACCGGTGTAGTCAACTTTGAGGCTGGTGCCCCACTGCGCTCCGATGCCGGTGCCCTGAATGGTGGTGACGGTGCGCAGGTCGTTGGCGGGGGTCTGGTTAAAGCCAAGGAAATTACCCAAGCCGCCGGTGCCGCGAATGGTAAAGCGATAGTTGGGGTTGGTCGGGTCGTTGCTGGCGATTAGCAGGGTGGTTTGGCGCAGGCCCGTGGCCGAGGGATCAAAACGAACTTCAAAGGTTTTGGATTCACCCGGGGCGATGCTGCCGGTGGGTTGGCTGAGGATGCTAAAGTCTGTCGCATTGCCGCCGGTGAAGGTGACGGGGCTGCTGCCGGTGAGAGTGAGCGGGGCGGTGCCGGTGTTTTTGAGGGTGAACTTGCGGGTCAGACTGCCAGCTTGGAAACTCATCGTCCCAAAGTCGGTGTAGTCGTCCATCCGTGGCGTGGTGTCGTTGTGGTTGATGGTGAGGTTGTTTCCAAGAACCGAAACACTTGGCAGTGCTACTACACTGTTGGCAGCGATCAACTGGCTTGCGGATGAGTTCGATAGATGGGTGTCACCCCACGACAGAGTATCGGTCGTACCAGCCGACAACATACGCCGTGCTTCCAACGGCTCGACGCACTCGTGTGGCGTGAATGCGTTGATTTGAAAACTTGGTTTTGTGGTTGTGTTCTGCCGAAGCGCACGATTCAACCACCCGGACCATGAACTTGTCAGTGCCATGTCGGCCCCCATGAGGAATGCTTTTAGGGTTTCGCCGCTCCGTGAAACGTAAATTGTACCAAATTGTATGGATATACAAAGGGTTTATGTTGATTTGGTGTCAAAGCCGACGATGACATCGGCGGGAAGATCGAAATCGTCGCAAGTGCGAAAACCTGTCATTTAGCCCCCGGTCATTGACCGGGGGTAAGTGCGGGAAAAAGTTGATCCTGCCGGTGGCACCCGACGGTGCACTGCAATGATTCAATTCACCGCCGGGGGCGGCGGTGCCACAACA
>CAYRTH010000007.1:24451-38544 GCA_964427135.1 uncultured Phycisphaeraceae bacterium
CCGACGGTGCACTGCAATGATTCAATTCACCGCCGGGGGCGGCGGTGCCACAACAGGATGAAATCTCACCGCCGGGGGCGGCGGTGCCACAACAAAAAGGCACTGGCAGACAAGCTGCCAGTGGCACCCGACGAGGCATGATGATCAATAATCCAACGACCATCCGGCCCTGAAGGGCACGGCGTCAATGATGACATGATTTCAATACTGTCATATTCATATTCACAACACATCCCTGGCGCGGGGGAATGAACCCAAAATCGTCAATTGCAGGCAATGTTTGCGGGCTTCGTCGAGTGCTTTCACCACGCCAGGCTCATCCCGGTGACCCAAAAAGTCCACGAAAAAGTAATATTCCCAGTTCACCCGCTGACTGGGCCGTTTGTCGATGTGGGTGAGGTTCAAGCCGTTGTCGCGGACGACATCCAGCACTTCCGCCAATGCCCCGGCTTTGTGAGCGGTGGTGAACATGATGGCCGTCTTGTCATCCCCCGTCGGCTTGGCACCCTGTTTCCCCAACACGAAAAAGCGCGTCGTGTTGGCGGGGTTGTCTTCAATGTTGGCAAACAAGGTGTTCAACTCATAAAGCGCACCCGCCAAATCCGATCCGATGGCGGCAGCGTTTGCCTCCTTGGACGCCTGCTCAGCAGCCCTCGAACTTGAGGCGCTGGGCACACGCACCGCATGTGGCAACTGTACCGACAACCAGCGCCGACACTGGCTGAAAACTTCGGGTTTGGAATAAATCACCTTGATCTGTTCAGGCGGGCAGTTGGCCAGTAAGTTGTGATGAATGTTGATGAGTACCTCGGCACAGATTTGCACCGCAGAACCCAGAAACCCATCGAGCGTTTCACCAATGCCACCAATGGCGGAGTTTTCGATCGGTACCAAACCATAGTCGATGTGACCACGGGCGATTTCCTCGAACACGGCTGCGATGTCCTCGATGTTGTCATACTCGACACTGGCACCGAATTTTTTACGGGCGGCCAGGTGACTGAAGCTGCCTGCGGGCCCCAGGTACCCGATACGCAGGGGACGTTCGAGGAAGAACGACCCGGACATGAGTTCGCGCCAGATGGCGACCAGGCAGGTGTCGGGAAGCGGGCCTTGGTTGGCTTTGCGAATGCGTTCGAGGACTTCCTGTTCACGGTCGGGGGCGTAAATGGGGGAGTTGCTGCCGCGTTTGAGGTGACCGATGTCGGTGACCACCCGGGCACGCTGGTTGAGCAGTTGGACCAACTGCTGATCGAGGGTGTCGATTTGCTTGCGCAGCTCGGTGAGTTGCGGTGCAGGCTGGTCCGAGGGTGGGGTGGTTTGCGACATAGACGGTCATTGTAGCGATGGGGAGGTCTTGCGTGCCAAGATTGAGAGATATGACGCCGTGCCCTTCAGGGCCGGATCGCGGCGCGTGTGCGATTTTGTGGACATATCAATGTTGTGGATATGTCAACATCCGGGGCTAAAGCCCTCGGCGTCACGGTTTCCCGGAACACAAACGATTATGATGCTCGGCTGGCCATGACCCGTGATACCAACCAACCTGAAGCGGAAAAAACCACTTCGGGTGAAGGTGAACAACCACCGACAACGACGGATCATCGTGATGGCGAACATCACGACACAGCACAGCGATTTGGGTTACTGGATCGATGGGCCTCGGCATTCACCACCCTCGGTCGGCCCATCGGCGAACTGGCCCCGGTGGCATTGCCGTTGTCGTTATTAACCAAAGCTTTTCCCGCTTTTCGCTCGGCTGATTTTCGACTCATCTGGTCCGGTGCCCTGGTCAGCAACATCGGCACATGGATGCAGAATGTCGCCCGTGATTGGCTGGTCTATCAACTGTCGGGCGAAACCGGCAAGTTCTGGCTGGGCTTGAACGGTTTTGTGGAAGGGTTGGCGGTGGTGGCACTGTTACCATTGGGCGGTGCGCTGGCCGACCGTATCGACCGACGCAAGTTGCTGATCATCGCCAACGCGTATCAAGCCTTGCTGGCGATCATACTCACCGTACTGGCGGCCACGGGGGAATTGCAAGCCTGGCATGTGGTGCTGATGACCGCGCTCAATGGTTTGGGCGAATCGGTGCGCATTCCGGCACATCAGTCGCTGATACCGTCACTGGTGCCGCGTGAGCATATGGTCAACGCGATGGCACTGGGGTCGATGCAATTCAACCTGTCACGCGCCCTTGGACCGGCCCTGGCGGGGGTTGTGCTTTATTACCTGGGGGCAGCATGGGGTTTTGGCATCAACGCCCTGAGTTTTATGGCGGTGATCTGGGCGACATGGTTGCTGCGACCCTTGCCCAAAAGCCTGCGCAAAGATGAGCCGATTTTCACCAGTCTGCGTCTGGGGTTTGAGTATGTGAAACAGCGCAAGGATTTGCTGCTGATGTTGGTGACAGTGTTTTGTACCGGGGCGCTGATGGCTCCGACGATCAAAATGCTGCCGGCCATGGCGGAGGAAATGTTGCAGGGCGATGAACGTACCTTTGCCAACCTGCTGACGTGGTTCGGCATCGGGGCGATGCTCGGGGCCATGATGCTGGCAACACGTTCATCACGCGGGCCGACGCCGCATCGAGCCTGGCCGTTGGTGATGCTGCTGGGGGCAGGGCAGTGGTTAGTGGCATGGCTGGGGGCATGGCTGCCTGCGACGTTGGTGTTATGGGGCTTCAAAATCATGTGTGCGCTGTTGGGCATGGCATTCATCGGGGTGATGGTGCGATTGAATACGACGGTGATGGTCACCTCGCCGGGGGCGATGCGCGGGCGGGTGTCGAGTTTTCATATGCTGGCGTTTCGTCTGGGCATGCCTTTGGGGGCATTGTTGGCCGGGGGCTTGGCGCAGGGGCTGAATTTGCCGATGGTCTTTCAGGGGTTTGGGGTGGCCTTGATCGTGGTGGGCGGATGTGTAATGATCCTGGCCCGCAAAATTATTTGGGCCGGTGCAGCGGAAACAGGAAAGCAGCCGGATGCTGCCTAGAATGTCGATCAAAATAGAGTCTGGCCTGTTTTGAATACGTGTCACAGGCCCCGGTTTTGTTGGACTTGTGGAGTGCGATCGTGAGTCATCAAGCTTACTGGGATGAAATATGTCGGTTTCTGGGCAGTAACGCCACCGCCAGCATGGCGACGGTGGACGAAAATGGTCACCCGCATAACGTGAACGTTTGGTACGCCATCGACGACCAGGGGCGCATGTATTTTGTGTCCAGTCTCGATTCAGCCCACAGTCGTCACATGCTGCGCGACCCGCACGTGGCTGTGACGGTGTATGGCTACACCGACGACCCGATGCACATTCACGGCGTGCAGATCAAGGGGGCCTGCACAATCATTGCTCCGCCGGATGGTGGCAATCGCAAAGCCTGGGACCACGCCTGGAAAACCTTCACCACCCGCTACCCCTTCGTGCAACAGGTTGATATGTGGTGCAAAGCGGTTGAAAGTCAGAGCTTCTTTTGCATCACGCCGATGTGGGTCCGCTGGCTGGACAATCGCAAGGGCTTTGGGTTCAAGGTGGAAATCAACCTCGCGTCCCCGAAAAGCAACGGCCGAAACAAGGCCAGTGTCAAACGCATTTCCAAAACGGCGAAAAGCAAGGTTGTCAGATTTTCGCGTAAGGTCGCCAAGGCCGGTTGAAAACTAGTCAAGTCGCAAGCCATCAGAGCCGCGAGTGGCAACGAGCGGTCGGGTGGCTGTGGCACGTCTTCATGCCACAGGCCCACGCGCTGTGGGCAATCGAAAGATGCTTGCCCACAGGCACCCCAAATGATGAACCACAGCGCCGACGCAAAGCGTCCGCGCTAAACAAATTCAATCACTTGCGTCTCTTCTAATTCGGCCCCAAACCATGATCAATCGGCGGGTCGTAGCGTTGGGCCAACCGCATTGTGTGCTGCAACCCTTCCAAATGTTCGATCAGCCAGCGGGCACGCACAGCCGGGTCGGGTTCTTCCAGCATCTGATAACGATGTTCCAGGTTGTCGCAGGCGGTGATGGCCGTCAGGTCGATCAGGGCGTTGGTGGGTACTTCGTCTGACAACCAGTTGTGAATCGCGCTGATGGCTGTCAAATTTTTCAATAGCGGATCACGCAACAGTTTTTCGATTTTTTCACGCTTCTCGGAAAGGTCGATTTCCAGCACACTGCGGTCTTCCGTCGGTTCGAGCATCGCACTGCGGTAGGGTTCGTGCGACATTTCGTAACCGATGCGTGCCCGGCAAACGCCCTGCAACAGCATGTTGTATCGGCCATCCGACAAGCGTTCGTATCGTGCGATATAACCAACGCACACATGCGGTCGCAAGGGTGGTTTTCCCTGATAATTGATTTTCCAATCGTCGCCCTCAAACAAAGCCATGGCGATGAGCTTGTCGCCCGACAAGGCATCGCTGACCATATGCCGATAGCGCGGCTCGAAAATGTGCAGCGGAATCGTCGCGTGCGGCAGCAGCACGCAATTGGGCAGCGGGAACAAGGCAATCGGTACTGCAAAATTGATCGATAACTTATCGTGCATGACGGATGATAGGTACGGCCAAACGACCCGGTGGTTTTTCAAGCCCACCCATTTGTAGAGCATAGAAATTCAACACAGAGGTCACGGAGAACACAGAGTAGAACCAGAAATATCAACACCTACAAACAACCCAGTAAACAAGGGACTTTGGAGTGAAACACTGACAATTCAATCTAAAAATAGATGGTTCATTACGCACTGGTCGGCGGATCGACATGTTTGTTTGGTTCGTTCGCTTCTCTGTGCACTCTGTGCCCTCTGTGTTGAATCCTTTTTCTGCACTCAACATCAAATTTGAAAATCCAACGGCGGCATGTTCACTTCCACCGTCGTGGTACGCAATTTCCCCCGGGCTGTCCGTGAACGCACCTTCAGCTCCGGCGGCTTCATGCTCACACTGCTCTGCGGCGGGACGCTCTGGGTTAAAAATACTGATCCGCCGATGGTCGAACCCTGCCCGATGACGGTTTCACCGCCGAGGATGATCGCACCCCCGTAAATGGTGACATCGTCTTCGATGGTCGGATGTCGTTTGCGACCGCGCCAGGCCTGCCCGCCCTTGGTGGACAGGGCACCCAGCGTCACCCCCTGATACACCTTCACGCGCTTGCCGATGATGGTGGTTTCACCGATGACCACGCCCGTGCCATGGTCGATGAAAAACGATTCGCCGATGGTCGCACCGGGGTGAAGGTCGATGCCGGTTTCGTTGTGGGCGTATTCACTCATGATGCGTGGCAAGAGCGGAACCTTGAGGTTCCATAATTCATGCGCCAAGCGATGAATGAAAATCGCGTCCAGCCCGGGGTAGCAGAAAATGATTTCATCTGTCGATTGCGCCGCCGGGTCACCGTCAAAGGCTGCCTGCACATCCAGCGAAAGCATGCGTCGCACTTCGGGCAAACGCATCATGAAGGCATCGACCACACGGTGGGCCTCGTGATCGCAATGCTCACTTTTATCCGCCTGCCGCTGACCTTTGACGCGGTTGATGTCGTAATTGATCGACTCGCGCACCTGTTCAAACGTCAGTTCACGTACCTGTTCCAAAAGCCCGGTGGTGTGCTCTACGATCGTGGCGGAGGTGAGTTTGCGTTCATCAAAAAAACCGGGAAACATCAGCTTGCGAGTCAATTCAATCAACTCGATTGTGCGCGCCCGGCTGGGCAGAAACGTTGAATCCAGGTGACTGGTCCGCTGATCACTGCGAAACCCGGCCAGCAGTTGCCCAACCAGTTCCGCAAACGCGTTGTCGGTCGTAGTGTGCGGTGACATCATCCATCATGTTAGGCCAAATCGAATCGTGGTGTCGGGTTCATCATGTGATCGTTGGGTCATGTTGCCTCATCACGTGGGTGCCTGTGGTACGTCCGCGTACCACAGCGAATGAACTGTGGGCAGCCAAGGTCTGCCCACAGCCACCCAGCCGCCGGGGACGGCTGTGCCACAAGCACAGCCTCAGCCCCTACAATTGCGGCATGAACGTTCACGACATCGACATGCAGGCAGTGATTGACGGGCATCATCGGCTTACGCCCCGTGAAGCGCTGACTCTTTATCAACAGGCTTCAACCCACGACCTGGGGCAATGGGCCTTTGCCGTGGCACAACGCAAAATCGCGCAGACCTACCCCGACCTGGGCGGCAACCTGCGCACCTACGTCATCGACCGCAACATTAACTACACCAATGTTTGCTCCGCCAACTGCACCTTTTGCGCTTTCAAACGCGACCTGGGCGAAGCCGACAGTTACACCCTCACCACACAGCAATTGCACGACAAGGTGCGCCAGCTTATCGCCATCGGCGGCACGCAAATCCTTCTGCAAGGCGGCATGCACCCTGAATTACCGATGGAGTTTTACCAAGACATGCTGCGCGGGTTGAAAGCTGAGTTTCCACAGGTGCATATTCATGGGTTTTCCCCGCCGGAAATTGTCGAGTTCATTGCGATTTTCAAGCTCGACGGGTTTCCGACCACCGCCCCCAATCACAGTCATGAATTGCCCTGGGACGTTTGGGTCGCCAAGGGCGAGGCTATTTTGCAAAAGTTAAAACAAGCCGGGTTGGACTCAATCCCCGGGGGTGGTGGTGAAATTTTCACCCCGGCTGTCCGTCGCCGTATCGGCCTTGGCAAAGCGACGGCCAAGCAATGGTTGGAAGTGATGTCGATGGGGCATCGACTGGGCATGTTCACCAGTGCGACGATGATGTTCGGCCACATCGAAGGCCTGGCCGACCGCATCGATCATTTGCAACAGGTCCGCGCGGCGCAGGATCGCGCCATTGAAAGCGGTTGGCCGGGGCGGTACGTGAGTTTCATCGCCTGGCCGTTTCAACGCGAAAATACCCCGCTGGGACGGGTCAAGGAATGGGACCGCGACGCTGCGGAGGCAAACGGTGAGCTGTTCCCCGGTGATGAACTGGCCCAGCGTGTTTTTGATGGCTCACTGGATGGTGAAAGCAAGGCTGCCTGTGACGCAGCGGTGCCTTTGTCGGGCAAGCGTCTGCGCAGTGCCGGGGCGGTTGAATATTTGCGTACCCAGGCCGTTGCCCGTTTGTTTTTGGATAACGTGCAATCGATCGGCGCTTCGTGGGTGACCATGGGGCCCAAAATCGGGCAGATGGGTTTGTACTTTGGCGCCAGCGACATGGGCAGTGTGATGATGGAGGAAAACGTCGTTTCCGCAGCGGGAACCACCTATTGCCTCGATGAGTCGGTGCTTTGTCACCTGATTCGCACTGCTGGTTTCACCCCCGCCCAGCGTGACAATTGTTATCGATTGCTCAAGGTGCACACTGATTCACGTGCCCCCGATTTGCAGGTGAAGGATTGGTCGCAGCATCGCGCCAAAAGTTTGCATCATGAAAAGCATGACCACGCCGCCGACAAAGTCGATCATCAGGGCATGGTGACACTGACCATCGAACGCGATTTGGCGTCGATGTGATGGTTTGATGCGGTTCAGTGATCGTACCGATCGAAACCAACCGCGATTGAACATGTATATTTCGACACAGCCGAGGGTGGAAGCCCGCGCGACATGTGTTTTAGGTCACGACGCGGCGATGGCGGATCGAAGGTAATTTTGCAATTCGAATCAAGGGGGTATCGCGCCTGAAGTGGTTGGGGTCAAACAAGGCTTGTCCGGGGAACGTTCGAAACGACCCTGGGGCCTGTTTCGTCCGGCACAGGGTTGTGGTAGATTTTGGCATGCCAATGAATTGCTTGCGAATCGCGCAAGTCTCAAAACAAGTGAGTTAAAACAAGGGGCAAACGCGCCGTTGAGGCATGAATCATCGACGTCGCAATGCGTGTAAAAACAGCTTAAACACACTATTTTATCAATACCCGGCCTGGTGGCGGAATGGCAGACGCAGGGGACTTAAAATCCCCTGACCCGTTAAGGGTCGTGCGGGTTCGAGTCCCGCCCAGGCCATTGATGTTTTGAACATTTATTCGTAGCCCTGACCACTATCAGACCGATGACTGTTGTGCATTTGGGTTGGCGGTTTCTGGATGAGCGGGTCGGCATCGATCAAGGCCGGTGAGTGTTTTTCAGAAATTCATCTTCAATACGTCGTCCACGAAACATCATTTCGGATGCAGGGCAACTCTGACTGAGGGTTTCTCTATAATGCTGGTTTGAAATGGAGTAAGCTGTATGAAGCCTATCGATGAAGCGCCGGTTTCAGCCGGTAATTTCATTCATGAAATCGTGGAAGACGACATTCGCACCAACAGCAATGGTGCCGACGGTCTGGTGGTGACGCGCTTTCCGCCTGAACCCAATGCGTTTTTGCATATCGGTCATGCCAAGGCCATTTGTCTTGATTTTGGGACAGCCTTGAAATATGGGGGGCGTTGTCATCTGCGCATGGATGACACCAACCCGGTGAAGGAAAAACAGGAATACATCGACGCCATCAAGACCGATGTGCGCTGGTTGGGGTTTGACTGGGGTGAGCATGAGTACCATGCGTCGGATTATTTTGAGCAGCTTTATCAGTGGGCGCAACTGCTCATCAAGGCGGGCAAGGCGTTTGTGTGTGATTTGTCGCCCGATGAGGTCAGCCGAACAAGGGGCACACTGACAGCCCCGGGTTCACCCAGCCCGTTTCGGCAGCGATCGGTGGAAGAAAACCTGGACCTGTTTGCACGGATGAAAGCAGGCGAATACCCCGATGGCACACGCACGCTGCGCGCCAAAATCGACATGGCTCACCCCAACATCACCATGCGCGACCCGGTGATGTACCGCATTTTGCACGCTGAGCACCCACGCACCGGCAAGCAGTGGTGTATCTACCCGATGTACGACTGGGCGCACGGCCAGAGCGATTGGATCGAAGGCGTGACGCACTCGCTCTGTGATCAGGCTTACGAAGAACATCGCCCGTTGTATGACTGGTTCTTGGATCAGTTGATCGCGTTGGGGGCCAAATCGCCGAATGCGAATTACCGGCCCAAGCAACGTGAGTTTGCCAGGTTGAATTTGCCCTTCACGGTGCTGAGCAAGCGCCGGTTTTTGGACTGGGTGGAAGGCGGGTACGTCAAGGGGTTGGACGACCCGCGTATGCCCACGCTTTCGGGGTTTCGTCGTCGTGGTTACTCGGCTGAGGCGATCCGTGATTTCTGCGAACGCATCGGCATCGCCAAGCGTGAAAATGTGATCGAGTATGCACTGCTGGAACATTGCCTGCGCGAGGATTTGAATAAAAAAGCGCAGCGGGCCATGGCGGTGCTCAAACCGATTCGCGTGGTGATCGACAACTACCCGGCTGGCCAAACGGAAATGATGGATGCGGTCAACAACCCGGAAGACCCTGCTGCGGGGAGTCGAAAGGTGCCTTTTTCCGGTGAACTTTTCATCGAACGCGATGATTTCATGGAAGTGCCCGCCCCCAAATATTTCCGTTTGTACCCCGGCAATGAGGTGCGTTTGCGGTATGCGTACCTGGTGAAGTGTGTCAGTGTTGAAAAAGATGCGGCTGGTAATGTCACGGTGGTGCATTGCACCTACGACCCGGCCACGAGGGGGGGCAACACGCCCGATGGGCGCAAGGTCAAGGCGACGATTCACTGGGTGAGCGCGCCCCATGCGGTCGATGCACAGGTGCGGTTGTACGAACACATGTTCAGTAAGGAAGACCCGGATGATGCCCCGCCGGGCAAGGATTGGCGAGCCAACCTCAACCCCAATTCATTGCAGGTGGTCACGGCTAAAGTCGAGCCTTCATTGCGCGAAGGCAAACCCGGTGACAAATATCAGTTTGAACGACTGGCTTATTTTTGCGTGGACCCGGACAGCACGCCCGGCAAACCGGTGTTCAATCGCACGGTGACGCTCAAAGATACGTGGACGAAAATTGCGAAAAAAGGTGGCTAAACAGGTGGGGCAGGCGTCTCGCCTGTCAATGAGCCAAAGGCTCATATTCCTCGATTTTTAATCACATGGGCTGGCGCCCATTGACAGGCGGGACGCCTGCCCTACCCATTGGTTTACTGCCACGGATCGCTGCTTAATTCGTCATTCATCACACGGGTATTGCGCAATTCACCCAATCGTTTGAAGGTCGTGAACAGCAACCAGAGCACAGGTGCATAGACGATCAAACTGAATACCAGGCCGACGACATCGCGTTGAATCAATAGGCCCGCGATGTTGAGCAGCATCAATAACATCAATAACAGCAACTGCACCATCATCAACAGGCGGGTGAATCGGATTGATACAGGTCCACCGACACGGACCCCAAAGCCGGTGAAAAGATAAATCAGAGCGGGCAGAAAGCCGATCGCAAACACGCCGATCGTCAGCGGGATCAGCATGGGCTGTATTTGCTCAAATTGATCGAGTTGGGCTTGTGACACGTTGGTGCCAGCAGCCTTGGTCAATTCGTCGAAGGGGGTTATCGCCGCCACGGTGAGTGTGGTCACACAGCAACCCATCAATAACACCAGCACGCCCCCCGTCACCCATACCCACACCGCAGCACGTCGGTGACCGGCATGAACCTGTCCCTCGGCGGTGTTGGTCATTGGCGAAGCAGTGAAATAAGGTTGACCATCATTCATCATTTCAGTGTATCGCGCCGCGTGGTTTTGCATCAGGGGCAGGGCATGATCGATTCAACGAGCCGCGACCGTAAGGGAGCGGTGATTTACCTGTCTCGCCGCTACGGGAAGACCGCTCCCTCACGGTCGCGGCTCGTTCAAACGATATACATACGTTTGACCTGATATCAGAGTGTGCCAACTTTACCAACCTGCCCTATCATGCTGACCCATGGCTGACATCCTTCGCAAAATCATTGCCACCAAGCGCGTCGAAGTGGCGCAGGCCATGCAGCGTGAATCACTCGAAGCGTTGCGTGAGCGTGCCCTTGTCTCGCCTAAACCGCGCAACTTTTTCAGCGAGGTGACCCGGCCACGCACACAATTACGGGTGATCGCTGAGGTCAAGCGTGCCAGTCCGTCAGCCGGGCTGATACGCCCCGATTTCGACCCGGTGGCGATTGCCCGTGCGTACCAGGCAAGCGGTGCCGCAGCGATCAGTTGTCTGACCGATGAAAAGTTTTTTCAGGGGTCGCTGTCGTACATCGCGCCGATCAAGGAAGCGATTGCCCTGCCGGTGTTGCGCAAGGATTTTATTGTCGATCCGTATCAGTTGTACGAAGCCCGCGCAGCCGGGGCCGATGCGGTGCTGCTGATTGCCGAGTGCCTCGATGAAGCGGAACTGATCGACCTGCTCATACTGGCGACGGAACTGGGGCTGACCACGCTGGTGGAAGTGCACGAGGTCGAAAGCCTGCTGCGTGTTCGCCCGCACATTGGTTTTCCGCATCCCAAATACACGCTTTTGGGCATCAACAATCGCAACCTCAAAACCATGCAGGTGGATTTGAGTCACACGTTGCGGATGCTGGAAATGATCGAGGACCGCGACATCGTGGTGAGCGAATCGGGCATTCGCACCCATGCCGACGTGCAGCGATTGCAGAGGGAAGGGGTGCATCGCATTCTGGTGGGCGAACATTTGATGCGTCAGCCCGATGTGGGCCGGGCGTTGCGTCAGCTTATGGGGCATGAGGTTGGGTGACATGTTACGTCTCCGTTGCTCAATTTAGTATTGATTCAGTTCGAGGGTGGCTTATTGCACCCCCTCTCCCGGAGGGAGAGGGTGGTCGAGTCCGCGAGGCCGGGTGAGGGCGCGATTTTAGAAGAACCTGTCAATCAAACAGTAATCATCAGACACGCCCTCACCCCAATGAGAGCGAAGCGAACACTCCTAACTCTCCCGGAGGGAGAGGGGACTGATCAAGGTCCGCCCTGTTTCAAGCCATGATGCAACTCGATCTAAATGTGAGATGAATTGTCCATCGCCCGCACAAATTCGCCGGGCAGTGCCGATTCAAATTGCAACGGCATACCACTTACCGGATGCACAAACCCCAGTACGGCTGCATGAAGTGCCAATCGTCGATACGGCCAGCAGGGCAGCTTCGCCAAATCAGTGCGATAGCGCGGATCACCCAGCACCGGGTGACCAGCCTCGGCCAAGTGCACACGAATCTGATTTCGCCGACCGGTTTCCAATCGGCAGCGCAAAAGGGTGATGCCCTGCAAGCGCTGTTGCACCTTGAAATGCGTCACCGCCAATTCGCCCTGATCGGCGCGTTTGGTGGAATAGCGTGACAGGTCAAAACCCGTGGCCAGGTGCGAACGGAACGTGCCATCGTTTTTTTTCATCACGCCGCTGACCAAGGCAAGGTATTCACGTTTGGGTTTGTGCTGGGCGAACTGGTTCCACAAACTGTCGGCCACGTCCTGCGACTTGGCGAACACCAGCAGCCCCGAAGTGCCGCGATCCAGTCGATGCACCACGACCGGGCGACGGCCTTTGCCACTGCGTTCCATGTACCGACGTATCGCCTCGACGAGCGTTTTGGCCTTGGCCTGATCATCATCATCGTCTTCAGGTACGGTCAGCGCCCATGCGACCTTGTCCACCACCAGCAGGTGTTCATCTTCAAACACCAGGCGAAAAGTCGAATCTTTCCACGGTTTGGGTTTTTCACGTTGCAGGTTGTGGGGGTCGAAGTTGACGGTGACCACATCGCCCTGGTTGACACGGGTGAAATCATCTTCGCACCATTGCCCGTTGATTTTGACGCAACGATGGTCGATCAATCCGCGTACCTTGGCGCGTGACAAGCCGGTCATCTGCGCGACAATTTTGTCCACCCGCCCGGCGGTGCTTTCGTCGATCAATTGTTTTTGATTGGTTTTAGGCATGATGGATCATTTAACTTGAAGGAATACCCGAGCCCTCATTCGTCCGCCAAGACGGACTCATTCGTACTCGGCTTGATATCAATACATTCGAAATTCGAAATTCAACATTCGAAATTCCATCACACCACCACCTTCAATCCGTCATACGACAAAAACACATTCGCGGGCAATCGTGTTGACAAGTCGGCATGAAGAATATCGTGGGCGATGTGCGTGAAGTAACTGCGCCCCGGTTTAATTTTGGCGATTTCCGTCAGTGCTTGATCAATCGTCAAATGCGTCGGATGCGGTCGGTAACGCAGGGCATCAATCACCAGCACATCCAGCTTTTCCAGCAGCGGGTACGACGATTCCGGGATGCTGCTCACATCCGTGCAGTAGGCCAGCGAGTGAGTTTGTTTGTCGTTGGGGTCAGTCCAATCGATGCGCAGACCCACAATCGGCAGGTTGCCATGCATCAACCGAATCGGCGTCCAGCGTGCCCCGTGCATCACAAACGATTCCCCAGGCTTGATTTCATGCGGCACCAGCGTGGCCACGAACGAATTGTTTTCGTTGCGTTCCGGGGCGAATACATACTCAAAGGTTTGATGCAACTTATGCAACGTGGCTTTCTCGGCGAACAAATCCAGCGGTCGTTTCATCACCGCATTGAATCGCCTTAAATCATCAAGCCCGAAAATGTGGTCGGCATGAGCGTGTGTATAAACCACTCCATCAATGCGGGCGATCCCCTCACGCACCATCTGCAAGCGCAACTCCTGGCTGGTGTCGATCAGGTATTGCCGTTGAATCAAACCCTGATGCTCGCCAGCTTCGCGGGTGGGCGGCTGGTAAATTTCACTGGATTGACTACGCAAGCGGCTATGCGCATCGGGGGCATTATCGGTGGTGGTGGTCGTACCGGGGTATGTAATCAGCACACTGGGGCGCGTGCGCTGATCGCGCGGGTCGCTCGATCGGCAGACCGGGCAGGCGCAGCCGATCATCGGCACACCCGCACTGGTCCCGGTTCCGAGAAATATCAACTCAAGCGACATGAGGGTATTCTAAAGCAATTCACAGGATCGGTTGGCATGATGAATTGCACGTGGCGGATTTCGAATGGATCAGCACCAAGCCGGGAACGAAGCCGACCCCCGGAAGAGGCTGAGGGCCCGGGTATTGGAACCAAGTGGCCCAGTGACTCAGCCGATAGTATCGGTTAGCGCCGCGACTTGTCGCGTCTGATCAAGTGGCAGAAGACCGCGGGTGGAAACCC
>CAYRTH010000007.1:38554-44370 GCA_964427135.1 uncultured Phycisphaeraceae bacterium
TCATTCCCTCGACCACTCGACCACTCGACCACTCGACCACTCGACCTTGGCACGCCCTGCAAAGCCTGCCTGACAACACCTCGCATGAGGGTGGTTTCGAGTACAATTAGCTGCTTGTTTCACGGACGAAAAACCGCCCCGATGAGGTGTTGTAAATATGGCCAAAACCCCCGATCAGAACCCTGAAAATACAGGTCAAAACGAGCACACCGGGCCGATCATTTCCCCCGATACTTCGGCGGTGCCCATTGCCGGGCGGATGATTGACACCGCCATCGAACGCGAATTGGCGGACAGTTACCTGACCTATGCGATGTCCACGATCGTGGACCGGGCGCTGCCGGATGTGCGTGATGGGTTGAAGCCCAGTCAGCGGCGCATCCTCGTGGCCATGCACGACCTGAACCTCACTCCCGGTCGCAAGCACAGCAAGTGTGCGGGCATCGTGGGTGAAACGATGAAGAAGTATCACCCGCACGGCGACCAGGCCATTTACCCCACGCTGGTGAACCTGGCGCAGGAGTGGAAGACGCGCTACCTATTGATCGACAAGCAGGGTAATTTTGGTTCGATCGACCCGGACCCGCCCGCAGCCATGCGTTATACCGAAGCCCGGCTGCATCGGCATGCGGTTGAACTGCTCGAAGACCTCGATCAGGACACCGTCGATTGGCAACCCAACTTTGACGAAACAGTCAACGAACCCAAGGTGCTGCCGGCCAAGTTCCCCAACCTGCTGGTCAACGGTTCGACGGGCATCGCGGTGGGCATGGCCTGCTCGATGGCGCCGCATCATCTGGGTGAAATCTGTGATGCGATTCTGGTGATGCTCGACAACCCGACCATCAGTCTGCTGGAGCTGATCAAACTCGTACCCGGCCCTGATTTTCCGACTGGTGGCGTCATCATGGGGCAGCGCGGGGTGTTGGAAGCGTATGCCACGGGTCGTGGTCGGGTGACGCTGCGCGGCAAGGTGCACCTGGAAGAAACCAAAACCGGTCGGCAGCGGCTGGTCATCACCGAAATACCGTTTCAGGTTTCCAAAAACGAAAGTCTGATCGCCAAAATCGTGGAGTGTCGGAAGGAAGAACGCATCACCGACATCAGCGACATTGTCGATGAATCATCGGGGCGCACGGGGATGCGGGTGGTGGTGGAATTGAAGAAAGGTGCCGACCCGGTCGTCGTTGAAAATCAGTTGTATGAACTGACGCCGTTGCAATCCAATTTTTCGATTTTGAATATCGCGTTGGTACGTGGTCAGCCCCGCACGTTGGGGCTCAAGGATTTATTGCAGCTGTACATCGACCATCGCATCGACGTGATCCGTCGTCGTACCGCGTTCCGATTGCGCAAAGCACAGCAGGAGGCGCATCGTGTCGAGGGGTTGATTTATGCGGTGTGTGATATTGATGAAGTGATCAAGCTGATTCGTTCGAGCCGCACCCGTGACGAGGCGATTGAAAAACTGATGGTGCGCGGCTTCCGTATTTCGGCTGACCATGTATATGCGTCGCGCATCCCGGCACGGCTTATGGCGCGATCCGCAGGGGGTGATATACGATTGACACGTACCCAGGCCGAGGCCATCGGTCGTTTGCAACTGATTCAACTGGTCGGTTTGGAAATCGACAAGCTGGTGGAGGATTACAGCAAACTCGTGGCGCAGATCGATGAATACGAAGCGATTTTGGCCAGTCAGGAGCGGGTGAAGCAGATCATTCGTGATGACACGCTGGACTTGAAAGCACGCTATGCGGATGCCAGACGGACGGTGATATCGCAGGCCGAGGCCGAGGCGTTGGATTTGGGAGCGCTGACCCCGCAGCAGCAGGTGGTGGTGACGATCAGTCACGCTGGTTACATCAAGCGCACACCGGTCGATACGTATCGAACGCAAGGACGGGGCGGCAAGGGCGTCATCGGCGCGGACATCAAGGACGAAGATTTCACCGAGCAACTTTTTGTGGCATCGACGCATGATGATTTGCTTTGTTTTACCAACACCGGGCGGGTGTATTGCATCAAGGTTTACGATGTGCCCGAAGCGCCGCGCACCAGCCGGGGCAGGGCGATTGTCAATTTGCTGGAACTCAAGGCGGGCGAACGGGTCTGCCAGTTCATGCCCATTGAGGACTTTGAGAAGAACGAAGCGTTTTTGTGTTTTGCCACGTTGCAGGGGGTGGTGAAGCGAACGCCCCTGGCGGATTATCGCAACGTGAACAAGGGGGGCATTATTGCCATCGGTTTGCGTGAGGGCGATGCGCTGGTGAGCGTGACCTGGACCAATGGTGACGATCATTTATTACTAGGCACCGGCGACGGCATGGCGATTCGTTTTCATGAAAACGATGCACGGGCCATGGGGCGCGGGGCATCGGGCGTGCGGGGCATCGACCTTGGCGAAGGCGATCAGGTGGTGGGCATGGTGCGATGCAGTGCCAATGACCTGCGCAATTTGCTCACCGTCACCGCCAACGGTTTTGGCAAGCGAACACCCCTGGCCGAGTACCTGGTGCAACTGGAAGACGGCAGCACCCGTGTGCAATCGCGCGGCGGCAAGGGACGCAAAGATATTGCTGTCACCGATCGCAATGGCAAGGTGGTGGGTTTGCTGGGTGTGGAAGAAAGCGATGACCTGATGCTGATTTCCGAGCGGGGAAAAATCGTGCGCATCAGCGCTGCCACGGTGCGACAAACCGGTCGCGGTGCCAAGGGCGTGAAGGTGATTGAAATTGAAGATGGCGACCTGCTGGCCGGCGTGGCCCGCGTGGCGGAGGATGATGACAAAGCGGTTGAGTCGGACATCATGCCCAAGGTGACGCTCGCCAACCCGCCTGATGCATCCGGTACCGGTGCCTGATATTTTGAGGTGGGTTTGTTCAGAACCGATGTCTGACAATATTGGATGACTCATCAACACAGTGAATGCGCCTATGAGCACGTTACGTGTGGAAACCGGATTGTTTCACGATGATACGAAGGTTATCGCCGATACTTTTGCACCCAATGCCGATGTTGTTTTCGCATTGGGCGATTCATATCAAACACTCAGTCAATGCCCCGATGGTTTTGCCCGTCTGATTGTCACATCGCCGCCTTACAACATTGGCAAGGAATATGAAACCCAAACCAAGCTGCAACACTATCTGGATTCGATGGCCAGTGTGCTGGAACAGATCGTGCGTGTACTTGATAAACAGGGGTCGTTATGCTGGCAGGTTGGAAACTACGTCGAAGATAGCGAAGTGTTCCCGTTGGATGTTTATTACTACCCAATTATTAAGAAACTCGGCTTGCAGTTGCGGAATCGAATCATCTGGACGTTTGATCACGGATTGCATTGTTCGGTGAGGTTTTCAGGTCGCTACGAAACGATGCTTTGGTTTACCAAAACCGATGATTATGTTTTCAATCTCGATCCGGTTCGCGTACCCTCAAAGTATCCCGGTAAAACCAATTTTCGACCGGGGCCTAATTATGGCAAACCATCTGGCAACCCATTGGGCAAAAACCCCAGTGATGTATGGAAGCTCATGGCCAGGGAATGGGAAACCGGTTTATGGAACATACCCAATGTGAAGGCCAATCACCCGGAGAAAACACTTCACCCCTGTCAGTTTCCAATTGAATTGGTAGAACGCTGTGTATTGGCTTTTACCCATGAAAATGACTGGGTGCTGGACCCGTTCAGCGGCGTGGGTTCGGCGATGCTCGCGGCGGCGCGGAACCATCGCAAGGCCATGGGTTGTGAAAAGGAACCTGCATACCTAGCGGAAGCCCGCAAGCGGATGAATATGTTGTTGTCAGGTGAGTTACCCTATCGGCCGTTAGGCAAGCCTGTCTATCAACCCACGGGGCGTGAAAAAGTGGCCCAAGTCCCCAAACAATGGTTGAACGGAGAAGGTAAGTAATGCGTATCGCAGGGATTTATTCGTTCAACAACGGTGTGGAAGCGGTGAACAAACGATACCCGGATTTACTCGATGAAATAAAGCAATGCATCGCGCAAATCAATGCGAACAAATGCAAAACCAAGTCAAGCAAAGAAAAGACGATGCCGGGTACGCTTCTGTATTCTCCCGTGCAATTGAATCAACAATTCAAGAATGTGCTTTATGCAATGAACTGGGAATCGGTGCGTGTTGAATGTGAATATTCAACCAAGAACTATACCAAAGGATATAACCCAAAGAGCTTACGTAAGGGAGCGTTTCGGGAGATGGACTTTGTGAAACGCAAGCTCGGTGTCGAGGTTCAATTTGGTAAGTATTCTTTCATGGTTTATAACGTTGCTGCGAAAATGACCATCTTCAAAAACCTTGGTCACATTGACACGGGAATTGAAATTGTTCCGGTGAAGTCGTTAGCGGATGAAATGAGCAGTGGGGTTAGTTATTTTGAGCAGTTTGTGTGGGATTTGGACCATCGAGGCATATCCAACATCGATGTTCCCGTGATGATTCTCGGCATTGATGACTAACCAAGGACTCCCACTGTAACCAATACCCCGCCAAAGAGGGAATGAAAGCCGATGTCAGCCGTGACGTTGGGCGCGGTAACGGGCGGGGGGTAGGCCGACGAATTGACGAAACTGGCGGGAGAAGAAAAACACATCATTGTAACCGCACTGCTGGGCGATGACCTTGAGGGGCATGTCGGTCTGTGTGAGTAGTTCGCGGGCTTTGGTGAGGCGCAGATGAATCAGGTGATGATGCGGGGTTCGACCGATGGCCTTGTGAAAACGGCGACGCAGGGTGCTGACATCCATGTTGAAGATGGCTGCGACTTGGGAGTAGTCGGGGGTCCCATCTGCGATGTGCTTTTCAAGGATATCAAGCACCTGTTGTAACCAGTCGGTGTGATGCGGTTCGATGGCGCGGGCCTGCGCCAGGTCGATGAGTATGCCTTCAAGTTCATGCGCCGCCTTGCGCGTGGACCAGCGATCAGCCTGGTGCGCGTGCCTGAGTAAATGATCAAAACGTTGCGGCATCGACAAGCTGGCAATCACGGGTTGCGGTTCAATGGGGAATAAGCCCTCCGCCGACCAGCGAGCGACCCTCGGCCCGGCAAAGGCTATCCAACGATGATTCCAGTAACGATGTCCGTCAGCGTTGTGAAACCGGATGCTCGGCCCGGGGTAACACGACCAGCACCATTGCCCGCCAAGTGCATAGCGTTTGTTGGCGATGGTCAATTCGACGGCTCCGCCGTGCATGTATTGCAGGGTGTAATAGTCGGTAAAAACCTTATCAATGAAGTGTGTGCAGCGCGGGACATGCTGGCCGTGCAGGAAGGTAATGTCAAGGGATGGCATACGCACTTATAGTACAAAGATTGGTGTTTGTGTCCATAGGCGGGGTGAGGGAGGGGGGCTAAAGTAAATGATTAATGAAGTGGCCAAGTGGCCAAGTGGTCGAGTGTCGGAACCGTATTCGAACGTTAGCGCCGCGATTTATCGCTTCTGATCGAATGGGTTGAGCAGTTGGTCAGTGCGTCGGTTAATCGGTCAGAAAAAACCAAGACGATTTCGTCTGAGTTACCAAGTCATCGTTAAAGAAACCGGGGCTAAAGCCCTCGGCGTCAATCGTGTTGAAAGAGCATTGGGCGTCAATCGTGTTGAATAACCCTTGGCATCGTGCAGGTGACTCAAGTAAAAGGACACACCATGGCGGACAGTTACAAACGCATCGGTCACTTTCGCACGGTCGGCGAGTTTGCCACATATGTGCAGGGATTGGGTTGCGACCTGCCGATGGATGCGAGCCTGCGCAAAGCGTCGGAGGGTTCGCCCCTGGCGCAAGCGATGCAGGTCG
>CAYRTH010000008.1:0-20606 GCA_964427135.1 uncultured Phycisphaeraceae bacterium
CACTTGACCACTTGACCACTTGACCACTTGACCACTTGACCACTTCCATCATCACGCCGCCTGACTTTGTGCGGCTGTGATTTGAATGAAAAACTGTTCCAGGCTGGCGGTTTCAAAACGTATTTCACGCATCGTCCACTGATTGTCGGCGACGGCCTGTCCGAGCGCTTCACGCAAATCGCCTTGATCTTTGGACGCGACCAAAGCGCGACACCAACCTTCACTTTGGGTCACTTCCACTGTGCCGACCCCCGGCAGCTGATGCAATACTTGATGCAGTTTCACCGGGTCAGCTTTGACTTCGAGCACCACCCGCGAACCCGTTGCCACCTTTTGCCGCAATTGCTGAATCGTGCCCTCGGCTGCAATGCGACCGCCGGCGATGATGATCACCTGATCCGCCAGTTTTTCCACCTCCGGCAAAATGTGCGTCGAAAGCAGAATCGTGTGTTTGCCTCGTAAATCACGGATCAAGTCACGAAACAGCGTCACCTGATTGGGGTCCAGCCCGGCGGTCGGCTCGTCCAAAATCAACACCGGCGGCTCATGCAACAACGCCTGCGCCAAACCCACACGCTGGCGATTGCCCTTGGACAATTGACCAATCAATTTACGCTGCACAGGTACAAGCCCGCAACGTTCAATCACATACCCCGTGCGCTCTCGTCGCTTGGTTTTGGGCAGGTGATACAGGCGGCCACGGTAATCCAGGTACTCGGTAACACGCATTTCCGGGTACAGCGGGTTATTTTCCGGCAGGTAACCAATGCCCGCACGAGCTGATTCAGGGGCAGTCAACACATCATGCCCGGCAATGGTGGCCCGCCCCGAGGTCGGCGGCAGGTAACCCGTCAATATGCGCAAGGTCGTCGATTTGCCCGCACCATTAGGCCCAAGGAACCCAACCACCTGCCCTTGTGCAATCGTGAAACTCACATGGTTCACCGCCAGGGCGGGTCCGTAATATTTGACGAGTTGATGAGCTTGAATCATGGATGGCGGTACCCCTGTCAAAAAAACAAAGACATTACGCACATAGGGTATCAACGTTACCCCGATCAAGTTGCAACGGTTTAACTTACGTCACATTTTTGGTCAAGGTTCTTTCGATCAGCATTTGACCGTCAGGGTTTGAATACTTGATCGATTTTCGATTCGAACCGTCACTTGCCGGTTGAGCAAGTTCGTTGTAAAGTAATTGACTCGCAACCGTCGCCCTGTATGTGATACAGGGCTGCACAACCCATGACGGAGTTTAATTTCATGGCTGAGTTCACACGTTTTCAACCCACGTCCAAAGCCCAATATCGCATCGCCAAGAAGTCGAGCACGGGTGTGCTGTTTGTCGATTACAAAAACACCGACGAATTGCGTCGCTTGATGACGCCCAATGGCAAAATTCAGTCACGCAAGCGCACCGGCATGACCGCCGCCGAACAGCGCATTGCCGCCGGGGCCATCAAACGCGCCCGTTTCATGGCCTTGCTGCCGTTCACCAGCGCGACGCTGTGATGGGTTTGGGCGATACCAATGATGACTTGGGTTTCATAGCCGCAGGTGGCAACCTGCGGTTTTTTTGTTTTTCACATCACGAACAATAACCTAACAGCATATAATCGGCCCTATGGCACCCTCGTTCATCAGCATTCGTGGCGCACGTGAGCACAACCTGCGCAGCATCGACCTGGACATTCCCCGCGACAAGCTCGTGGTCATCACGGGGTTATCCGGCAGCGGTAAGTCGTCGTTGGCGTTTGACACTATTTACGCTGAGGGTCAGCGTAAGTACATCGAATCGCTGTCGGCTTACGCCCGGCAGTTTTTGGACCAGTTGCAAAAGCCGGACATTGATTCGATTGAAGGGCTTCCGCCGACGATCGCGATTGAGCAGCGGTCAGCCAGTCACAACCCCCGTTCGACGGTGGCGACGACGACGGAAATTTACGATTACCTGCGTTTATTGTTTGCACGGGTCGGTCAGCCGCGATGCTGGCACCCGATGAAAACCGATGACAAGGGTCATGTGCTGGAAGTTTGTGGTCGCCCGATTGCCAGTCAGTCGGCGACGCAGATTGTCGATGCAGTGCAGGCACAGCCCGATGGCACACGGTTGCTCATACTGGCCCCTTTGGTGCGCGGTAAAAAAGGTCATCACAAGGAAATATTTGACGCGATGGTGCGACAGGGGTTTGTGCGTGCGCGAGTCGATGGGGCGATGGTCGATTTGCGGGATGCCAAGGCTTTGAAAGAAGCGACCAAGGCGATGGCGCGGTACGAGACGCACGACATCGAAGCCGTGGTGGACCGGGTGGTGATACGCAAGGCTGAGTTGGACAAGGATCGGGCACGCCTGGCGGACTCAATTGAACTGGCGCTCAAACAGTCGGGCGGCATGGTGATTGTCAGTGCGGAACAGTCATCAACCACCGCGACATCAGGGGTTGGAGGCGAGGGTAAGTGGACCGACACGATTTACAGTGAAAAATATTCATGCCCATTGCACCCGGAATGTTCGTTGGAGGAATTGGAGCCGAGGTTGTTTTCGTTCAACAGCCCGTATGGTGCGTGCCCGTCGTGTCACGGTTTGGGCACGATTTTGGAATTTGACCCCGATTTGATTGTGCCTGATGCGATGCTGAGTCTGACCAAGGGGGCGATCGACGCCTGGCGACATCAGGGCAAGGACATGAATATTTGGTATGCGCAGATTTTGCGGAAGTTTTGCCGTGAGTTTGGGGTCGATGCCGAGCAACCGTTCAAAAAAATACCGGCTGGCAAACGACGCATTTTGCTTTACGGGACCAGCCCGACGGACGAAGCCAAGTTCGGCGAACATTTTGAAGGTGTGATACCCAACCTGCAACGTCGCTGGCAGAACACCGAAAGCGAATTCGTCAAAGAACGTTTGCAGAAATACCTGTCGGAAGCACCGTGTGAAAAATGTCACGGGGCACGCTTGAAACCGGAAGCATTGAATGTGTTTATTTCGGCTTCTGGTCAATCCCCTCTCCCCTTGGGAGAGGGAAAGGGTGAGGGCAGAAGTGCCAGTGGATTCATGGCTGACGATTTTCACCCGCACACAACCAGTTTAACGAAAGACACGCCCTCACCCCAACCCCCTCCCGGAGGGAGAGGGGGCAGAGAAGCACTGTCCCGCCAAGTTTCGGTAACTTTCAATATTCATCAAGTATCAACGCTCACCATCGGAAAAGCGGTTGAGTTTTTCGGCAACCTGCAATTGGATAAGGAACAGGCCACCATCGCGGCACCGATTTTGAAAGAAGTGCGTGCCCGGTTGGGTTTCATGCTCGACGTCGGCTTGGGGTATTTGTCACTGAATCGAACGACAGGTTCGTTGTCAGGGGGAGAATCGCAGCGCATTCGACTGGCGACGCAGGTCGGTTCGGGGCTGGTGGGTTGCTGCTATGTGCTGGATGAGCCGACCATCGGGTTGCATCAGCGCGACAATGACCGGTTGATTTCAACCTTGCGTCACCTGTGCGACATCGGCAACAGTGTGCTGGTGGTGGAACACGATGAAGACACCATCAAGGCGGCGGACTGGGTCATCGACATCGGCCCCGGTCCGGGTAAGCATGGCGGGCAGGTCGTGGCTGAGGGTACGCTCAAGGAAATTGAAAACAAACCGGAGTCGCTGACGGGGCAGTATTTGTCGGGGCTGATGAAAATCACCGTGCCGGAGAAACGTCGGATACTGGATCACGTACACCCGGTGGTGGTCAAAGGGGCGGCAGCCAACAACTTGAAAAAAATCGATGTGAAGTTCCCGCTGGGCGGGTTTATTTGTGTGACGGGGGTTTCGGGTTCAGGGAAAAGTTCACTGGTGAATCAAATTTTAATGCGGGCCGCCAAGCGGTCGCTGGGCATCGTGGCGGAAAAACCCGGGCCGCATGATGCGGTCGAGGGATTGAAAAAAGTGGACCGGGTGATTGAGGTGGACCAATCACCGATTGGCAGGACGCCACGCAGCAACCCAGCGACGTATGTGGGGGTGTTCGATCTGATTCGCAATTTGTTTGCACAGACGAAGGAAGCGAAGGTACGGGGGTATCAGCCGGGGAGGTTTTCGTTCAACGTGAAGGGGGGTCGATGCGAGGCGTGTCAGGGTCAGGGGACGCGCAAAATTGAAATGCACTTTTTGCCGGATGTTTACGTGGCTTGCGAGTCGTGCAAGGGGACGCGGTACAACCGGGAAACGCTGGAGGTGCATTACAAGGGCAAGTCGATTGCGGATGTGCTGGCGATGACGGTGGAGGAGTCGGTCACGTTTTTCGAGAATTACCCGCAAATCAGGCAGCTAATGGCGGCGATCAATGATGTGGGGTTGTCGTACATGCAGTTGGGTCAGCCGGCGACGACGCTTTCGGGGGGCGAGGCTCAGCGAGTGAAATTGGCGACGGAACTGGGCAAACGGCCGACGGGGCACACGTTGTATGTGCTGGATGAGCCGACGACGGGTTTGCATTTTGCGGACATTGACAAGTTACTGAGCGTGCTGCACCGATTGGCTGACGCGGGCAACACAATTGTGGTGATCGAGCATAATTTGGACGTGATCAAAAGCGCGGATTGGATCATTGATTTGGGGCCTGAGGGGGGTGATCGTGGCGGGACGGTGGTGGTGACGGGTACGCCGGAGGAGGTGGCAAGGTGTGAAGGGTCGTACACAGGGCGGTATTTGCGGGGGCATTTGCAGGGGGTCTGAGCAAGGGGTGGAAGGGTACAATCCTGAACTTCATCGCGGACGATGAAGTTCAGGCGTGAAGATTGCGACGACGAAGTTCAGGATTGAAGATTGCGAGTATGAAGTTCAGGCGTGGGTGTGTTGAAATGAAAATTTTTTGTTTCAGGTGGTGGGCAAGGCGTGGGCTTGCAGGTCGTCGAGGGTGACGAATTCGAGGGCGGAGATGTGGGTGGCTTCGAGGACCACCTGCGGAGCGACGCCGGCATCGAGGGCTTCTTTCCAGCGCTGGACGCATAGGCACCAACGGTCGCCCGGTTTAAGGCCGGGGAAGTCGTATTCGGGATGAGGGGTGACCAGGTCGTTGCCTCGGGAGACGCTGAAGGCGAGAAACTGGGCGGTCATGCGGGCACAGACAAGGTGCAGGCCGTGATCATCGGGGCCGGTGCGACAGCAGCCATCACGGTAAAACCCGGTGCGGGGCTTCGTGGAACAGGTTTGCAGATCGGTGCCCAGTACGTTTTTGGGTAAGCGTGGCGTGATCATGGGCAATGATAGGGAGGATGAAGCATGGGAAGTGGTCGAGTGGCCAAGTGGCCGAGTGGTCAAGTGATGGAAAACAAAAGAAACCCATGACCAATCAGGGATGGTTGATACGGCCCTGAAGGGCTCGGCGTCATGTCAGGCACGGCGTCATATCGGGGAAGGCGTCATGTTTGGTTGGTGGCAATGGGTTAGTCATACGTCTAAAATGATGGTTTACAAGGAGCGATGGTCATGGCGGACACCTTTGGTTGCACATTGATCACCCCGGCGCAGCAGGTGGTGGACGAACAAGTGACGTATGTGGATATGCCGGTGCACGATGGGCAGATGGGTATTGCGCCGTCACGGGCACCGCTGGTCGCCAAGCTGGGCGATGGCGTACTACGATTGGATTTTGCAAAGGGCGAAAGCAGATGGTTTTTCGTGGCCGGGGGATTTGCGCAGATGCGCGATAACAAACTGACGTTGCTGACCGAGCAGGCGCAGGAAGCGTCGGAAATTGACAAGGCCAAGGCACAGGCGATGCTCAAAGAGGCGACGGGCATCGTGGCGGTGGGCGATGAAAAAACCGCGCAACGTGATCGGCAGCAGAAAAAGGCAAGGGCGATGATCGCGCTGGCGGATCGGCAGGGGAAGTAAATCAATCAAAAAGCATTTCCAACACAGAGGTCACAGAGTACACAGAGCGGAAAAAGGATGGGTACAGGGAACTTGTGACCGGTTGAACCAATCAATCACTTTCACTAGTCGCGCTGTGCAGGCGTGACATCGGATAAACTGGCAGGGTCATGCGGCATTGGCTGCGGCTATTGATACCCAGTATGTTTCGGCGACGTTTGATACTCATCGCGTCGGCGGTGGTTGTTATTTTGACCGTTTTGGGTACGCAGATGACGCTGCTGACGGCGATGCAGCATGAGTATTGGTTGAGTCGTGCTGAGTCAGCGATGACGGATCGATGGTTCATACCGACGGTGCGGGGACGAATTGTTGATGTCAAAGGGCGGGTGCTGGCGGAGGACGCTGGTAGCTTTGATGTGGCGGTGATGTACCCGGTGATCAGCGGGCAATGGTCGTATGAACAGGCGCTGCGCATGGCAAGACGGGCGCACCTGACCATTTGGCGGCAACTGGACCCGGTGCAAAGGGAACGGTTGGTGGCAAGGTATCAGCCGGAGTTTGATGCGAAAGTGGAGGAACTTTGGCGGACGCTGTCGGAAGTCAGCGGTATTGAGCGCGAGGAACTGGAGCGACGCAAGCAGACGATTCGCGCCCGGGTGGAACAAATGGCTGGGGATGTGTGGTCAGTTCGATGGCAGCAACGACTGGCAGAAAATGATGAAGCAGGAACGATGACAGACATTGTGCGACCGATTGGGGAACAGGTGACAGCCCATGCGATATTGTGGGACATCGACGACCACCTGCGGATGGAAATCGAACGACGTTTGAACGAAGCAAAGCCTGCGGGTAGCAGTCGCGCAGTTGCAGGGTTGGAAGTGTGGTCGGCGGTGTCGATGCAACGATCGCATCAACGGCGTTACCCGATGGAGCGGGTGCAAGTGTCGGTGGATCGAAGCACGTTTCCGGGTCCGCTGCGCAGTGACAAGCCGATGTTGGTGGATGTGATGGGGGTGGCGATGCACACGGTGGGGGCGATGCGAAATTTATGGAAGGAAGATGCACTGTTGGAGGAGCGGCCGTTTCGGCAGCGTGATGAAAATGGTCAAATCATCGTTGATTTGGGGGGTTACAGGCCGGGCGACAACATCGGGTATTTCGGGTTGGAACGGGCGCTGGAACGTGAACTGCGCGGCAGCATGGGGCAGGTGACGGAGTTTTTTGATACGGGTCGATTCACGCGCCTTGAGCCGATGGCGGGACGTGAGGTTCGGTTGACGATCGATGCAGCGTTGCAGGCAAGGGTGCAGGCATTGATGCAGCCGGGGGTGGGGCTGATGCAAAGACAACCCTGGCATGCGCGGGAACACGATGAAGAACAGATTGGTCAGGCCTTGTGCGGTGCAGCGGTGGTGATGGAAATTGACACGGGCAAGGTGTTGGCGATGGTCAATGCCCCGGGTTTTTCACAAGCACAACTGAAAAATAACCCGGCGACGGTATGGGGGGATGCAGTGAATCGGCCGTTTTTGCATCGGGCGGCAGCGATGCCGTATGAACCGGGATCGACACTCAAACCGTTGCTTTTGGCGGCGGCGATCAGCGAGCGGAAAGTGTCTGCTGGTGAAACGATCACCTGCCACGGGTTTATGGATGCGGGCAACCCGGGCGCGTTTCGTTGCTGGATTTACAAGCAGTTCAACCACACCCATGGGCCGATGACCGGACATGAAGCGATTGGTCATAGTTGCAATATTTATTTTTACACGTTGGGGCAGCGCATGGGTGGCACGCTGCTGGTCGATTGGTTGCATCAGTTTGGTATGGGCAGACGACAAGCAAGTGGGTTGTTGGAGGAAGTGGTGGGCGATTTGCCGAGGTTTGTCGATGCGCAGCAAACCCAGCGACGCCAGTTTGATACGCATGAAGCGCGGTTGATGGGTATTGGGCAGGGGCCGGTGCGTTGGACGGTGCTTCAGGCTGCCAATGCGTATGCGGCATTGGTGCGCGGGGGTGTGTGGTTGCCGACGACGGTGTATGAAATGAGTGATGGGTTGCCTGACAGTCGCATCGACCCGGCGGCAAGGCAGCCGATGGATTTGGGTTTGACGCGCGAGGCCATCGAAGCAGCGCTGCAGGGCATGGATGAGGCGGTCAATGAACCCTGGGGTACGGGGCATGCGCTGGCGGCGTTGGGCGGTGAAAAGGTGTTCACGATTCAAGGCGTAAAGGTGGCAGGTAAATCGGGCACGGCCACGGCTGCGCCGCTACGCATCGACTCGGATGGTGATGGTCGCATTACCCGCCATGACCAGATTGTGCGTCAGGGGGACCATGCGTGGTTCATCGGCGTGGTGACGCCGACGGGGACGACGCAGCCCAAGTATGTCGTGGCGGTGGTGGTGGAATATGCGGGCAGTGGGGGGGCGACGGCTGGGCCGATTGCCAATCAAATTTTGTTTGCCCTGCGCGCGGAGGGTTACCTGTGAACCCGATGCTCGCACGATTAACGCAGGCTTGTCGCCCACATTTGGGCTGGTTTGTGCTATTGGCGGCATTGGGGCTCACGTGCATCGGTATCGCAGCCATTGGCACGGTGCCGACGCGACCGGGTGCGACCGATTACGCATTGCGACAAACACAGTGGCTGATCATCGGGTTGATGGCCATGTTCGTGTGTTTGATACCACACCCCAAAACGATCGCGCAACTGGCGTATCCCTTGATGCTGGTGGCTTTGGTGTTGCTGGTGATTCTGATCATACCGGGCATGCCGCAGTCGATTGTGCCCAGGGAAAAGGGCAATCGCGCCTGGCTGAATCTGCAATTTGTCACCGTGCAACCGTCGGAGTTGGCGAAGTTGGCGGCCGTGTTGTCCCTGGCGTGTTACCTGCGACATCGGAGTAGTTACCGCACGTTACGCGGACTGATGGTGCCGTTTGGCATCATGTTTGTGCCGGTGGGTTTGATATTGATGGAGCCGGATTTGGGGACAGCGATATTGTTTCCGCCCGCGGTGTTGGCGATGCTGGTGGCTGCGGGGGCACGCATGAGGCATATGGGCACACTGGCAGGGTTGGCGGCGGCGGCCTTGGTGATCAATGCGGCAGTGATCTGGTTTTTGCCGGACTCAATGCAACTCATGGCCCCGTACCAGGTGAACCGGGTGCGGGCGATGATCGATCGTGCCGCCGGCGGAACGCAGTACATTCATCGTGAAGGGTACCAGCAGGACAAGGCCATGACGCTGATCGGTTCAGGCGGCTGGCGTGGCAACGGCTACGACCGGGCACAAACGTTGATTCGATTTAACGCCCTGCCCGAAGCGCACAACGATACGATTTTTGCGGTGGTGATTTGTCGCTGGGGCTGGCTGGGTGGGTTATTGGTACTGGGGTTGTACGGGTTGCTGCTTGGCACGATGTTACTGGTGGCGGGCAGCAGCAAAGACCCGTTGGTGCGGCTGACGATGGTTGGCATTGCGGCGATATGGTCGGCTCAGGTGACGGTGAACCTGGGTATGACGATGGGGCTTTTGCCGGTGATCGGCATTACGCTGCCGTTTGTTTCATACGGCGGGTCAAGTTTGGTATCGGGGTTTGTGATGGTGGGCATCATCGTCAATTTCGCGGGGCAACACCCGGCCATCATCAGTTGGCCCAGCTTCGAGTACGATCATGCGGAAATGGCGCGGTGATGGGGGCGAAGTGGCCAAGTGGCCAAGTGATCGGGTGGCCAAGTGACAGAAACGGAACACCGCCGAGGGCGGCGGTGCCACAACAACCGGTCGTATTTGTTTAGCGCGGACGCTTTGCGTCGGCGCACAGAATTAGCGCCGCGACTTGTCGCACCCGACAATGAATAATGGATAACGATTTATTTCAACCCATGACCACCAGCACCATACCAACCTTTGTCAACGATGAACTGCAACAACTGAACATTGGTTTGTCAACGACCATGCTGGAGCAGTTGGCGAAATACCTGGCGTTATTGTTGGAGGTCAATCAGCAGTTCAACCTCACGGCCATCAAAGACGTTGACACCGCCTGGCGGCGGCACATCATTGATTGTCTGACCCTTTGGCCGCTGATGAGCGATTTACAAGGTGGTGCGATGGTGATGGATGTGGGTTCGGGGGGCGGGTTGCCGGGGGTGGTGTTGGCAATTGCGCTGCCGCAGGTACAGGTGACGTTGCTTGAGGCTACCGGAAAGAAGGCGAAGTTTTTACAGCAGTGTGTGAGTGAGTTGTCATTGGTCAACACGCAGGTGGTCCACGAGCGAGCGGAGCGGGCGGGGCAGGCTCGTGAGCATCGGCAAAAGTATGACGTGGTGGTGTGTCGCGCGGTCGGGCCGATGCGTGAGTTGCTGGAATATACATTGCCCTTGGTGAAAGTGGGCGGGCAGTTACTGGCGATGAAGGGCGTGCAGGTGGAACGTGAGTTGGATGCAGCGGGGGATGCGATGATGGTGCTGGGGGCTGGCGAGTTGGAGTTGTTACAGGCATACCCTGACGGTTGGCCGATTGATGCGGCGATTGTGCGCATTACCAAAGAACGTGACACCCCACGACAATACCCGCGGCTACCGGGTGTTCCGCGGATGGAACCGTTGTGAGCAAGGGGCTGGTTGATTGTGGCTGGTGGCTGGGCAAAGGACGAACGAAAAGAAATTGCATTCAGTGTATCGTATTTTTACGCACGTCAGATTCAGCCATTACCCAAGTCGTCATCGCGGTTGCGATTCGTCCATGGCTTGGTTTTCTGCACTTGACCACATGACCACTCGACCACTTGACCACTTCGCAACAACCCATCACGGTACCAATTTCACCGGTTCATGACTCAAAATCACCGTTACTTTGGACGCGAAACGTCGTTGCACCACGGTTTGAATCGCCGCTGCTGTCAGTTTTTCAACCTTATCAAGCAACAAACGTGAATCATCGAGTGGTAGGCCGTACACCGTGTTCAGGGCGGCATCACCCGCCAGGTCGGCGATGGTTTGTTTGCCGGTGAATTCATCGGTGAGCAACGCCGCTTTGGCGCGTTGTAAATCAACCTCACCGATCGGTTCACGACGCAGACGTTCGATCACTTCATCGACTCGTTGCAAGGCCATCGGCACCTGGGCTGGTGATGAATTGAAAAGCACCGATAAGTACCCCGGTATCAACCCCGTGGCCTGTCCCGCACCCACGGCATACACCAGCCCCGGCCCATCACCCCGCAAAGCCTTATCCAACCACCCGGTCGGAAAACTCGACAACACCCGGGCCACCACCTGCATGGCTGCGTAATCGTCATCGGTGCGTTGTATGCCCGGACCAAAACCGATTTGCACCGCAGCCACGGGTTTGCGTGTGCTGTGCGAAATCACTCGCGATTCAACTTGCCCCGGTTGACGCAACATCATCTGCTTGATGGCGCGACTGGGCAGCGGTGTCAACCACTTTTCAACTTCAGCCAAGGCCACCGCTGGGTCAATGTCACCGACGATTGCCAAGGCAGCCTGCGATGCATCCAAGTGTTCATGATGAAACAGGCGAAGATCGTCACTAGTCAGTTCAGCCACCACTTCACGCCGACCCAATGGCGTCACCGACCAGGGGTGACCGGGGTAATAGGTTTGCAAAAAACGCAGACGCAATTCACCCGACCATGAATCGTTTTGTCGATCAATGCTCGCCAGTAAACGTGGTTGCAGGCGTTGCCATTCATCGGCTGCAAACGCAGGGTTCAATATGACATCGGCTTTGATTTGCAGCAGTCGCATCCAATCGTCTTTCAGGCACACCCCACGGGCAAACCAGGTGTTATTACCGGCTGCCAGATCAAGGCTCGCCCCCAGGTTGTCCAGTTCGTTGGCGATTTGCAATGCGCTGCGGGTGGTCGTGCCTTTGATGAGCATTTCAGCGGTGGCGTAGGCGATGCCTTCACGACCCGGGGCGTCGGCCAGTAAACCGCCGACATGAAAAAACTGTATCGCCACGATCGGCAACCGTGTGTCACGCCCCAGTATCACCCGCAAACCGTTGCCAAGCGTGTGCATTTGCACCGGTTCACGGATGACGTTTGCTGATGTTACATCACCGCCTGTGGGTCGCTGCTCAAAGCGTTCAACGAGTTTTGCGTTGTCCAGTTGTACCGGTTTATGGGGCAGTGTGTCGAGCGCGACTTCATCCGTCGGCCGGGTGAGTCGGGGCATCGATTGACCCTGCGGTTTGGGCAGCAAAGTGATTTGCATTTGTCGTTGTGCTTGCAGGTAGTGTCGCGCCACACGCTGCACATCCGTAGCCATGATCGATTCAATGGCACGCAGATACGTGTTCAGGTAATCAGGGTCACCCATGGCGATCATGTCACCGGCCAATCGACCCGCCAGGCCGTTGGCCGTCTGCCCGCTCATGATGACAGCGACCTGGGTTTGTCGTTTGGCGCGTGCCAGTTCATCGGGGGTGATGCCCTGGTCAATGACCCGCTGCAATTCCGTCAGCATGTCGCTGCGGGCTTTGGCGATGGCTTGTTGGAGAGCGTTTTCGAGATTGTCAACGCTGTTTGCATTCGCACTGGTATTGTTTGGTTGAACATCGGCGCTTTGCGTCGGCAATGTCGGCAAGGCAATGTCAGCATCGATGCCGAAAAAACCCTGACCCCAGTGAAAGCTGGCGTGATAGGCGCTGATCGACACCACGCTTTGTTTTTGATTGCGCACCGTTTGCACCAGTCGGCTTGATTCACTCTGCCCCAGCACGCTGGCAAGCAAATCAAGGGCGTAATCATCAGGTGTGCCCAGTTGCGTCGTCGGCCAGGCAAGTCGCAAACGCGGTCGGCGGACATCAGCCACGCCGGATGTTTCACGCGGTATGGTCAACTCCGGCTCCACCGGGAACGATAACTTGGGCAGCTCACCGGGCTTTGCGTCCTGCCAAATTTCCGTGACCTGTGCGCCCACCTTACGCGGGTCAATGTCACCGACGACGACAAAAATCATGTTGTTGGGAACGTACATGCGATGATAAAAATCGCGGATTTGCTGCGGGGTGATTTGCAGAAACTCATCGAGGTAGCCAATGGTCGGGTGACGGGCGGGGTGCGCCTGATAACGCGCCTGCTGGGTGAGTTTCCAAAAAATGCGACCCGGTTCGCCATCGCCCATCGAAAATTCGTTTTGAATCACCTCGCGCTCACGGTCGAACTCATTCTGAGTGATCAGTGCATTCTGCATCCAATCCGACAGCAATTCGACCGCTGTTTGGGTGTGCTGGCTGGTGGTGTCGATGTAGTAACGCACCGTATCAAGGGATGTCGCGGCATTGGTGTTGGCGCCGATTTTCCCCAGTGTCTGATTGGTTTGTTCTTCGCTGCGGTTTGTCGTCGTGCCCCCGGCCAGCAGGTGTTCCAAAAAATGCGACAGCCCTGCGCCGATAAATTCCTGCTCGTAAATCGAGCCGGTTTTCACCCAGCATTGCACCGACACCACCGGTGCACTGGTCACCTGTTGCGTAATGATGATCAAACCGTTGGCCAGTTGCACCACCTGCCGATCGGGCCGGTCTTGCAGGGTGCGATGGCTATTGGCTTGCTTGGCGGGCGAAGCAGCTACAGTTGGTGAATTCGTCGTTGAGCGTTCAGTAGTTTCATACCGCGCACAACCGGGTAAGCAAAATATCAATAGCAACAGCAGGCCTTGAAAAAACGGGCGCAAGTTTGTTGGCATGATGAAATCCTGTGGTGGTGATCGTGCATGATCACATCATAGCGATGATGCGATCATTTCTGGTTTGGTGTTCGTATTGCGAATCTATGCGAAACCGTAATCAATATTTTGAGACGGTTTTATCAGTCAATGCATGGGTGGGGCAGGCGTCCCGCCTGTCAATGAGCCGAAGGCTCATATTCCAGGTTGATTTAACATGGGCTGTCGCCCATTCGACAGGCGGGACGCCTGCCCCACCAGAATGTTTGTGAAACAGTTCATTAGCATCCGCGAATGCCAAACACACCGATGGCGCACCAGCCGTTGCCGATGCGATCGGTGATGGGCAGGCCGCGCCGGGCCGGGGTGGCAATGGGGTAACGACGGTCAAGGCAGCGCTGTTGCCAGGCGGTCAGGTCATGCTCGGCTATTGCCTGCTCGGCGGTAAACAAAACCAATAACAACGCACTGTGACGAATCAGACTGTCGTTCCATAATTTTTTGACATCTTTGGGCACTGGTGCAAGCAACTCGGCACTGTAGCGAGGGAACGGGCCTTCTTTGGTGAATTGAGCGACGGTTTTGACTTCCAGCCAGAGGGCTTCTTCCGGGTTGACCGCAGGCTGATCATCAAACAGGGTGTTGCGCACTTCCGGGTCACGCAATGGCAGTTGATCATGCGTCAGTACCAGGTCGCATCGCTTGCCGTGCGATTTCTTTTGGTTTTCACGATCATCGGGGTAACGCTGTTCCGGCCAGACACCGACGCCGGCCTGAACAAATATGTTTTGCAACAAGGGATGCAAACCCAGTTCATCCAGCGCATCAAACCCATACACAGCTTGTTCAATATTTTCGGATTGCGATTGCCTTCGCAAACCTTCGTACAACAGGTCAGCAATGTCGGAAACGGACCACATGGTGAAATTGCTCTGGTACTACAGTCGCGCAGGTTGTTTTCCAGATGATCGGGTGGGCTGTGCGCCCACGGAGATCATGGCATCAAAGCATCATAGCTCGAACATGGCCATGCCTGGGCTTTGTGGATCATCGTGATTTTTTGCTTGTTGAATAGCGTTGCCACGGTGCTGTGTTTTGCAATCACGTCTGCACACATCTGGCGAATTTGCTCGTATCCGCAAAGGTAGCCACTAAACCGCAATCCACACACCCCACGGCTCGTTTGTCAACCTGCAAGGTTCGCCACAGAAAAAATCGACGAAGCCAACCTGCATGATCCGGCATCAATTGCGGACCATACGACCATTCGGGTCCGTAAAGTGTTCCCTGTACGACTTTCGTCTTGCCAAAACACAAACAGGTGCCCGGTCATGTGTCCATGACGGCGATTCTAATCATTCATTGCAGGTTACACCCAAGGGCTTTTACGCCAGCACCTTTGCCGCAGCCGTCAGACCCGTACCCGGTGCCACCTTGTAACCGTTGGCGATCAGTTCCGCTTCAATGCCGCACAAGCACGCCAATGTGTCGCCCGCATCGACATAGCCCATGTGACTGATGCGAAATACCTTGCCTTCCCATCCGCCGCCGCGGCCGTCCTGTCCGCCGGCGATGTGCAAACCATGCTTGTCACGCACCGCAGCCCTGAACTTTTTGTCATCAATGCCTTCGGGGTAGTACGCACCGCTGACCGAATCGCTGGGCGATTGGCTGACCAGTTTCAAGCCCATGGCCGTGAAAGCAGCGCGACTCGCAGCCGCCAGCTTGGCGGTACGTGCCCAAATCTTTTCCAGGCCCTGTGCCTCCATCATCTTCAAAGCCACCAGTTGCCCGCGCATCAGCGTCAGCGGGGGGGTGAACGGTACATCATTGTCCTTGGCGCTCTTGAGCCAGCGTCGCAAATCCAAATTGTAATAACCACTGGCCTTGCCCTCACCCAATCGCTTGGCAGCTCGTTCCCCCACCGCCACATACCCCAACCCCGGCGGCAGCATCATCGCCTTCTGCGAACCGGTGACAATGCAATCCACCCCCCATGCGTCCATTTCCACCGGCAACGCCCCGACAGCCGTGATGCCATCCGCTACCAGCAGCGCATCGGTTTTGCTCACCACATTGGCAATGGCCTTGAGGTCGCAGGCGGTGGCTGTTGAAGTTTCCGAATGCACCACCACCACCACGCTCACCCCCGGGTTGTCTTTGAGTGCCTGTTCAACTTGTGCCGCTGAAACCGCCTGACCCCAGGGCACGTTGATTTTGATATTGGTCAGGCCCATCGGCTTGGCGTAGTTGTCGTAAATGTCCTGCCAACGTTCGCCGAACTTGCCGCCGGAAATGCTGATGACTTTGCTGCCCGGGCTGGCCAGTGAAATTTGCGCTGCTTCAAAGGCTGTCGTCCCCGAACCGGCAATCGACACCACCGGCGCCTTGGTGCGAAACACGGCTGCCAATTTCTGACTCATCTCCGCGTAAATCGCCTGAAACTGTTTGGTGCGATGATGAATGATCGGCTGCGCCATTTCAAGCAACACCTGCGGCGGCACATCCACCGGTCCGGGGGTCAATACACGCTGCTTGAAAAACAACGGGGTCGTATCAGCCATGGTGAACTCACTTTCTCCAATGGTCGGCAATCATAAACCCAACATTTTTTCACGCCGTGGGCTTTAGCCCCCGGTTAGGTCAGACGCGACAAGTCGCGGCGCTAACAATACAAATCGACTCGAAATCACCTACTCACACCCGCGACAAATACTCGCCGGTTTCCGTACTCACGCGAATCACCTCGCCCGGTTTGATGAAGTCCGGCACACGCACCACTAGGCCCGTCTCCATTTTCGCTTCCTTGCCCACGTTCGTGGCCGTCGCCCCTTTGATGCCCGGCGGCGTGTCGGTCACCTGCAAATCCACCACCTTGGGCAACTCAATCGAAATCACCTTGCCCTCCGCGATGAGTGCTGTGACCTGTGTGTTGGGTTTGACATAACCAATCAGATCACCCAGCAACTCCAGCGGCACGGCTGTCTGATCATAATTTTCGCTGTCCATGAACACATGCCCGGTGTTGTCGGTGTAAAGGTATTCCATCTCACGCCGATCGAGCATGACGATTTCAACGTCATCATTGCTGCGAATGCGCTTATCCAAAATTTCACCCGACGGAACCACTTTGAGCTTCAGTTGCACCATGGCCCGCAGGTTGCCGGGGGTGACGTGTTGATATTCCTTGATGACAAAGAGCTTGTTATCAAAGGTGACAGCCATACCCGGCCGAATTTCGGTCGCTTTCACGAAAAGACTCCTCAAACAAGAAAAACAGGTTGCCGCCTGCCGATGGGTCACACCCTCCAGCCGCGAGCCACGCATTGTAACAGGCTGTCTCCCGCTGCGAAAGGGCGGGGTTCGGCCAACCTCTTTGTGTTAGTTTTCGATTTGCTCGTCCGCTTTGAAAATTGGCGTGCTATATTTAACCCAGTTCGAATTTCACAGAGGGGCGATCAACATTTTTCCATTGCTTCAAGGGAGAAGGACCATGACCATTCGGCATCACTATGCACGCTGATTCTGGCAACTGCTGCGACCAGTCAGGTAAACGCCAATCTATTGCAATTCCTTGGCCGATCCCCCGTGTTGTAGGATGCGGAAATCTCCGCGTTTGATCCGACCAGCAACCGACTGCTCACCGTCGGCCCTGGTGGCGTGCAAATCCTCAACTTCGCCAACCCCGCCACGCCCACGCCCATCGGTTCGCTGCTGTTCCCCGCACCGGCTGGGCTTGCCTATGAACCCAACAGCGTTGCCATCAACAACGGCGTTGCCGCCATTGCCGTGGCGGTGCGAAACACCACCACCAATGCCCAGAGTCAAGGTTTTGTCCGCTTTGTCAACGTGGGTACTGGTCTGCAAATCGGTAGTGACATCACCGTCGGCCACCTGCCGGACATGATCACCTTCACCCCCGACGGCAATCGCCTGCTCACCGCCAACGAAGGCGAACCCAACAGCTACGGCCAAGCCAACAGCTTCGACCCCGAAGGCTCCATCAGCATCATCGACATCAGCGGCGGCTTCGCCAGTGCCACCGTTCAAACGGCCACCTTCACCAGTTTCAATTCGCAGATCAACACCCTGCGTGATGCCGGCGTCCGCATCTTCGGCCCCGGAGCCACCGTCGCTCAGGACCTTGAACCCGAATACATCACCATCCAAGGCAACAACGCCTACGTCTCGCTGCAGGAAGCCAACGCCATCGCCGTGGTGGACATCCCCTCCGCCACGGTCACCAGAATCATGCCCCTGGGCCTGAAAAATCACAACCTGCCCGGCAACGGATTGGACCCATCCGATCGCGACGGTGTCAGCAACGGCCCTGCTATCAACATCCGTAATGTCCCGGTATTCGGCATGTACCAGCCCGATGCCATCGAAAGTATCGAAGTCGGCGGGGTGGTCTATCTGATCACCGCCAACGAAGGCGATGCCCGCGACTACAGCGGTTTCAGTGAAGAAGTGCGTGTCAATAGTTCATCGTATGTCCTGGACCCAACGACCTTCCCCAACGCCACTGCACTCAAAAACAATGCCAACCTCGGGCGACTGACAGTCACCAATGCTCCGGGTTTAGCTGGCGGTAATCTCGACGGTGATGGCGACATCGACCGTATTCAGGCGTTCGGAGCCCGTTCCTTCTCCATCTGGAACGCCGCCACCGGCGAGCTGGTGTGGGACAGTGGCGATCAGTTTGAACAGATCACCGCCATTTCCGCCCCCACCGCCTTTAACTCCAACAGTGAGCCCAATTCCTTTGATACTCGATCGGACAACAAAGGCCCTGAACCCGAAGCCGTGGCCGTGGGCACGGTGGGCGGAAAAACCTACGCATTCATCGGCCTGGAACGTGTCGGAGGCATCATGGTTTACGATATCACCAACCCCGTGGCCCCCATTTTTGTGCAATACATCAACGCGGGCGATCTGGCACCCGAAGGCTTGTTCTTCATCGACGCCGCAAACAGCCCCAATGGCCTGCCCTTGGTGGTGGTTTCCAACGAGGTTAGTCGAACCGTCTCGGTGTACAGCATTCCCGAACCGACCACCATGGCGCTGTTGACCCTCGGCAGTCTGGCCATGCTGCGTCGGCGACGGTGACAAAGCCGCCGCTGCCATCGGCAGTCAGAGCAAACGCAAATGGATGGGTTTAACGAGCCGCGACCGTGAGGGAGCGGTTTTTTTATCAGCATTGGCTTTACGAGAAGACCGCGCCCTCACGGTCGCGGCTGGTGGACGCGTTTGCTCTGATGCGGATTGCATCCGCTGCTTTCTATCGAAATACGGGTGTATACTGCCCACGTAAGTGCCTTGCATGCCGCACAGGTGATTCTGTTGTCACCGCAAGGGGTAACCACTCATGAAACGATCAGAGATCAATGCCATTATGCAGCGAGCGTTGGTTTTTTTACAACAACAAAATTTTCTTTTGCCGCCGTTCGCTCACTGGTCGGCGCAGGATTGGCAGCGCAAAGGAGTCGAATGCCGTGAAATCGTTGAGGCGCAACTGGGCTGGGACATCACCGACTTTGGCAGCGGTCAGTTTGAAAAGATCGGCTTGTTTCTGTTCACCATTCGCAACGGCACGCTCTCCAAAACCAATCAACCGCAAAGCAAAACCTATGCGGAGAAAATTTTGATTGTTGAGCCGGGACAGATCACGCCCGCCCATTTTCATTTTCAGAAAATGGAGGACATCATCAACCGTGGTGGCGGAAACCTGGTGATTCAACTTTGGAACTCGACCGATCAAAACAAACTGGCATCTACGCCGGTGTCTGTGCAGATCGATGGCGTGACGACCGGGGTGCAGGCCGGTGGCACGATCACCCTCAAGCCAGGTGAATCGGTGTGTTTGCCGCAACGCTTGTATCACAAGTTTTGGGGCGATGAAGCTGCGGGCAGGGTGCTGGTGGGCGAGGTCAGTTGTGTGAATGATGATCGGGTTGACAATTATTTTTATGAACCGGTGGGGCGGTTTCCGAGCATTGAGGAAGACCAGGCGCCGTTGCATTTGTTGTACAACGATTACCAGCGGTATTACCGTGCAGCGGTTCACGGATGAGCAACGTTGGAAACCGAACAAAAACAGTTTTCAACACAGAGTGCACAGAGTTCACAGAGTAGTACCGATGCACTGAATCATTGAGACGACATATCGCACACACGATGGATGAATACCAAGATCAAATGTTCATTTGACATCATTCGTTGTGTGGTATTGTTTCAAAGTGCTGAGATGAAGACGTGTAATTTGATTCATTCCGCTTCTCTGTGCCCTCTGTGTTGAATTCTTCGCCCTGCTTTGAAAGACCGACTTGGCCCATCATGCGATTCAAGGCATAATGCTGGCTCAACTTTCCAACTCATCAAGGGGACCGGTCATGAAACTTTTGTGCTTATCGATGCTGTTGTGTGCCTCCATGCTCGGCTGCGTATCCAAAACACCCACCACGATTGGGCGAATTGTTCCGCCCGAGCAATTCACCACGATGCAGCAAACCAGCCCGACTGTCGTCGATGTTCGCTGCGTTAGCATCACCCAAGCCCAGGTCAAAGCCGATGCGAAAGTCGATGACAAGGCTGCGGCGCCGGTTGATGAAAAAGCCGTTGTCAAAACCGCTGTGGCTGACGCACCGGTGATGATGCAGGTGCGTTTTGAAGTCACTCAGCCGATCGTCGGCAAACCCGGTTTCACCACCCTTGATGCCATGGTCCCCGAAAGTCTGGCTGCTCAGCAAGGCGTGATGGGTGAACCCTTTTTCGTCGAAGGTCGCATGTATCGCCTGTTCATCGCCGACGACAAAGCTCAGGGTATCAAGGTCGGCAGTGTCGCCCAATTCGATCAGTTCATCACCGACACCCTCGGCTCCGGCCAACGTGTTGAAGTGCAGATCAAATGATGTATAAAGTCATTTGCCTGCATCATTGGAATGCATCAACCCCCTCTCCCACCGGGAGAGGGTTGGGGTGAGGGCGTGTATTTGCATTGAGTATTGTTTATTTCAAGATCATTTCTTCATCGGCCCTC
>CAYRTH010000008.1:20616-26235 GCA_964427135.1 uncultured Phycisphaeraceae bacterium
ACCCGGCCTCGATGACTCGGCCACCCTCTCCCAAGGGGAGAGGGAACTGTTCAATGCGAACATCTGTCTATCTGAACATTATCCATTATCTACTACACATCATCCATCACATATCACGCCTATGATCGATGGTGGTTTTCTCCCGCCATTGCCGTGTGGGCCTGATTGCCACGGCTTCCATCATCAGGTGCTCCATGAAACGAAGCGCAAGTGCGTTCACGCTCATCGAATTGCTGGTGGTCATCAGCATCATCGCCCTGCTGGTGGGCATTTTGTTGCCAGCCCTCGGTGCGGCACGCAAACAAGCTCGCATCGGGGCGTGTCTGTCCAGCCAGCGTCAGCTCATGATCGGGGTCAGCGCCTACGCAGCCGACAGCAAAGACTTCATTCCGTTGGGGCCGGACACCACTGCCATCACCCCGCAGAACTGGGGCGTTACCACTTTCACGGAACGTCAAATCGCCTCCAGCATGATCTGGTTCGGTACGCCGGTGTTCAGTTATTACAACGCCCATGGTGTGCTGCTCAATGGTTATCTCTCCGACAACCGTGCCATGTTCTGCCCCGGTGATGACACCCGCGATCCAGCGGAAGAACTGGCAAAAATCGGTCAGACGATGCCTCCGCCAACGATGGCGTTTTCATCGTATGTCTATCGCCAACTGCACGACGGCGGCAACGCGCGTCTGTCGATCCCCGGGACCAACGGTGCAGGTCGCCCCGCCACGGTACTGGTCTTTGATTCCAATTCGATCGCCAACGCCGGGCCGGGCACGATGCGTACCAATCACGATGCCGACCCGATCAACATGGGCTATGCCGACGGCCACGCCAAGTCGTTCAAAAACAGCAACAAAAACGACACGACCCTGGCCCTCAACCTTGTCGATGCCGATTACATGAGCTGGTCCAGTGTGTCGGCTCGTTACGACCTGATTCTGCAAACCGGCGATGCCAATCCGTAAGCGAGTTTTTCATAGCAAGTCTGGGTGGGGCAGGCCTCTGGTTTGTCCATGAGCCAAGGGCTCATGTTTATGCAGAGTGATATACGAAATGGGCTTGATCGCCCATTGGTAGGCGGGACGCCTCCCTCACCATTCATTGAGTGATGAAACATTTTTTAGCGCGAACGGTTATGTGCCCATAGGTTTTGAATGTCATTGGGCACACAGCGCCCGTTGCGCCAGACTTCCCACGTCACATCGCGTGGCTCGTTGTACAAATCAAACAGCACAGCCGGGTGATTGGCATAACGCTTGGCGACGTCGATCCAAAACTCCATGCTGCCCTGATTGGGCATGTGCTTCTGCTGCATGTGTTTGCCCCATTGGCCGCTGTTGGACCAGTGCAAATCCAGCACCAAATACGCCCCATGCAGTACGCACATCGCCAACACATCATCCACGAGTTTACGATAAGCCGCTCCGCCATCGCTTTGACGTTCACCATGCCCGAACCATCGGCATTGCGACAAGGGCAATCGAATCATGTTGGCGTTCCAGCCTGTGATCGCCACGTCCGTCGAACGCAGCACATTTTCGCCTTCGGGCATCCACTCCAAACTCGGTACGTTGATGCCCTGCAGCCAGACCGTCTGCCCGTCGGCAGTCTGCAATTGATTGTCCACCACCGGCAACGCTGGCGGCAAGGACTGCGCATGCACCAGTGTTGTCGTGATAAAAAAACACATCATCAATGTCAAGCAATGCATCAGGCGAAACCTTTCAGTAGGGTTCTTCATAGCCGCGGGTGGCAACCCGCGGTCATGCGTCTGATATCGGACTGGCAAACACGATCAGTCTGGGGTGCCACACAGCGTCCCGCAGGGCGCTGTGTGCGGCTTGGTTGACAAGATCAAACCATCAGACACGCAACTCCCGCTACGCGGTCGCTGTGTGGCACCCACGTTCAAATCCGGGGCTAAAGCCCTCGGCGTCAAAAGCTTGATACGCCATCCATACTCATTCCCGTGCCGCAATTGAACCCCTTGGCACCCACACCGAGGGCAATATCCGCCGGGGTGACTGCATTTTTTTCTGAGTATGGTTGTTGGCTGAATTGCCCGTGCTGCCGCGTTGCCGAAGCAGGTCCAGCAGCATTTCAATCGCTGCCTGTCCCATTTCACGCATGAGCCGCCACCGCATCACAGGAACAGAACACAGCCGTGGGCCGATCCTCGCGTCGCAGCAATTGCCTTGTGCATCGGGCCACCTGCTGCGACCAGTCACCCAATCGGTTGTCCTCTTCCTGCAAATCGATGACCAGGGATCGATCAAACACCAGTCCGCTGTCACTGATCGCATCCCGCAACCCATCAAGCCGATCGCGCGTGGTGTGCGCCACCAAGTCACCGATGAAACCAATGCGTTCGTGCCCCCATTGCAACAATATCCTTGCCGACCACAAGCCCAGCCGCATAGTTGTCCGTCGCCACCGCCGGCACATCCAAATACCCCGGCAACTCATCCACCAATACAAATTGAAAGCCTTGCGTCTTCAATTCAAACAACACTTCCGAAAACCTTGGGTTATGCAGCGATCCAATAATCGCTCCGTCCACCCCTGATTCAGGCAATCGTCGAATGAATTCCAAATCCGAATCAAAGTCCCCATGCGCATCGTACAACTGCAAACTCACGCCCAATGTCCGTCCCGCATCCTGCGCGCCGCGAGCCAGCAGCATCATCGTTTCCCATTCCAGACTGCCCACCACCAGTTGCAACGTCCGAGTGCGCGACTCAGGCCGACGCACAAAAACACCCTTGCCCGCACGACGCTCCACCAGTCCATCAGCAATGAGTATTTCCACCGCCCGTCGCACACTGTGCCGACTCAATCCCGTTTGCCTGGCCAGTTCATACTCCGACCCCACCAGTGCCCCCGGCTCCATCGCTCCACCACGAATCGAATGACGCAACTGACTCACCAACGGCTCATACACCGGCTGCCTGCCGTCGTCTGTGTGCATCTGTGTGTCAATGTTCTTTGTCATCGCTTGTTCCCACACCACACCACACCTGAACTGCATCATTGTTGTGATGCTGGTGTTTTCCCACTACGCCTGAACTACATCATTTCCCCACGCCTGAATTTCATCGTTCTTCCACGCCTGAACTTCAGGTCCTCCTGAAGTTCAGGATTGCTTCTATGTGATGCGGTTGAAAAACCATCCTGATCTTCGTCGCCGCGACGAAGATCAGGCGTGATGGAGCAGTCTATGTAAACAACAACATTCTTTTGATACACAATATTATTTCACGTTATTATTTTATTTATTATTTTGAATTAGATGTTGACATACTAGGAAATTGTGGCTAGAATTGATGGGTACACGTGCTTCATCATTGTCGAATAGTCGGAAATGCAACCATTTTTATGGAGGTCTGAAGATGGAAAGAAGGACATGGATCGCGGGCGCATTGGTGTTGGGGCTGGGGGCGGGCATGGCGCAAGCTGTGACCATTGTGTACGACTCCAACGGCTTCGAGTCGCCGACTTTCACTGGCGGCGATGCTGTGGCGGATCAAGTCGCCATCCGATTGAACGGGCAGGACGGTTGGACTGTGGACTCAGTCGCCAACCTTCGCATCCGCACGACGGACCCGCTCAAGGGCCTGCAATCGGTTCAGCCTTTAGGTGCTGCTCAGGCCACGCGTGCAGTCTCGATCACACCGGACGCGACCTTTGGCACCCAAGTGCTGATGTCCGCGATTATGGGCCATCCGAGCGCAAACGACGTTGCAACAGCTCGGATCGGCGTCGTCTCGACCGGAGCTCTCATCAACAACGCCACTGGATCGGGCGTGTATCTGATGCGGGAAGATAATGACGAGTATCGCATCACGCTTCGGGTCAGCGGCGCGAACATCTTCAGCACCGACCAGCCGAGCGTGAACGACATCGACAGTAACAACATTGACAGAGGCATCGAAAAGCGAATTGGTCTGCGGTATATGCCGGGCACCAACAACGATGAACTTCGCTTCGAGTTCCGTCGCGATGGCGACTTGGCTTGGACTGCGATTCCACTTCCTGCGAGCCTGTTTGCCCCTGGGGGCTTCAACGGTTTCACCGCTGTTGCCACAACAGACGGCTTTTCAAGAATCAGCAGCATCTCCGGCAGCTTTGATCTGCCGTTGGATCGAATCTATCTGGCTTCCGCAGGCTCGAGTAACATGCGTATCGATGACGTGCTGGTGACCTCCAGCGTCATTCCCGAACCGGCATCGCTGAGTCTGTTGGCCGCCAGCGGACTGATACTGCTGAGCAATCGTCGTAAACGTTGAATGAAATATCATCGGGTGTGGCAGCCCAAACGCTGCCATGCTCTTTTCCCCTGTCGGGTTTGTACTGATATTTGAATTCCTATGTAGCGAGGCCCACGGAACCCTGTGCGCGGATTTTTCATTGTGCCTGCGAGGTGAAAGAGAAAGGACGAATTCGGATGAGCCTGATACCCCCCTCAACAACTGGTTTGAATCGTGGTTGGATGGCCAAGGGCGGCTTCTGCGCCGCAGCGCTGTGGGCGGGCCTGTTGAGCATCGACTCCGTTTGGGCCGGCGCGGCTCCGCCGTTGGAACGCGCTTTTTTAAACCAGCCCAAAGATGCCGCCAACGCCAACATGCCCTTGTGGGCCTGGGGACCAAGCATCACCGAACTGGCCGACGGCACACTGCTGGTGGGTTTCAAAGGTTCGGCCAAGGTCGGTGCTGCGGCGAACGTCGAAACCTCCGACGCCTCGGCGATTTACTTCACCCGTAAACTCCCCGGCAGCGACACCTGGTCGGCCCCGATGAAGTCGAGCTTCGACACCGTGGCCGTGGCCGAGGGCAACATTCAGCTTTCGACCTTTGGCAATGAAGTGTGGGCAACCTACTTCGGTCGGCCCCGCCCGGCCAATGGTGCGTGGTCCAATGGCCAGTTCGATGCCTCCCTTTACCTGCGCAAAAGCACCGACGGCGGCGTGACCTGGGGCAATGCCACGGTCTTACGCGCCCCGCAAAGCACCACCAACCCCGCACAATCCCAGGGCACTGTCAACGCCTCCAATATCATCAAGCTCGCGGACGGGACTTTCATTGCTCCCTTCAACAACGACGACGGCGGCACTGCCGGCGGACAGTTCTATGGCGGGGTCCTGCGCTCAACCGATGGCGGCAACAACTGGACCGAAAGCCGTATCCCTCAGCCCGCGACCGTCGCCCAAGCCTCCATGCCCACGGTTCAACAAATGCCCAACGGCGATCTGGTGGCTTATATGCGTACCTACGGCGTCAACGCTGATACCGCCAACCAGAAACTCCACCGCAGTATCTCCACCGACAACGGACTCACCTGGTCCACACCCATCGCCCTGACCAACATCAAAAACCCCAATTCCCGCGTCGATGCCCAACGGATCAACACCGGCGAATTAGTTCTGGCTGGCAACGACACCGTACGACTGCCCAATCTCGACGGAGCAACCGGACGCAAGGAAGTCAACCTGATGCTCACCGGCGATTTGGGTTTGTCCCTGCTCGCCCGCAAGACCCTGGCGATGAACTACGATGGCAACCCCAATGGCGCGACCAACCCCGAAAAAGTCGGCCTCAATGAATGGGGCTATCCGACGCTGAT
>CAYRTH010000008.1:26335-39989 GCA_964427135.1 uncultured Phycisphaeraceae bacterium
TTCAACGGCACGAGTAACACTGTCGGCGATTTCCTGTTCACCCCGACGCTCACGGCTGAAACCATTGCCGGCCCGAGCAGGAACGAAATCAGCATCATGGCGGTCCTCAAACAGAACAACATCAACCGCAGCGGCGTAATCGCCAGTTGGCAGACCAGTTCAACCGACCCCAAGAATCGCGTGCTGATTCAAAACGGTCTGAGCGCGAGCAATGAAGAACTGTTCCGCTTTGACTTCAAGGATGACACGGATGCCAACCGCTTGGTGGGTACGACCAATCTGTCCGACGGCCAGTTTCACATTCTGACTGCCATCATGGACGGTAGCCGAATGCAGATTTTTATCGACGGCGAACTGGAAGCCAGTTTGAACAGCAGCGCGGTGCTGTCCAACGGCAGCACGGGGTTTTATCTGGGAGCGGTGCTGCAAAGTGCCGGGGTGCGAGCCTTTGGCAACTTCGATCTGGCGGAACTGCTGGTGTACAACCAGGCGCTGACTTCGCTGGAAGCGGGTTACACCGGCTATTACCTTGCCAATAAGTTTGACATCACCACCACGTATCAGATTCCCGAACCGGCGAGTCTGATGGTGATCGGGCTTGGCGGCGCGCTGTTGCTGGGTCGGCGGAAGCAAGTTGAAAAATAAAATATTTGAGTATTCCAGTTACATCGGCTGGAAGAAGATCGATCGGGAAACCCGTCTTGTGAAGGAGCCTGTCATGAATTTTACGCATCGAATCGTCAAACAGGGTTTTACACTCATTGAATTGCTGGTGGTCATCAGCATCATTGCCTTGCTGGTGGCACTGCTCTTGCCAGCGCTGTCGGGAGCCCGTCATGCCGCGCGCAATTCGCTGTGTCAGAGCAACCTTCGGCAACTGGTCGTGGCACAGTCAACCTATGCTGCGGAAAACCAGGAGCAGACGATTATTGGATTCTTTTCCGCCCCCACCGGCCCCATCCAACAAAATGGATATTTTCTGTACGCTCCCGGAGCCGGTACCGGAGCACCGACGGACCCGAATTCATTCCCACTCTGGGGACGAATCTACCGGGCGGACCTGCTCAACACCGGCGTGTGGGATGGCGTTTCGGATGTGGGCGACACCAAGGTTTTTGCCAATGCCCTCAAGGTATTTACCTGCCCCACCGAGGCATCGCAATCCTTTGCCATTCCGGGTGCGTTTAATCGCATGCCCCCGGGGATCAATCATCCGGGCAGCCCTGGCGGATCGGATGCCTCGCGTTCGGCCTACAACCTGCGCCCTTTCTTTATGAGTTTGCAGGATCCCAATTGGGGTAAAGGTACGGAAAGCGTGCATTGGGCCAATTTGACCGCCGGCGGAAACTGGCGGCACGCCAGCCGGAGGGAAAGACCGCTTCCCAAACTTTCATCCTTTCAATATCGCGTTGCCATCGCCGGCGATACGTTGATCCGTACCAATTCCCTGGTGGAACGCCATCGCGATCATGCCAACTTCAGCTATATCGATGGGTCGGTGAAATCCGTTCCCTCCAACTCGTTTTTCAACAGTTCATCATCCCCCGGGTTTGATGGCCAGACCCTCATTCAACTTATTGCCCCCATGGTTTCCAATAATGCCGCCAATAACGGACGAGTCGAGCGGATTTGGACCATCGCCGACAAGTATTAACAGAACTCATTCAGCGCGGATATTGACCGTTATCCAGCAAGCGTCGTATGTGGATTCGAAGAAAAAAACTTATTTCAAAATCAATTTCTATGGCCAATCAAGACATGACAAACCGGATGGCTGCGCAGTTCAAATTCAAAACCTGGATGCTTGGGATGCTTTGCCTGACATGGTGTGTGGGATTTACCGCGGTCAAGGCTGACCAGGAATCAATTGATTACCCCAAGGATGTGGGCGTGTTCAATGTGCGGGACTTTGGCGCCAAGGGCGATGGCGTCACCGATGACACGCAAGCCCTGGAGAAAGCCATTGCCGCGGCCGGGCCGAACCGGATGTTGTATCTGCCCGATGGGGTGTATCTGGTGAGCCGAACCCTGGTGACCAGAAAAGAGAACGGGGATTGGATTGTTTTTCTGACGATTCAAGGCCAGAGCACGACGGGTACGGTGATCAAACTCAAAGATAACAGCCCCGCTTTTCAGGACCCCAAAAAGCCTCAGCCGATCGTGCAGACCCGCGAGGGGAATATGGCGTTTCGTTACCGTTTCAGTCATTTCACCCTCGACACCGGGCAGGGCAACCCCGGGGCCACGGGCATCGCTTTTATTTCCTGCAACCTCGGCTCACTCATGCACGTGCATGTCCGCTCCGGGGATGCGCAAGGCAAAGGTGCGGTGGGCATTGATTGCACAGGCAGCAACCCGGGGCTGTCGCTGGTCAAGCATGTCAAAGTCACCGGCTTTAACGTCGGCATCGACTTTGGCAACATATACCCCGGCATGGCGTTTGAGCATGTCACGTTGGAAGGGCAGCACGAAGTGGGGTTTCGCGCCGGGGGAACCAATGGTGCGGCGATACGCGGACTGATCAGCCGAAATGCCGTGCCCGCCTTGGTGATCGACAACGAGGCGCAGGTGGTTCTGTCCGACAGCGATCTGCAAGGACAGGGGAAAAACGCAGCGATTGTGAACCAAGGCCAGTTGTTGATTCGAAACACCAACATTCAGGGGTATGCGCAGACGCTGGAAGGTCGTGCGGGCCAGCGCTCTTTGCCAATCGGTTTGGTGGATGAATATGCCTCGCATCCGGCAGTGAGCCTGTTTCCCTCGACGGGTCGTTCGCTGCAACTGCCCGTGGCGGAAACGCCCGGTTTGCCGTGGGATGCGGACAACAATTTTGCCCAGTGGGTGAATGTCCAAAAATACGGTGCCAAGGGTGATGGAAAAGCCGACGACACCCAAGCGATTCAAGCAGCGCTGGACGCAGCGTCCGGGCAGAATAAAAGCACGGTTTACTTTCCGCAGGGAAACTACAAGATTTCACGCACACTGACGGTCAGCGGATCGGTGCGCCGACTGGTGGGTATGCCCAGTACGCTTGTGCCGAATCATAGGGCCAAGGCCTGGCCGTGGCACGGCTGGTTTGAAGGTAAAACGGAGCCGGTGATCCTGCGGGTGGCTGACGGCAGCCCCGTGGTGATGGTGGATCGGCTGGCGATTGAAGGCACGGTGGAACATGCGGCTGCCAACGATCTGGTGTTTCGCCTGGGTCAGGGTGTGCATTATCGCAACACGGTCACCGGCGGTCGGGCGTTCTTTGAGGACTACGGCGCTCGGTATGAGATCACCGGGCCACAACACGTATTCGTCCGACTGTGGAATCCGACCTGGGGCAACGCGGACTACCCCTTTTTTCGCCACGAGCCGGATGACCCGGCTTATGCCCGCAACGACGGCGGGACGTTTTGGGTCATGGGGGCCGATCACGAAAGTAATAAAAACAAGCATGTATTGCTGCGCAATCTCAATGGCGCAAAGAGCGAAATCATCGGTTTGCTGGATTGGCAGAACAAGTCGGTGTCCCGGATGTTTGAAAACCGGGATGCGCGTTTGTCGATCGCCGGTTTACGCACGCATACCGGGGTGTTCCCGACGGACATGCGTGAAGGCTGGCGTCGGGATGAAAAACTGGGCAAAAGTTTATTGATCGTGGCGGACCTGCCGACCGATGCGACCGCGCCGGCCATGGTGCGGAATTTGCAGGTTCAACCGACCGGCGAAGTTTGGCCTTTCAACATGAAACTTACCTGGGATGTTTCCTCCGCAGAGGCAGCGGGCAACGCGGGGTACGAGATTCAACGCGATGGTAAGCATCTTGGTTTTACAGACAAGGCCCAGTTTATCGATTCGTCCATGCAGGACGATACGGAACATCAATACCAGGTGCTGGCGTTGAACAAGGCGCTGGTGCGATCCGAACCAGCCAAAGTGTCGGGCCGGACTCCCACAGACACGCGGTTGCTGAGTGTGGAAGCGGTGTATGCCACGGCGCAGCCGGCCAGGGTGCATGTGATGTTCAGCAAGCCTGTCGAAGCCACCAGTGCGGTTGCCACCGAGGCTTATCGGTTGACCGGGGCCGTGGTTCGCAGCGCCAAGTTGGAAGCGGACCTGCGTACCGTGACGCTGGTAACCGACGCGCTGGATCCGGAAAAACGATATGAGTTGACCGTGGCTGGTGTGCGCGATCGTGCCGGCAAGCCGAGCACTCTGGCGGCAACGCCGTTGAACGTGGCGGTGTTGGGGTTGGGGGATGGGTTGCTTGCCGAGTATTTCGCGGACCCGCAGATGATGAGTCAACCTGTCGTCCAGCGGATCGTGTCCCGCCTGGATCATGATTGGAAGGATTACGCTCCGGTGCCGGAGTTGGACGCGGAACAATTTGCCTTGCGATTCAGCGGGCAAATCCGAGCCAACTATTCAGAAACCTACACGTTCAATGTGGAAAGTGTCAGTGGCGTGCGGGTATGGGTGGATGGACAGAAGATTTTTGACACCTGGACAGAGGCACAGTCGTTTAAGGACACCTATGGACCGGAAGCGGGATGGCGCTCGACGGAACCGGTGACGCTCAAGGCAGGCAAACTGCATGACATTCGTGTGGAGTTGCGTCAATGGAAAGGTAATGCCCGCCTGACGCTGCGCTGGGAAAGCCCAAGCCAGGCCATCGAAGTGGTGCCCAGTTCGGCTTTGTACCAATCACCGGGTACGGAAGTTGCGTCGATTCAGCACCAGGCAGCGGCTCGATTTGACGGGTTGAAGGCAGGGACGGGGGTGACGGGCATCTACCACCGACATCCGTATCAGAATCAAGGCAAATGGGAACGTCAGGACGCCAGGATTGACTTTGCGTTTGGGGACAAGGTTCCGCCCGGGATGGAAGGCAAACTCAAGGACAAATGGTATCGCATCGAATGGCATGGGTGGGTGCGTGCCCGGCAGACCGGCTGGCACAAGATCGGTGTGGACCTTGGGCCTAAGAACGCCGCCAGCGTTTTCATGGATGGTTATTCGGTGCTTCAAGGCAAGACATGGTTCGGCGAGCGTCGTCAAATCCGGGAAGGCGAACAGGTGTATTTGCAGGCGGGCGAACTGGTGCCGTTGTACATGACTTATCGTCAGGAGGATGCCACTTCGCTGATTCAACTCTGGTGGATCGAACCGGATGGCAAGCAGTCGGCGATTCCCACCGAACTTCTTTATACGACCCCACAGGCAACACGTTGAAACTCAAGGATAACAACACATGACAACCAACTGGCAACAACAACCGTGGTCCGGCGTGTATGCAGCAACGCTTTGCGCTTTTGAGCCGGATGAGTCGATCGATGCGCAGGGGCTGACGGAATATTTTCAAACCATCGCCGCGGTGCCGGGCATTCGTGGGTTGGTGTGCAACGGGCACACGGGCGAAATCATGTCGTTGCGCGGGCACGAGCGTGCTGAAGTGACCCGGCTGTGTCGCAAGGCGGTGGATGCGGCGGGGTTGTCGTGCAAGGTGATTTCGGGCGTGAGTGCCGACGGTTCGCTGGAGGCGATCGACCATGCGATCGAGGCGCGGGAGGCCGGCGCCGATGCGATATTGCTGATGCCCCCGCACCATTGGCTGCGCTTCGGGCGCAGCAGTCAGACGGCAGTGGGTTTCATCCGCGATGTGGCCCAAGGCGCGAACATACCGATCACCGTGCATCAGTATCCATCATGGACCAAGGCGGGCTACAGCCTGAAGGAAATGATGGAAATGCTGGACATTCCGCAGGTGGTGTCGATCAAGATGGGCACCCGCGACATGGCACGCTGGCGTCACGATTACCAGACGCTCAAGGCACACAATCCGCAGGTGTCGATCATCACCTGTCATGATGAATACCTGCTGCCGACGCTGGTCGATGGCGGGGATGGAGCACTGATCGGGTTTGCCGGTTTTGCTCCGGAACTGATGGTCGAACTGGTGCATGCGATATTGGATGGCGATCTGGCACGAGCCAAAAATGCGCAGGAGCGCGTGGCTCCGCTGGCGCGCATCATTTACGACTTTGGTGAACCGGGCTGCGAAGCGCACCAGCGCATGAAAACCGCGCTTTGGCTCATGGGTCGATTTCCCAGCGCAATGGTGCGTCGGCCGCTGCGCCAATTGCCTCTGAGTCAGGTCGATCGCATCCGCAACGCGCTGGTGGACATCGGCATCGAGTGTCCGGTTCGTCCGTTGGTGCGTGAAGTACTGGTCCCCAAGGTTTCAAAAGTCAATACTGCTGCCGTCCTCAAACAATAAGGTACAAGGCTTGATTACCGACACTAGTACAGAACCATTGACGCTGTATCGGGAACTGCCCGAATATGCGCTGCCCGCGGAGCCGCTGGAGGTGGCGATGATCGGAGCCGGGCATCGCTCCTCCAAGATTTACCTGCCGCTGCTGGACTATATCAAACCGTGGGTGAAGCTCACGGCTGTGTGCGATCCGGTGCGCGAACATGCCGACCGCTGGGCAAAAGTGTCCGGAGCGCGGGCGTTTTACAGTATTCATGAACTGGTCCAAGCGCGACCGATGGAAGCCGCCATCGTGGTGACGCCGATCGAGTCGCATCACTCGATTTCGATGTACCTGTCGCAGCACAAGGTTCATCATCATGTGGAGACGAGCTGGGCGAGCATGTTCTGTCAGGCCAAACAAATGTGCGCAGCCGCCAGGGCACAGGGGGTGATTACCCGGGTGGCGGAAAATTTTCTGCGTTTGCCGGCCGATCGCTTTGCGCAGATGGTTGCCCGCAGCGGTTACCTGGGTCAAATCGGGCGTATTTTCTGCTACAACGAACACACAGGCTTTCATAACAATTCGCGCTGGCTGGCGTTTGCCGGCACCTATCCGCAATGGGTGCAGGCGCTGGAACACGAAATGGCGCACCCGGCGTTTTACCATTCGCCGGAGCGATTCAAGGATTCAGAATCCTTCAGGGCCAGGTTCTTTCATTTCCCCAACCTTGGGGTCATGGACATGGCCAGCGGCCACGGCAAGGGCCTGATGGGGCGGCAATCACGACCGGGACATACCGAGTGGCACGGGTCGCTGGGCGCTCTGGTGTATGCCTCGGCTGGGGCAACATGGGCGGAGGATTTGCGCTTTGAACTGCGTCGCATGTCACCGGCACAGTTAGCCCCGGCGCAGCAGGCAAGCGGGCAACTGAGCGAAGGTGGCCGAGCTGATTGGGTCAACCCGGTCCATATGCAGGGCAAGGTGGGTGAGTCGGTGCGATTGTGGAGCGACACGCCGCTGGGACGGTTGGAAGGTGTGATTCCGTTTTGTCCGGGGAGCCGTGACGAGCCGAATCAGCCGGACATTCATGCGGCGTTCCCGGTGATGGATCACATCATCGATTTTGTGCTGGCGGTCAAGGGTCTGCGTCAAAGCGAGTTTACCGATGAAGATGCGCTGATGAGCGAGATGATGGAAATCGGCGCATATGAATCGGTCTTGCAGGAAGGTCGGCGAATCAAGCTGCCGCTGGAAGGAGACATTCAGGCGGATGCGGTGATCGGTGCGCAGCTACGAAGCAAATATGGGGTGGACCCGATGGATGTGCAGGCCATGTTGAACATCAGTTACCCCAAACCCTGAAGGTAGAAAGATCAAGGAATTTCATCCGATTACCGTGTTGATGCATGGGCGGCAAACCTGACGTGTGCAATCCGGTGGTGAGTAAATCTTTAGAACAGCTTGCGTGTTTTTATGGATTATTTGAACCCCCTCTCCCGGAGGGAGAGGGGACTGAACAAGGCACAACGTCCTCCAATGAATCATGCGGATTGCTCTATGCAGGTGAAACTGCTTTGTCTGGCGTTATTGATGCTACTGCGTGGCACGAATGTCGCTTGGGCGCAGGGTATTGTTTATCCGACGAGCGCCAATGTCTTGAACGTGAAGGATTACGGGGCGATTGGCGACGGAAAAGCTGACGATACGTTGGCGCTGCAACGGGCATTGGACGCGGGGGGAAACGGTCATCGCATTATTTATCTGCCTACGGGAACCTATCTGATTTCCGACACATTGCGCTGGCCTGCGCCCGCCAAACATCTGGTGATGCAGGGGCAGAGCAGGGAGGGTTCGATCATTTGCCTCAGGGATGAAGCTCCGGGATTTGGCGACAGGAACACGCCACGGGCCATGGACGCGGGCAAGCCCACTGTCTGTCTGCCCGGCGGAAGGGTTTATCGCATCAACGGCACAGTGCATATCCGCGGCAAGGTGCGGCGCATCATCGGCACGGATGCGGTGATCACCGGGCGGGGTACGTTTGTGTTTGAAGAGGGGACCGAGCCGGTGGTGGTCATCGAAGGACTGGCAATTTATGGACGGGGCCACAACATCATTCATCAGTCCGCCCGCACACTGGTCATTCGCAACGGTTATGTGTGCCAGGTGATCGGTCGCGGTACGGGCGATCTTTTTTTGGATGATATTTCCAACCATTGGCAACACCCCAGCAAGGTCGTCGAGTCGTTCCTTGTGCTGGAAAATCCGCAGCAAAAAGTCTGGTGTCGGCAAATCAACCCGGAAACCAACCTGGCCCCCAAAATCATCAATCAGGGAGCCACGCTATGGATACTGGGGTTGAAAACCGAAGGCTTCAACGTGGTGCTCAAAACCAGTGCCGGGGGGAAAAGTGAAGTTCTGGGAGCGCATGTGTATGCCTTGGGTCAGCCCAAGACCACGTTCTGTCTGGTGGTGGAAGATGCGCTGGCCAGCTTTGTGGGTTTTCGTCAATGGACTTTCAAACCGGGTTATTTGTACCAGGACTATGTATCGGAAACGCAGCAAGGCATCAGCAAAACGACATCGTTACCTGAATCGCACGATGGGACGCTGGTGTTGTATCGCAGCGCGGATTCGTCTGCGCAGAGCGGAGCGATGGCGCCTTGAGCGATGTTGATGCCAGGGGAATGGTTCTGAATAACCACGGATATCAGCCATGAATGCGGGCAAAATGATAACGGGGGAATGCAGCGTGTGCACCGACGCCCGCACGGGGGTTGTGGTGCGTCAGGTGACCAGTCATGCGTCGATTCATCATCACCCGTTTTATTATTTGCCTGCGTATGACGATGCGATGAACCTGCTTTTTCTCGTGAGTCATCGCACCGGTCGCCCCGAAGTGTTTGCCGAACTGCAAACGGGAACCGGCGTCGGTTCGCTGGTGCAAATCACGGATCATGAAGGGTTGTGCGAATGGTCGGTGCATCCTTCGCCCGAGGGTCAGTGGGTTTACTTCACCGATAAGGTCGGGGCGTGGCGGGCGCGTACGGACGGGACGAAAAAAGAATGCCTGGCTCAATTCGCCACCGAGTCGATGCGTGGCGCGGGCATGGTTGGGTCGGCCATGGGAACGACCGCATTGTCGCGTTGCGGGACATGGTGGGCGGTGCCGGTGCGATATGGCGCGGTGAGTCGATTGAGCATCATCAACACCCGGACCGGCGAGCATCAGGTGATTTTGGAAGCCCCCGACATCGGTCACCCGGAGTTTCACCCGTTGGATGCACAATGGCTGCGTTATGCCGGGTCGTATAAACAGCGCATCTGGGTCACCTGGCGAGATGGTCAGCAGCATCGATTGGTGTTCGAGCGTGATGCCCGGCGCAAGCAGTGGATCGTGCATGAAACCTGGAACCCGACCCCGCCGCCGGGCGTGGCGATGGAAATACTCACCGCTGATTGGCCGCATGGTGTGCTGGGCATCGATGTGCAGACGGGCAAGGCTCGTCGTGTCACCGACTTCAACGCCTGGCATCCGTCGGTCAGCCGGGATGGCACACGGATGATTGCCGACACGGTGTTTCCCGACATCGGACTGCAACTGTTTGATCCGCGACCGGGCATGAGTCGTCGCATGACGCTCTGTCACCCGCAGGCCAGCAGTCGGGGCGATCACTGGGCGGTGGGTCATTGTCCCTATGACGACGGCCCGATCAAGGTGTATGCCCCGCAACACACGCATCCGCACCCAGGTTTTTCCCCGGATGGCAAACGAGTGGTGTTTACCTCGGACCGCAGCGGTCAGGCTCAGGTGTATGAAGTGCGATTACCTTCGGATTGGACTTGAATCAATCAACTATCACCCCTCACGGAAACCAACTTTTATGAAACCGCCGATGACTGCAAACGCTGATGTGCTGGAACAATTACGACAAGTCACCACGCCGACGATCGCCAACGCGCTGGAACAGTTTGGCCTGCGCGCTGGTGATGAGGGCTACACGGATGCGTCCATCCGCTGTGTATTCCCGGAAATGGGCGCGATCATCGGTTACGCCTGTACGCTGGTGATTCGTTCGGATCGACCATCGTTCAAGCCTGCATATTCATCACGCAAGCCCTACTGGGATCACTTTGCCAACTACCCATCACCGCGCATCGTGGTGTCGCAGGACCTGGCGACCCAGCCCAAGGGTGCGTACTTTGGCGAAGTGAACTGCAATATTCATAAAGCCCTGGGTTGTGTTGGATTGATCACCAACGGCGCAGTGCGCGACCTGGATGAAGTCAAAGCCATGCGCTTTCCCTGTTTTGCCGGTTTGGTGAGCGTATCACACGCCTACGCCCACCTGGAAGATTTCAATGTGCCGGTGCGGGTGGGCGGGTTGACCATTCACCCGGGGGATCTGCTGCACGCTGATCAGCATGGTGCGGTGGTGATTCCCCATGACGTCGTGGGCGAGTTGCTCAAGGCGGTGCAAAAGGTGATCGACTACGAAACCCCGATGATTCAGCTGGCCAAGTCACCTGCGTTCACGACCGCGGCCCTGGCGGAACTGCTGAAAAACGAAACGGTGTAGGGGGTTGCCATGACCATGCTTCAAGGTTTGCGCCAGGTGCCCCATTATCTGCGTGATCAGGCGACGCTCTATGCACACGACCCGCGTGCCGCGGCAGTGCAATGGTTTGGTGGTGCCCGCTTCGGCTTGTTCATTCATTATGGGTTGTACAGCCTGCTGGGTCGGGGCGAGTGGGTACAACTGCACGAATGCATACCCGTGGCAGACATTGAAAAACTGGCGGAGCGGTTCACCGCGGAAAATTTCAATGCCGACTGGTGGGCGGATCTGGCGGTGGATGCGGGCATGCGTTACATCAATCTGACCACTCGGCACCATGATGGATTTTGTCTGTGGAACACCCGGCAAACCGATTTTAGCAGCGTTAAAACTCGTTGCGGACGTGACCTGGTGGGCGAGTTTGCCAAGGCCTGCAACAAGCGTGGACTGGGGTTGTGCCTTTACTACAGCCATGGCCGTGATTGGCGTCATCCGCATGCCCCCAACAATGATGGCTTCGATGGCTTTGCCCGCCCGGAATACGACCCGCCGGAATCAACCTACGCCATCGGCTCGGTTCACGACCTGCAACAATACGTGAACTTCATGGCCGCGCAAATCCGTGAATTGCTCACGAACTATGGTCCGATTGCCGCCATCTGGCTCGATGGCATTGCGGTGCCCATGCATCCCAAAGATGCATCCGGTCAGATACGCAAAGGGTTTGATCCGCGGATTCATGGCGACGTGTTTGAGTGTCAAAAACTTTACGACATGATTCACCAGTTGCAGCCGCAGTGCCTGGTCAGTTACAAGCAGGGCTACCTTCACACGGAAGATTTTTATGCACCGGAACGAAAAGCCGTGACGACCGCAGACAAGCCGAGGGAAATCTGTCAGACGATGATGCCTCAAAGCTGGGGCCATGATGTCCGCTGTGATGGTCAGCATAAAAATGCGCCAGCGGTGTGGGATGAGTTGCAAAAGGCCTGGGGCAAGCAATGTAACCTGCTTTTGAATTGCGGCCCGTTGCCCGATGGTTCGATTCATCCGGAAGATCAGGCCCCTTTGCGTGAGGTTGGAAAATTTCTGCGTCAGGCGGGATTGGTTTGACCGACTTTGAACCCTGCATCGCGTGCATCATCCATGCTGCCAACGATCAAGCAACTTCGTGAACTGTTAGGCCAGGTGATTGTCAACAAACGTGAACAGGGGCACGTTTGTCTGGGCTTGGAAGATCGTCTGGCGGCATTGCCGGAGCGGTATGACGAGCTGTTGGCGTTCGCGGAAACAGTGTCGGACCTGCCGATGCAACCGGATTGGCCGCACGTTGAACCCAGCGACTGGAAAGGCATTGTTGCGCAGATGGCGCCGGATCGCCCCCAGGAAACGTGGCGTCGTGTTTCGTTGTCCGAGGCTGTGGCAAGGGTGCAGTCGGCTTTTTTGGGATCGGTTTGTGGCTGCGTGCTGGGCAAGCCGTTGGAAATCAAACCCACCCTGGCGCAATTGCGTGAGTCGTTTACCCGGATTGGCGATTGGCCGCTCAACGATTATGTCAGCCAGCGCGTGGCGGAGCAGGGGGGGTTGAAACTCAACCCATGCTGGACGCAAACGGTTCGTGAGCGCATTGGATATGTGGCACCTGATGATGACATCAATTACACCATTCTGGGTGCATTGCTTCTGCAGAAACATGGACAGGATTTCACACCCGCGCAGGTGCTGGACTTGTGGATTCACAATCTGGCGCCAGCCTGGACATTCGGTCCGGAACGGACCATGCTGTTGCACGCCGGGGTCGATTCCATGGTTTCCAGTCAATCCGACTTTGCTCATTGGGTGCGGGTGCTGAACCCTGGTGAAGAGCGATGCGGGGCGATGATCCGGGCCGATGCGTATGGGTATGCTTTTCCGGGCAATCCGCAAAAGTCTGTGGAATTGGCATGGCGTGACGCAAGCTGGACCCATCGGCGTACCGGAATTTACGGGACGATGTTCGCAGCAGCGGCAATATCCGTTGCGCCGGTGGCCAGGGAGCCGATGGAAATTTTCGACATGGCGCTGCGCTTTGTTCCGCAGCGCAGTCGATTTGCATCGATTGTGAGCGATGCGATTGAAATCGTGCGTCAGGCTGACAACTGGATGCAGGCCTATGAGCGAATTCACGAGCGTTACGGGAGGTTTGGCCATTGCCTGATTTATCAGGAAACCGCTACGCTGGTGAACACCTTACGTTTTGCCACGAGTGTGGGCCACGGCATCTGCCTGCAGGTGATGCAGGGCAACGACACCGACAGCTACGCGGCGACTGCCGGTTCAATTCTGGGGGCGTACTTTGGACCAGGGCACCTGGAAGACCGTTGGCTCGCTCCATTCAACGACACCATACACACCACCCTGGCGGACTTTCATGTGCAAAGTTTGTCACAGGTGACGCGATTGATGGGCGATCTGCCGGTGACCATGGCAGCAAGACAAACAGAGAAATGTTAAAGGCGTTGTCACGAAAAATTCGCAGTGTGTATTGTGGCACCGCCGCCCTCGGCGGTGATATGAACGTCTCCTCCTCATGACATCGAACATTCATCTTCCGCTCGTGTGCCACTGGCAGCTTGCCTGCCAGTGCTTGCCCTGTGAATATCTTCCGCGGGTGGAAACCCGCGGTGGTTCGAGTCGGGCGGACAATTCAGGGTGAATCGGTTTCAGCAACGTATGACCTCGCCGACAAGCGGCGAGGCTAAACAATCTGTGCGGATGCGCCCACCTGATCATCGGCCAACCACCATGTGCGACTGTAGTACTAGCTGCTACGGACATTCAAGCTTGCCATTGGGATCCGTCGATAAGGCGCAT
>CAYRTH010000009.1:0-804 GCA_964427135.1 uncultured Phycisphaeraceae bacterium
TACGGGGGTGCAAGGGGGACCGTGGGGGGGATGCAGAGGGGGGAGGGGGGATGTGGATTGGAGGGGGTAGGGGGAGTGTGGCCTGCACCCCATGCGCGGGCCACACTTCGCGGAAACTCAAAAACGCTCGTGATTTTTCACGGGCGTTTTTTTATGAGCAAACCAAAGAACTCAACACAGAGGTCACAGAGTGCACAGAGAAGCAAACGAGCATGACCAACCTGTTCGATCGACTGTTTTGCTACGTGAAACAATTCGATCTGAAGAACGCTTGAAAAACAGATGTTTGATGTCTTGGCTTGTAGGTTCGGTTTGTTTGTGAGGCAACGCCAAAAACTTGTTTTTGCTCTGTGACCTCTGTGTCCTCTGTGTTGAAAATCGGTTCTTTTAGTTGCTCTATGGATGTTTTTTGGAACACCACAAAATATTTTGTCATTTCGACTTTGGGCTTTGGACGTTGCCCCAAAGAATACCCGAGCCCTCGGCTTGGGTGGTTGAATTCACGCACCTCTCGCTTGTCACCGGGCAAACTCAATCACGCCGAATTTTTCCGGGGCGTGAAATTCCAGCACCTCACCGATCGGCGACCAGGTGGCCCAGTGCGGATGTGAGCTGTCACCGGCACATTTTTGAAAATTGACCCGCCAGCGCCGCCCCCCAAGTTCACCCAACGGACCGACACAGGCCTCCAGCACCGACACCGGCACGACCGCATCAATCGACCAGGTCATCGGCCCAGGTTCTTCAACTTCAATCAACTTTTTCAACGACGGTGTGATTCGTACCTGTTTCGTCAGTGCGCTG
>CAYRTH010000009.1:814-39338 GCA_964427135.1 uncultured Phycisphaeraceae bacterium
TGGTAAAACCTGCAAACCCGCCGGGGGCGCGACGATGATCGAAAATGTGATACGAAAGCATCGCACCCGTGGCACTGAATTCGAAGTTGCAATACCCGTGGGTCGAGCCGTCGGATCGCACCGGCTGAATGAACATTTCCACGCACGCATCCCGGTACACCGGGTCTTGCAGTGTGGTACGTTTGGCGACAACGTAACGATCATCATGCACCGTGAAGTGCAGGTGAATATTCCGCTGATCGTGGTGCAGTTGCACCGTCACCCTTGGCCGATGATCGCTGCTTTTGGGGTGATAGTGGGCGATATCAATGCTGACCCCCGGCGAGTTGCTGGGTACAAGTACGTGAGGCAATGGGTTCATGTTGCTCTATTTCCTGAATCAAAGATTTTCAAACGGTGAGTCGAACCGATTTTTTTTGCCGCAGAGTACGCAGAGATCGCAGAGAACCAAATGGTACATGAAGACACGATGCCTATGCGTTGGCAGGTTTCGGCATAGCCGCGGGTGGTAACCCGCGGTTCTTTATGTCCAATGGTGGGGCAGGCGTCTCGCCTGTCAATGAGCCGAAGGCTCATATCACTCATTGATATCAACACGGGCTAACGCCCATTCGACAGGCGGGACGCCTGCCCTACCCATGCATTGAGCTGTGAAATAGTAAGTTACCTCGACGCATCATCACGATCATTCTGCCCCGACTCGGCATCCCTTGGCATCCGCTTTTTGCCACGAACGATCAACTTGATCGGCACCTCGGCAAAGGGCAGTTTTTCCCGCAACTGACCAGTCAGGTAACGCTCGTACATCGCATCGAACATCGTCGGATCATTGACGAACATCGTGATGGTGGGCGGATGCACATCGGCCTGCGTCAGGTAATAAATTTTCGCCTGTCGCCCGATACCCGACGTCGGCGGACGCTCGGCCATGATTTCTTCAAGCACCCGGTTGAGTTCCGACGTGGGCACGTGATGCCCCGCCTGTTGAAACAGGTTGAACGCCATGGCCACCAGTTCATCGATGCCCTCGGCTGAACTGGCGCTGGTGAACACAATCGGGGCAAAATCCAATCCGCGCAGTTCCTTGGTGAGGTATTCGCTGTACTCATCTTCCGTGGCCTTGCCCTGCGCCAGGTCCCACTTGTTCACCACCACCACCGTCGGCTTGAAATGACGCATGATTTCCGTCGCAAGCTGGGCGTCCACATGACTGATCGGCACCGTCGCATCCACCAAAAACAGCACCACATCCGCGCGACGCACACTGCGCAAAGCGCGATGCTGACTGTAATATTCAATGTCTTTGCCCTGAAGGGCCTTGCCTTTGCGCACCCCGGCGGTGTCGATGGCGGTGAACACCCGACCACCCCTGATCAATCGCACATCAATCGAATCGCGTGTTGTGCCTTCGATTTCGCTGACGATGCAACGTTCACCGCCGGCCAGGGCGTTGACCAGCGTGCTTTTTCCGGCGTTACGTTTGCCGACGATCGCCAGCTTCACACCCATGTCCGGCTCATCGCTTGATTCAGGGAATTGGTCCCAGTTGATGTGTTCACGCACCGCATCAAAAAATGCCTGTTTATTGAAGCCGGTTTTGGCGGACATGAGTACCGGCTCGCCCAGCCCCATGCCCCCAGCCTCGGCGGCCCCGGCCTCGTGTCGCGCACTATCGACCTTGTTGGCCACCAGCAGCACAGCCTTGCTTTGCTTTTTGCGTTTGCCTTTGCCGCTTTTTTGACCTGTGCTACTGATACCCTGACGTCGCAAAAGTCGGGCGACTTCTTCGTCCAAAGGCACCAGGCCTGATTGTGCATCAATCACAAACACGATCAGGTCAGCCTCATTCATGCCGACGCTGATTTGTTTTTCGACATCGGCGGTGAGGTTTTGCGAATCTTCAATCCCGTAGCCGCCGGTGTCGATCAGTTCGATCCAGCGATCGGGTTCACGGTCCAGCAGCTCGGCGGAAACGGGAATGCGGGCGTAGGTGGTGACGCGATCGCGCGTGACCCCGGGCGTGGGGTCCACGATGCTGATGGTGCGACCGGCCAGCAGGTTGAGCAGGCTGGACTTGCCGACGTTAGGCCGACCGATGATGACAACTTTGGGGAGCATTTGAACCTTTCAATACGGGCGGTCAATTCATTGGAGTCATGACAGAGTGTATCGCATATGGCGACGATGACCTCAAGGTAATCATTGAACGATCAGAGCCACGAGCGGAAGCGAGTGGTTCTTTGATGGACACTTTGAGTGGGGCAGGCGTCCCGCCTGTCAATGACCCGATGGCTCAAATCACTCGTTGATATCAGCATGGGCTAACGCCCATTTGACAGGCGGGACGCCTGCCCTACCCATTGATTGAGGCACAGACCAGCCACTAGCCACCAGCCCCTTGCCGTTTCTCCCACAACTCGACAGCTTCAGGAATGCGCACATACAAGGGCAATAATTCATGAGCTGGCGTGTATTGGTTTTGTAACGCAAGTCGGCAACCAACTCGCCACACGTTTTCACTTCGCGGCTGCGACAATTCGGAATGGTACTTCACTTGACCACATTCCGCCCCCTCTCCCTCCGGGAGAGTAGGAGTGTTCGCTTCGCTCTCATTTGGGTGAGGGCGATTGTATTGACCACTTGCTGCTGCCAATTTTTCCCCCACCAGCACCACCGGCCCGGTGATGGTCGCAAGCAACTCCGCCAGGGTGGTTAAACCAGCAGTTTGCTTCAATTGCCAGCATTGGCCGTCGTGGTTGGCCTTGAACACCCCCGCGTACACCGTTTCTTTTTTCATGTTCAACGCCACGATCAGCGTCACACCCCGTTCCACCGGCACGTTCATCGCCACCACTTCCAGCGTCGGCACGGCCACGATTTTTGCCCTCGTGATCAATGCCAAAGTTTTCGCACTGGTGATACCGATGCGCAGGCCCGTGAACGACCCGGGCCCATGCGACACATACAACTCACCAATTTCCGCGGGTTTCACCCCATGCTCACGACACAACCCATCCATCACCGGCAACAAATCAACCCGATGTCGCTCCTGCGGCGGCAAAACTTTGGTGGCAAGTAATACATCACCCCGACCCAAGGTCACCGAACCCACCCGGCTCGAGGTTTCAATCGCAAGGTTGTAACTGGCTTCTTTCACCGGCACAGTGTAAGCCAAGGCTGTTAGCGCCGCGATTCATCGCGCTTGATGAGTGGTTCACACGCGACAAGTCGCGGCGCTAACTTCATGAACCCTACTGTTTGATGAGCATCGTTTCACCCACCCCGACCCATGGCCAAAAGCGATCGCGGTGATTGACGCATCAATTTCCAAATCGTGGGTATTGCCGCCAGTATCGCTGCCAATATCAGTGCCAATGCTCCGCCGATCATGATGTCCCACGGCCAGGCCATTTCATATCGCAAACCCAGCAAGCGCTCATGAAACATTTTGCCCACCATCGCCAATTGGAAGCCCAGCATCGCCCCGGTGACACCTCCTGCCAGTGCGATCAGTATCACTTTGCCGACGATGAAACGTGCCAGTAGTGCGCGTGATGCTCCCATGGCCCGCATCACGCCGAATTCAAATCGCCTGCTGGAAACTTCCGCAACGATCAGGTTACTCACCCCCAGGCACGCAATACCCAGAGCCGACAGTGCGATCATGCTGGCCACCAGTAAAAAGCGCTGGGTGCTTTCGGTCATCATGCGACGAACGATCTGACTGGAACCGACAATCGTGCCGGGCACTTCACGACGAATGTCGGACATGATCGCCTGTGCATCACGACCTTCCGGTACTTTCGCCAATACCAGGTTGATGTTGGTGACTCCGAAATATATTGCTGCATCAGTACGTGTGCCGAATACTGAGTTGAGTGCAGCATCTGCGTAAGCACGGTGAATACCAAACACCTGTACCGCAAGGTCCAATCCAGCCGAGCCGATGACTCCCGCGATTTCAAAATCTTTGACCCCGGTCAGCGTGTGCAGTGACAACCGATCACCCACCCCCAGTCCGTGTGCCAGTCGGTATTCACGACTCACCAGCAGGGCATCGCCTTGTTGCAGGCGTGCCACAGCCGAGGCGGGGTCACCCTCGTCCCATTCCAACGTCATCAGTGGCAAAAAACTTTCCGGTTCGAAACTGACAAACAAGGTGTTGCGGGGGGACAGTTCCGTCACGCCGAAGCGAACGCCCTGTGTTTGCACGGGGAATGCGGTGGTGGGGGTGATGCCCGCAAGGTCGGTTCGATTTTGCAAAGCCTGCCACTGAGCCGGGCTGATGCCCCAGTAACTGTGAATGAAAACATCGGGTAGTTTCAGGTGATCAAGCCAGTTGCCGGTGATGCTGCGTCCGCCGGTCCATAATGCCAGCAACATCGCCAGACCCACCATCAGTGCCCCCGAGGTCAACCCCCAACGCATCGGCGTTGCCTGCATCGATTCTTTGAGTAACTCACTGGGCACAACCAGTGTTTTTGCGATCAGTTTTGAGGTGACTCGAACCAGTAACACCAACACGGGCACACTCAGCAAAAAATAGCCGATGAATGTCGTCGCCAGCCCGACATAGGCGTAAAACCAAAACACGATTTGCGTGTCATGCACCAGCATCGCCACCGTGGGCATCAGCAATACCAAGGGCAAGCCCACACCCACGCACCAGCCGACACCGCGCCGTGTCGGTACATGCGCGCGCCCGGCCAGGGCCTGCATCGGTTGCACACGAGCAGCCAAAATCGCCGGGTAAATTGAACCAGCCAACCCTGCGGTGATCATTGCCACTGCCGCCAGTGCCACCGCCTGCACATCGGGTTTGAATGCCGCTGCAAACTCATCACGAAACCACCACACAGCCACCCGTGCGGCTGACAACCCCAACGGTAAGCCGATCAATACCCCCATCAAGGCGATGAACAACCCTGACATGATTTGGGCACTGCTGACCTGAAACCGACTGCCGCCGATGCAGCGAATCATCGCCAGTTCACGTTGCCGCTGGGTGACAGCCGTGGTCAGACTGGTCAGCACGATAAACCCTGCGCACAGGCCGACGATGACCATGGTGATCATGAGTGTGAGTCGCGCGGTGTCCAATACCTGTTTGAGTCGTCCACGCACCATGGCCGAGGTGTGAAACGCCACTTCCACCGGTACGGTTGCTGCGTATTTGCCTTCAAGTGCTTCCGGTAAAACGCCCGGTATCAGTTTCACTTCGATGGTGTCAATTTGCCCCGGTAAATCACCCAATTGCTGCGCTGCTGGCAAGGTGATGATCGCTTTACGACGTTGCAGCAGGTCAATTTTCGGTCGTTCGATGACACCCACCAAAGTCAATTGACCCGGTCGCCCCAAACGTACCACCGTGATCATGTCGCCGAGATTGGCGTTCATCGCTTCAAAACCGGTCTGATCGATCACCACTTCATCATCATTTTGCACCATGCGACCCTGCGCCAAAGTCACGGGATGAAGTTGCTGCAAATTGTCGGGTTCAATCCCTGCCGCCAAGGCCCATACAAAGCGACCCGATTCAGGGTGACGCAGCATCAAACTCGTTTCAACACGGGCTGTCGCCAAATCAACTTCAGGCCAGGTGCGTACGGTGTCGAGTAATGATGCATCCAATCGCGCTGAGTATTGATGATGCAGGCGGACATCGGCCAACCCTGCCACCCGGCCCACCGCTTGTTCGAGCGCATGAGCAAACGTCCCCATCATGGCCGCAACGCCTACGGTCAGCATCGTGCCCAAGGCTACTGCCAGTATCAGTAACGTGGTGCGTCCACGCCTACCGGCTAAGTTGCTCACAGCGATGTGCCAGACTGCTCGCATCCAATCCTTCCGTGGGTATCACCCCTTTGCAAACACCATCGCCCAGCACAAACACCTTTTCACAGTGCACCGCCGCCGCCGGCTCATGCGTCACCAGCACCACCGTCATTTGCTGCTGTCTGGCAAGCTCGCCCAGTTGTCGCCAAAGCAGTTCACTGCTGATACTGTCAAGGTTGCCCGTCGGTTCGTCCGCCAGCAGCAGGGGTGGCGCAAAAAGCAAGGCCCGCGCAATGGCCACACGCTGCTGTTCACCCCCGGACAGGGCATCAGGTCGATGCGTTGCTCGTTGTGCCAACCCCATCGCATCCAGCAGCTCACCGACACGCCGGTCAATCCAGCGTCGATCGCGCCGATCGATCACCCCCGGCAATGCGATGTTCTGTGCTGCGGTCAGTGTTGGTATCAGATTGAAACTTTGAAACACCATGCCAATGCGACGACGACGAAAAATCGTCAATGCTTTTTCTTTCAATTGCCCCAGGTTTTCACCATCGACGATCACGGAGCCCTGGTCCGCGTGGTCCAGGCCTGCCAGTAAATGCAATAACGTCGATTTGCCGCTGCCCGATCGACCCATGATCGCAAAGTAGCCCGTGCTTTCAATGGTCAGATTAACACCGCGCAGCGCAGCCACGCTCTGACCGCCCTGCTGATAAGACTTGTGTACGTTTTCCAACTGGATCATCGGCTGCAATGGTAGGGCTTGACGCGCCTAAAGACGAACACTCGGTATTGCCCATGCTGCACTCATTGACATCGTGCATCGGTGCACACTTGGCTCACTTGGCCGCAATGGTTAACATAGCGCCCCAATTGCGACCGTTTATTTGAGTCACTGATTCAGGTCGCTTCAACTTTTTTGACAAGGTGTCACCATGACCGATCGAGCTATCGTTGCTGCGCAGGCTGCCAAGGGTTTGTCCGCTTTCGCCAAACAACTCAAAACCACGCCGGTGCTTTTGGGGTTTGACGGGTTTGTTGATTCGATCATCGCTGTGGTGGACAAACGTCACGACCTCAAACGTTACGACCCCGTGGTCACCATCGAACACTTCGGCAAAAAAATCACCGCAGCCGCGGGCATGAGTTCCAATTATGAAATGCTCGTCACACTCGAAAAACTCGGCGGCAACGGCCCGATCATGGCCAATGCCATGGTCGCGTTTGGTCTGCCGGTGACCTATATCGGTGCGGTGGGCAACCCGATGATTCACCCGGTCTTTGCCCCCATGGCCGCCAAGGCCAGGGTCATCGGCATCGCCACCCCCGGCATGACCGACGCCCTCGAATTCGAAGACGGCAAACTGCTGCTCGGTAAATACGATTGGCTGGGTAACGTCAATTGGAAGTCAATCGAAAAAGCCTTGGGTAAAGACCAACTCACCAAACTTATCGCACAAGCCAAGTTTCTGGGCATGGTCAATTGGACCATGATGCCGGGCTTGTCGGATGTTTGGGCACATCTGGCCACGGCTCTACCGAAAATATCAAAACAGCGCAAAACCATTTTCATCGACCTCGCGGACCCGGAAAAACGCACGTTAAATGACCTGCGTGATGCCCTCAAGCTGTGCGGCAAGTTGCAGAAGGTGGCCGACGTGATGCTGGGCCTGAACCTCAAGGAAGCAACCCAGGTGGCAGCCGTACTGGGCATTGATACGGGGAAAGACCCCGAGTCCATCATTGAAACTTTAGCGGTGAACATTCGCGCCAAGGTGGGGGTGCAAACCGTTGTGATTCACCCGCGCAAAAGTGCCGCCGCAGCACGACTTGTCAACGGCAAGGTCGAATCCGCTCATTTTCAAGGCCCGTTTGTCGCCAAGCCCAAACTCAGCACCGGTGCCGGTGACAACTTCAATGCCGGGTTCTGTCTGGGGGTGCTCGCCGGGTTGCCGTTGGAACAGTGCCTTTGCGTCGGCACGGGGACCAGTGGTTACTACGTGCGTAACGTCGGCAGCCCGACCCTGGCGCAATTGGCCAAGTTCTGCGCCAAACTGCCCGCCCCACAGTAATTGATGCTTGTCGATCGACCCCAAAACGTCAGCAGGTGGTTTTTTTCGTCACTCGACCACTCGATTACTTCATATAGGCGGGTCCGTCCGCCAACTCGATTGACCCACCGTTCGCTATCACCGCGCCGCGGGTGCTGGTGTGGGTGATGGGGTTGTGGTGCTGGGTGAATTCGAAGGACCAGCGGGCGTTACCGGGGTCGTTGGCGTTGCGGCAGGTTGTACTTTGGGTTGTTCGACCTTGGGCAGTGCGTAGGTTATTGGGTAAGTACCCTCGGGTAGCATTTTTTCCGGCAGCAGTTCACTGCCGATCCAATTGACCAAAAGTGTGCGGATCGACGCCGGGCCTGTCAATGCAGGGTGTGGTCGCCAGTTGCCCTTGTCCGGGTGGGGGTACTTGGCATCACGACGGGGAAGGCCGTATTGAATCAGTAGTGACTCCTCCGGGCGGGCGCGATCGACCATGCGATACATGTCGTCTTTTTTGTACGCGTGCAGAATGTAAAAATTGGCGTAGGCGGTGGCGTCTTCCCACGGGTTGTTGCGGAAGAGGAAAAAGTCACGACTGGCTGCGCCACTGCCGCCGTGGCATTGGTTGGTGGCACAATAGTTGAGCACATAGGTTTGGTGGATACGGGTGCGAAACGTAGTGAGGGCGGGTGGGTCATCCAGTACGCGCACCTTGTCGTAAAGATCGCGGGCTTTGAGTTTGAAAAGAAACTCAAGCACCTCGTGGCCGGGTTTGTTGCGAAAGTTGGCCGGGCCGTTGGGTTGACGAATGATCACTGCCACCGAGGGTTCATCACGATATTGCGTGAACAGGGCATCGAACACTTCACCGGGCACCTGCACACGAAGCGGCGGGCGTGCCTGCGAATCGTACTCATAAACACGGATCAGGCTGATTTGCTCCGGCGTCAAACGTTGTGTGGGCAGTGAGCCGGTGGAGGATGCGGTGGCATCACCTTGTTGTGCAGGCGTGTTTCCGGGAGGACCAGGGGCGGGAGTGGTGGCATTGCCGGGGGTGCCATCGGGGGTGGTTGGACGCTGGGCTGCCGCCAGGGCTGCTGCGGCTTTGAGCTGTTCCTCCGTGGCCGACAGCAGCAATTTCACCCGTTCATCCTGTGGGCTGATACTGCGCAGGTCCAGCAGTTCACGTCGTGCCAGTTGCAGCTCACGCTGATCGTATAGCCACTTGGCCAGGTCATATCGACCAGTGACATCATCATCCTTGAGGGCCGCCCGACGCTGGCGGTATTGCTGAGCGACGGTGGGGGTTTCGCGCAATTCCTGAATCTGTTCGCGCTGGATGCGGATGGGAATGTTGGTGTCCGACAAGCGCAGCGTGACACTGGTGGCATCCTGCCGGAGCAGGTCGCCGCTGATCTGCGTGCCATCCTTTTTAACCACTGTCACCTGGGCCGCCCATGATGGCGTCGGACATACTGCGCCCCAGAATAAACAGACCAGCGCGGCAAGGAGAACCAACTTGCGCATGACCGATGCCTCCATGGGTGATCAAAGCCACAAGCCCGTGGTAACCGGAACGTGGACCTCATGTATTGAATCGGTTGATCGAACCGTTTCAGTATAATTCAGCACGCAGATTGGGGAAAGAGAAACCGATGAAAGAAGTGGTCAAGTGGTCAAGTGGCCTAGTGTTGAACGGATTCATTCACCGTCGATTTCCACCCGTGGCTATGAAAATCATCTTCGTTTGCATAGCCGCGGGTGGTAACCCGCGGTTTTCTGCCGATCATTGACTGGCACCCGGCAGCAACTGCGTCTGTACCAGGTTTTGATAGGTGATGCATGTATCCAACAGTTCGTGATGTTTACCTTGCGCGATCACCCGGCCATGCTCCATCACCACGATCACATCCGCATCCACCACCGTCGATAACCGGTGCGCGATGATGAAAGTCGTTCGACCATGCCGCAATTGATGCAACGCCTGCGTGATTTTCGCTTCCGAATCAGCATCAATCTGGCTGGTGGCCTCATCGAGTATCAATATCGTCGGGTTACGCAAAATGGCGCGGGCGATGCACAACCGTTGCTTCTGTCCGCCTGATAAACCCGAGCCGCCTTCGCCCAGCAGGTGGTCATACCCCTGCGGTAGTGCGGTGATGAACTCGTCAGCAAACGCGGCTTGGGCTGCGGCCACGATGTCAGCCTTCGAAACCCAGCGCCGACCGTACGCGATGTTTTGGGCAATCGTGCCCTGAAACAGAATCGTCTGTTGCGTGACCACGGCTATCTGTTGTCGCAGGGATCGTAGGTTGACTTGCGCCAGGTCAACCCCGTCGATCATGATGCGCCCCTTTTCGGCCACCAGCAATCGGGGTATGAGGTTGAGCAGAGTTGTTTTCCCCGAACCGTTGGCACCGACGATGGCGATGGTCTGACCAAAGGGCACATTGAGTGAAACATCGTCCACCGCTGACCTTGCAGCGCCTTGGTAGCGTACCCAGACGTGATCAAACACGATGTCACGCTGATGGCGCAGCAACATCGGCATTTTCAGCCGATCATCCAAATTCACCGGTTCCATCGGCGTTTGCAACGCTTCGAGCACTCGTGCCGCTGCCGCTTCGGTTTCACGAATCTGCGTACTCATGTTGGTCAGTGGCCGCAAACTCGCCCCGGCCACAGCCAGCGCAGCGAGCACCAGGATGAATTCAGCCGGGTCCCAGCCCTTGCGGAAAATCAAAAACGCAGCGCCCCCGGCGATGATCATGACCATGAACTGGGCCAGCGTTTCGATCACCGGTGACGACAAAGCCTTGGCCTGTCGCGCTTTCATTTCCTGCTGAAACAAGGTGCGATTGATGCGGGCAAAACGTCTGCGTTCATAGCCCTCGGCCCCGTGCACTTTCACCACGGCCATACCCGATGACGTTTCGTGCAGGGCGTGCAAAAGTTTGGAACGTTCACCCAGCGCTGCCGACGCAGCACGACGAATGCGCTTGCCGAACTTGCGCAAAAGCACAGCCAACAGCGGGGCAATCACCAGGGCTGCAAGGGTGAGTTGCCAGTTGATCACCATCGCCAGGACCAGGGCAGCCACACCTTTGAGGATGTCCGCGGTGGCGCGCCCGAGTATCGTTTGATACCCACCGCCCAACATAGATGCATCCACCATCACCCGGCTGACCTGATCGGAGGTGCCCCTGGCCCACAACTCCGGCAACGGCGCCTGCACCAGGCGCTCAAACAATTGCTTGCGCCAGTTCATGGCTGCGCGATTACACACCGTGATCACCAGATATTCGTGCATATACCGACCGCAACTGCCGATGATCGACAACACCGCAATCACCAGCATCACAACGACGAATCCGTAAAAATGATCGTTGGGTAAATACGGCAACAAAGCATCGGCCAGGTTCTGACGCCAGGCTGTCGCACCTTCAGGCGCCAGGTAGGTCGTCACGATTTGAGGAAGGTTCTGCTGATCCGCCAGCAGCAATTTGAAAATGGGAATGAGCATGCCCAGCCCAGCCCCAAAGCAGGCTGCCGATAGTAACGCACCCACCGCCGCCAATGAAAGCTGTGGTTTGTACTGCAACAAAATCCGCGCCGATTGCCAGAACGGGTTGCGCTGGGGTTGAGGTTGAGCCAACGTTCAATACTCGCAGGGTGAAAATAGAACTGGTCACCTTAGAGCAGCTAATAGAACCGATTTTCAACACAGATGACACGGAGGTCACAGAGCAGAATCGATCCTTTGGGCGTGGACACACAAGCGGAACACCCCTGCATACTAACGTTTGAAACGATTCTTTATCATGCGTTGTTCATATCGAATGTTTTGACATAAGTCGGGCATTTGATCGAACGGGATGGTTTTGCTCGTTTGCTTCTCTGTGTACTCTGTGACCTCTGTGTTGAGTTCTTTTGTTTGCTCTTAGAATCGTCCAAGTTTACCAAGATACTCAAAGTAATCCGGGAAAGTTTTGGCCACACAGCCCGGGTCATTAATGATCACCCCCGGTATGCGCAATCCGACCAGCGCGAAACTCATGGCCATGCGATGATCGTTGTACGTATCAATACCCTGCATCGGCGGCGTGATGACCTGCGGCGGCGTAATTTTCAAGTCATCACCCTCAATCACCACCTTGGCGCCCAGTTTGGTCAGTTCCTTGTGCAATGCAGCCAGTCGATCGGTTTCTTTGACGCGCAGGTTGCCCACGTTGCGGATGGTGGTCGAACCTTGCGCAAACAGCGCGACCACAGCCAGCGTTTGCGCCATGTCGGGCATGTGATTGAGGTCGATGTCGATGCCCCGTAGTCGCGTACCCTCCGGCGGTGACATGATGGTGATGAAATCGCTGCCGAACACCAGCCCTGCCCCCATTTGATGCAGCACGTCGGCAAACCCGACATCGCCCTGCAAACTGCTTCGCCCCAAACCTTCGATGGTGCATTGACTGCCCGGCAGTATCGCCGCAGCCGCCAGAAAATAACTGGCATTCGAGGCATCGGGTTCGATACTGTAATCCACTTTTTGATACCGCCCGGCGGGAACGGTGATCGTTTTCCAACCGTCATCGACCTGTGCACCGACCCCGAAGGTTTCCATTAATATCAACGTCATTGCGACATAGGGTTGACTGGTGATCGGGCCTTGAAATTCCAGCGTCAAACCCTGATGCAAATAAGGGCCGATGAGCAACATTGCGGTGATGTACTGACTCGACAGCGTGGGCTTCATCACAAGTTTTCCGCCGCGCGGTGCATTGCCCTCCACAATGATCGGCGGCAACCCATCCGCCCCGTCATAACGCACCCCCGCACCGATTTGCCGCAGTGCGTCAACCAGTTCGCCAATGGGTCGCTGACGCATGCGTGCATCGCCATCGAGTCGATATCGACCGATACCCAAGGTGCATGCCGCTGCCAGCGTGCGAATGGTGATGCCCGAATTACCCGTGTCCAGCACCGCTGCATCACGTTGTGAAAACCCATCCAAGCCGGTGATTTCGAGTTGCTTGTCGCCGGGGTCGCCTTTGATTTTGACGCCCAGTTCGCGCAGTGAAGTGAACATGCGCATGGTGTCGTCTGCCCAGAGCGGACCGCGCAACGTCGATACACCCCTGGCCATCGAAGCCAAAAGCAACGCGCGATTGGTCAGACTTTTGGACCCCGGCGGTCGCAATGTCGCCTTGAATCGCGGCAGCGTTTCAATTTTGCACGATGCAGTCATGGTCACCTCGTCAAAACACACATCATGATGACCTTCATGTTAATCATCAAATGCAAGTGAATGATGCTTGTGACGCCGTGCCCTTCAGGGCCGGAGATTGTTGTTGCAGGCAATTCAATCCAACCGGGGCTAAGGCCCTGGGCGTCAATGTCACCACTTGACCACTTGGTTACTGGCATTTTTACCCGCCTTCACGCGGTTTCCATGGTACGTCGGCCACGTTATCCAACTGGTTGGCGCGGCGAGCCATGGCAAATAACAGGTCACTGAGGCGGTTCAAATAAATCACGATGTCAGGGCCGATCGATTCTTCACGTGCCAGCGCCACGCATAAACGCTCAGCGCGGCGGCAAACTGTTCGTGCCAGATGCAATCGTGCAGCGGCTTCGGTGCCGCCGGGCATGATGAAGTGACGCATCGGTGCCAGCGGGGCACAGGCGCTGTCGATGAGTTGTTCCAATTCCTTGTGATGTTCGGGGCCGATACGCGGCACGATGCTGGGCTTGGCATCATCACCTGCCGCATCGTCCATCACCGCCTTGCGCGGCCGAGGGCTGGCCAAATCCGACCCCAGGTCAAACAAGCGGGGTTGAAGACGTAGCAAAATATTTTGCAGTTCATGCAACGCGGATGTAGTGCAGGCACAGGCAGCCAGACCGATGACGCTGTTGAGTTCATCGACCGTACCGTAGGCATCGACACGCAGGTTGTCTTTGCCGACACGCTGTCCGCCGAATAAATCGGTTCCGCCATCGTCGCCGCGTTTGGTGTAAAGTTTCATCATTGTGATGATATCCGTTGCATGAGTCAGCGGGTTAAAAACTCAACACATACGCTAATATGTTGAGCATCATGGCTTGTGCATTGAGTATCTCATTGCCGCCACAACAGCAGCAATCGGGGGCGTTGTCGGTGTCGTTGAGGCCATCGGGAGTGTAAATGAGCACGAGACGTTGATTCACCCAAAGACCCAGTAATGGGCGGGCATCACCAGTTTTGGTTTTAAGCTTTTCGATGGCCGTGATAATGTGAAAAACGGGGTGGTCCGGCGGCAGTGGCTGCAGCGACGCATCAGGGAATAATTCAGTGACTTCACGACGCAACGAGCGGTCAAATTGCACGGAAGAGCACCCGGCGGAAGCAAGAACAAAGCCACCTTGTTCAAGGTACCTTTTCAAGTTGGTGCGTTCATCCGCAGTGAGTGTAAAGGCTTTTTCACCCGCAAGAATTGTCAAGGGATAGTCAGCCAGGTCACTGTTGGATAAACGCAAGGGGTGCAATTGGCCGGTGGTTTTGATGGTGGTGTTGCGATGCGCCAGTTCGAGGAACCCGGTAGAAAAACAGCGGGCAAACTGATGACGGGCATATACCAGGTTGCCGATGCGAATCAGATCAACATCAATGGTGGATTTCGCTGGGTTGGGGATCGGTGTCAGGTCAGGTAATTCATCAGTCGATTGCGCGTTGATTGGTGGCAACAATGATGATGCAGCTACCAAAAATAACCACCATACAAAGAGCATCGCATAACTACTTCGTCGTATATGATCATGAAGATAGATCGGGAGTTTTCGTTTCATGGATTGATACCGCCCTCAGCCTGGCCTGTGATTGAATTCGTGGCAGATGTGCGAGCCAGGTCATCCGCCAATTGCGCCAGGTAGGTGTCGGTCATTGTACGATAACGCAGCGGCACCTCCGGCACCGGATCGATGGTGATCATAGAAGCGGCGGGCGTTGTCGGCGTGGAAAGTTCACCGGAGGCTAACAACGCTAAGGTTTGAATGGCTGTGGGAGTGGTGTTATGAAGGTTTGTTTGATTCGTACCTATGCTGCTATGCCCGTCTGGTGAGGGGGAACCGTCGGCGAACGGTTTTGGCCCCGATGGCGGATTGAGTGTGGGCGATGATGATTGGGCTTTGGCGGTTGTGGCGGATCGCGGTTGGTATGTTGGCTCAATATGAAAAACACGGGGGAGTGATTCGACCCATCGTGAGGTGATTGCAGAACGGGTATGCATGCGTGCGGAGAGGGCGAGTTGATCGCCGGGTTTGAGTTTGATTTCTGATAGTGATAGCGTGTGATGTAGTTGCTTTGCACCGGAGGTATTCACCATGCGTGTCAATGGTAGTTGTGTGAACCATAGCGGTTGATCGTTAATACTTATCGCCAGTTGAAGGTTGTCAATGACCTCGTCGACAGGGACATTCACTTCAATCGTCAACGGTAATGTTGAATCGCTGTTGACGGATTCAATCAAATGCGGAGGGTGTAATATCAGTGTACGATCAACATTGGATATATTGGCGGTGTTGTTGCTGGGTGATGATTGGAATGGTATCAGTGGTAACAACCATGGTGGTGTTATCCAGTAGAGATAGGCTGTGATGAATACGGATAGAAATAATAAAGTACTTCGAAAGACAAGGCCATGGGTGGGCAATAATCGTTTGATGTTATAATGTGCGAGTTGATTACCCGCACGTTGACAGAGGTGGTCGATGAATTTGTTTTGAAGGCCATGAATAGCGTGCAATTGCCGGGCGAGTTCAATCCCTAACGACAGCAGTTCACGATCAGCAGATGGCAGATGGGCTTTCCATGCCGGGTCGTTGGGGATACATGCGTGGTGCTGACGGACCAGGTGATACCAACGGAAGCCTTGCATTACTGCGAAGAACAAAAATATGAACGCGGTAATCACCCATGAAGCCAAGTGGTCTGTTAGCCAGATGACAGATACAAGCGAAGCCAACCACGGGGTAACAGAAACGAACCAACAACACTCAAGGATTAAGCCCGTCTGGTTGATGAAACGTCGGCGTTGATGGTAAGTATGCAACCAAGCGAGCACTTGTTTTTGTGCTGTTTGGGTAATGCAGTGTGCTGGTGGTTGTGTATGAATTGTGGTCACGCAAGCCCCTCGCGTCGCCGCAGCCACCATGTCAGGCTGAACATACTCAGAATGATCAGAAGCATCCACCAGCGATCCCGCAAGGTAGTCACATCGGCCGAGGATCGCAGATGACGGATATATTGTTGCTGTAAAACATCAACCAGCGGTTCGAGTTGGCCGGGGGATAGTACCAATCCGTTGGTGCGATGAGACAACCAACGTAATTCCGATGATCGGGGTCGGATATCGATCAATTCAAGAGGGGTATTCAGTACTTCAAATACGGCTTGAGCGTCAACATTGTCATCATGAGCCTGAACCACAGCTTGGTAAATGCCTGGGGTCATAGGTTTCAGAAAAAGCGAAGATAAATAGGTTGCTGATGTGTCACCTGGCTTGATGATAATGTCAGGTTTTGCAGAATCATCCATCGACCGTACACGGACACTGCTGCCCCCAGTGGCATCGGCGAGCTTGCTTAGCAGTTCCAGTATGATTGGTTCGTCACTGGCATAGGAGAGTTTGGGGCTGCGCAGTCTGACTTGTGCTTCAGCCTGCTCATGTTGCAAAGCGAGTTGATGAATCGTATTGAGAACGGGTGGGTGACGAGTGTCGTCTGTGATTATGCCGGTCGTATTGTCGGTATTCTTGCTATAAGACATCAGGCCAACTGATCTTTGACGTACCACTTGCCATAACTGATCGGACAGTTTGCCATTGAACAGCGACTCGACCTGTCGGCCAATCAATACCACCTCAGTTTCGGACTCCACCATGTCTGCGAAGAGCTGTTGTGCATTCGCATGATCCAGCATCGACCAGCGCTGGGTCATCAGAATGGACGAAGTCTTTGAATCTGATGAGTCGTATTGGGACTTTGTATGGGCGGGTATGTATCGGTATAGCCATCGATGCTGGTCCAGGCGTAGGAGCGAGGTCACCTCCAATTGCGGCTGGGACTGTAATAATCGCATGATAGAATGATAGTTCCGATTGGGTTGGCCTTCGAGGATGAGTACCTTCACCGGTTCATCATGCACACGTACCAACATCGCGGCAGTAGCTTGTACGTGTTGCGATGGCAGTGGCCACTCTTCCAAATGCATTTGATAGAGATGCAAGCCCGGCTGATCCAACAGTACGTCCCATGACCAAGTCTGTGTGGGGTGTGATTCGACTGTGATTGTTTGCTGTGCAATGATATGGTGCTTCAAATGCAGTGTGGCGCGTAGCTTCTGGTCAACAAGGCCATGTGTATGCATTCGCCCTTGCAGTTTTAGACGCTGGCCCAGTCTTGCTGTGATTTGTGATTGATCGGGGTCAATCCGCACGCTGTTTGGCCCCTGATCGCTACCGATTGCCATGGTATGAATATTGACACCGCGAGTATGAGCAAGTCGGATGATATCATTTAATCCGGGTTCCGAGTTGGCCTGCGGGTGATCAATACCATCACTGATCAGTAGTATGTTCTGCAATGGGTAATCGGTCGTGAGTAATTGATGCAAAGCACTGTATAGTCGCGTTGTCTGACCGAGGGTGTTTTCGGGTAGCGATAAAAAGTCGATTGGGTTGAGGTTGTCTGCAAAGGTGTAGTATTGCAAGCCGATGGTGTTATCTGTTAGCGCAGCAAGCTCCGAAGCAGCATTGGTTGCAACAACCAGCCTTGACTGCTGTTCGCTGTCGTCAGCCACCTTCATGCTTGGAGAAGTGTCGATTAACACAGCCAGATTGTATGTTGGTGTTTGTGTTGAACTTGAGCCATGGGTCGATACATGCAGAGGGTTGAGCAGTATTAGCAATAAGGTGATGATGGCAATTATGGCCGGGGTATGTATGAGCCACCAACGCATTGCCTGAACACGAGCGGGTCGATACCAAACGCCGATTAGTACACAAATACCCATGATGGCGCATAGTGACCATCCAAGCGTGGAATTGATGACAGGTTGAATCCACCAATGATTCATGATTGTTTAGCGATCAGTACCGTGCGATGAATACCTGCACGCAAGCAACGACTCTGCAGCCAGACATATTAAAGCTGTGATCGACAAATACACCCAAGGCTCAGCATCTCTGTGTATCCGTGATAAACCTACGTGAGTATTGATGCCTGAACTTTCGTTGCCGTTGATGATTTGTTGAGTAACGGATGTTGGCGGTGGTTCATCAATTGTCGGTCTGTGTACTAGGTCATTGACTAATTCACTGATCAAAACCACCCACGCGGGATGGTTAAACCAACTCGAATCATTTGTGTCGATGTTGAGCAGCATCAGTCGGCCGATGGCGAGGGGCAATTCGCACAAAACAGGTCGAACGTTGTCACCGATGATGATGTTCAGGTTTGAGAAATGAGCTTCAGTTGATAAGGCAATCACCCCCTGACGCGCATGCACAGATTCGATCAGTTCAATCCAATCGTCATGACGATGGTTGGCAAACGGGGACTGTCGATTGACGATTTGTCGTTGCATGACTGATTGTGAATTCGTGGCTTTAAAACGTACGCTATTTGGCTGAGCGCTTTGGCACACTTGGTATATCACATTGAGGTTGTCAGCATCGACGGGGTTCGTTGCCAGATATAAAACATTGGTACCCTGCTGAAGGGCGTCTGAAAGTTTATTGACCGTCGTAGGGTCGAGCCTCGCTGGTTCAACTATGACGAGTAATGATGGGTTGTTCTGGGCGAAATCAAACTGTGAAAAAACTGTCGTGGTCACGGCAGTGTTTCTGATATTTGTATTCTTCGAGAACAATTTTAGCACGCGATCAATGGCATATGCCGGTGACTCGGACGGCCAATTTGCATGTAATTGATGGGCGCGTTGTGAAACGAGGATGACATCGCCAGCGAACGAGTCACTGGTCGTTAGTGTCGGCGAATGAACAACCTGCGCTGGTGGGGCTGGTTGCGGCATCGCTGAGGGCAAATCAACATCGTTCCACTTCGGCTGTGCGAACGCGGTAATGATCAATAACAGGGCGGTGAGCCTCAATACGTACAGCAACCAGTGGCGTAGTTCATGAAATCGTCGATGGGCAGCATGAATTTCAGGTTTAAGTAACCGTATTGCTGAAAACAGCACCAGCGGTTCATGGATACGGCGACGCAAGTGCAGCCATGTGACCAGTATTATCACCGGTGGCAGAAACCAAAGTGCCCATGGGTTTGCCCAGTGCATTTATCGCGCCTCAGTTGTCAGCATGTTTTCAACTTCAAGCAACCATGCGTTGCCGGTGTTCCAATGATGATACGTTGCGCCTAGTGCCCAGGTTTCCCGTTGAATGGTTTGCTGAAGTTCTGTCATGCGTTGTTGGTAGTCATGACGAAGCTGGGCAGGGGTTCCGCGCAAAGTGTTGCCGGTTTCCATATCCACCCATTGCACAGGCTGGTTACCAGGAAAGGACAGTTCGTCAGGGGCAAGCACATGGACGATGACCAGTGACCAGCCGGCGCGTTGATATTGATGCAATATTGGCCAGAGACTTGCCAAATCCTCGCACAAAAAATCACTCATCAGCACCAGCACCCCCGGCTGCGGGGTTCGATGAAACAGTTGCGTCAGGGCGGTGGTCAATCGAGTTGCGGGTTTGGGTTGCAGTTTATGCATGCATTCATATAGTGCCTGCCAGTGTGCACGAGTGCATGATGGTGTCAGAATACCCAGCAATGAATCAGCCAACAGGGCGCACCCCAACTGATCATGTTGCCAGATTATGATCTGACTCAGGGCCAGGGACATACACTGACAAAACGCGAGTTTGCTTAGCGGGTGGTTGGTATGTGTTGCAGGGTCATTTGCTGATGATTGCATTAGTGATTGACGACCGCGCAACCATGGAGGCAACTCTGTAAAGGTCATGCTGGCACTGATATCCAGCGCCAGCCAGAATTGTTGTTGAACGTGGTTTTCATACTGTCGTGTGAACAGTCGGCCGGTACGTGCGGCAACCTGCCAATCGATGCGTCGCAAATCGTCACCACCGGTGTAGGGCTGATGTGAGACAAATGCGTCAAATCCGCCGGGGTGGAACGAACGGTGCTGTCCCGGTTGTAGTTGTAAGTGAAGTGGTGATGTCGAAGGTTGAAATCGGCGATGACGTAACCTGGCCAGTGTCACTGGATCGAAGGTCACCACACTTTCAGCCAAGTCGGTCATGTCGCGTTTGCATTGAACAGTTCCACCATTCATCACTGGGCGACACCATAAGGTATCGATTGAAGCAGGTGTTGAATGATGGTGGTTGGCGTGATGCCCTGTGCCAGGGCACGGTGATTGAGCAGCACACGATGCACAAGTACCGGTGTTGCAATCTGACGTACATCATGTGTGGTCGGTGTGGCACGGCCCTCAAAAAGTGCACGAACCTTGGCGGCCCGAATCAGGTTTTGTGAACCACGCGGACCTGCCCCCCAGGCCACGTAATCGCGCACCATGGGCGATGCATTGGCATCGGTCGGGCGACTCATGGCACACATTTTCACTGCGTAGTCGGCAACCGATTCGGCCACGGGCACGGCTCGGATCAGTTCGCGTAAACCCATAAAATCATTTTGCGTGATCACCGGTTGAGGCAAGGGTATTTCAGTGCCGGAGGTGGCTTGCACGATGGCTTGTTCGTCAGCCCTGGTGGGGTAACCCAATTCGATGCGCATCATGAAGCGGTCCAGTTGCGCTTCGGGGAGTGGGTAGGTGCCTTGGTGTTCGATGGGGTTTTGGGTGGCGACGACCAGAAAGGGGTCGGGTAGTACGTGGGTGATGCCGCCGATGGTGGCGTGATGCTCGGCCATGGCTTCGAGCAGGGCGGATTGGGTGCGTGGCGAGGCGCGATTGATTTCATCGGCGAGCACGAGGTTGGCGAAAATCGGACCGGGACGAAACACCATTTTCATTTCGCTGGTGACTGCATCACGACCCAACAGTTCATAGCCGGTGATATCGGCGGGCATGAGGTCGGGGGGGAATTGAATGCGTGCAAAACGCCAATCGAATACCTGTGCCAGGGCTTTGACCAGCAGTGTTTTGGCAACGCCCGGCGGACCGACCAGCAGGGCATGTGAATCGGTCAAACAACAAATCAGAAGCAGGTCAATGACTTGGTGATGACCGATGATGACCCGCTGCAAACCCTGACGAATGGTTTGAACAGACTGTGAAAAATAATTAATCAACTGCGCCCCATTCATATGGTTAAACTGGGGCGAAGTTGGATTGATGCTGGTTGGCGAGGTGGTACGCTGTGGCTGCATATTCACCTTGCATCCGAGTGAATCAAACCCAAAAAAACCGCGGGTTACCACCTGCGGTTATTTTGATCAGAGGCATTGTGTCAACCGGCTTTGGGTACGAGCAGGTCCTGTGCGATGGCGATGAGTCGCTCCAAGCGGACGGGTTTGAGCAGGTAGCCATCAACGCCCAGGTTTTCAGCGTACTGTTGATGTCGTTTGCCTTCGTTGGCGGTCACCATAATGACGCGCGGAGCCTGGGGCAGTTGTTTGATTTTTTCAAGGACAAGGAAGCCGCTGCGTTTGGGCAGCATCATGTCGAGCACCACCAGGTCCGGGGGGTCGGCTTCGCAAATGCGTACAGCGGTGTTGCCGTCGCCACAGGTTTGGGTGAGCGCACCTTCGGATTGCATGGCTTGATCGATGCTTGCCATGACTTCAGGGTCATCGTCCACAATCAGTACTTTTTTGTCACGCAAACGCATTTCAGTTTCGGGCGAACTCATGAAGTTGACTCCTTCTTGCGGTGGGATACCAACAGGGGTGAGTGAAGATTGTCGGCGAAAAGGGTGAATCGGTCAAACTTCATGATTGAAAGGATTCGTCAGTCAGCGAGGCGGAACCTAGACTATGCTGTAGGCTTATCAGTCACCGAGAATGAACCAGCAATTTTCAATTCGAAAGGGTCGGGTTCACCCGATGCGGTGGTTATTGGTTTTCACGTTGTCGATCATGATTGGTTTGTGGCCGAGGGTGATGTTTGGGCAGGCGGTATTGCCTGAGATGGTGACCCCTGAAGCGCAGCGGGCGATTCAAAAGGGCATGGAGTATTTGGTGCGGACTCAAGGGGTGGATGGTTCGTGGCGATCACGGGGAACGTTCGGGGCGTATCCGTGTGCATTGACGAGCATGGCTGGATTGGCGCTATTGGCAGGGGGGCATACGCCGGTGGAGGGGGAATATTCGTCGCAGGTGCGCAAAGCGGTGCAGTATGTTTTGTCATGTGCCAACCCCAGCGGGCTGATCGGTCGGATTGATGAAGAGCAGCGGCCGATGTTCGGGCATGGTTTTGCGCTGTTGTTTTTGGCGCAGGCTTATGGCATGGAACGTGACCCGGTGCAGATGGAGCGGATTCGTCGGGTGGTGGAAAAGGGGATTGAACTGACGGCTAAAAGTCAATCACGGGATGGGGGCTGGTTGTACACGCCGGATGCGGGAGGCGATGAGGGAGCGGTGACCGTGACGCAGATTCAGGGTTTGCGGGCAGCACGCAATGCGGGTTTTGATGTGCCCAAAAGCACGATCGATCGTGCGCTGCAATATATTGAAAAGAGCACCAACCCGGATGGGGGTATCAGGTACACAGCCAGGGATCGGGGGCCCAGTCGTCCGCCGATCACGGCAGCGGCGGTGGCAACGTTGTACAACGCCGGTGCGTATGAACACCCGGTGGCGCAGCGGTGTCTGGCGTATATCAAACGATTGCTGGAAACCAGTCGCGGCGGTACGGCGGCGATTTATTCAGGCCACGAGTTTTATGCGATTTTGTACACCGGACAGGCGATGTATTTGTCGAGCGAAGATAATTGGCGGATGTTTTTTCCGCGCATGCGTGATGAACTGATCAGTCGGCAAAGTGCGGAGGGCAGTTGGAATGGTGACGGAGTGGGCGAGGCTTACGGGACGGCGATTGCGCTGTTGACATTACAGTTGCCGTATAAGTATTTGCCGATTTTACAGCGGTGAGGGAAAAGGAAGTGGCCGAGTTGTCAAGTGCAGGAATTTCGGATTTCGGATTTAAGAGCTTCATAAAGAAATCAACACAGAGGACCCAGAGTGCACAGAGAAGCGGAATCAAAAACAACATACAGGCATTGAGCGGCTTTGGAGCGCAACAAACAACACAGTTAAACAAGTCATGAATGATGACTGGCGGGAAGATTTACCACTGCACTAAGACAATTTTGCTTGGCTATCAACAGGCTTTGGTCCGCTCTGTGACCTCTGTGTTCTCTGTGTTGAAAATCGGTTCTTTCATCTGCGATTAGCAGGAGTGTGTCATGAATGATGAAAAGCAAACTTCAGCGAGGTTGCAGGACGATTTGGCGTTACTTGCGGAACTCAAAGCAGCACGGGACAAGGTACGGGCGGAGTTGGGGAAGGTGATCATCGGGCAGAGCGAGGTGGTGGATCAGTTGCTCATGGCGGTGTTTGCGCAGGGGCATGTGTTGTTGGAAGGTGTGCCGGGGTTGGCCAAAACGTTGATGGTGAGTACGTTGGCCAGGTGTTTTGGGTTGACGTTCAGCCGGATACAGTTCACGCCGGATTTGATGCCTGCGGACATCACGGGGACGGAGGTGATACAGGAGGATAAAAGCACGGGGCAGAGGGGTTTTCGATTTTTGCAGGGGCCGGTGTTCGCACATGTGATTTTGGCGGATGAAATCAATCGTACCCCGCCCAAGACGCAGGCGGCGCTGTTGGAGTCGATGCAGGAAAAACAGGTGACCATCGGCGGAACGAGACATGCACTGCCGGTGCCGTTTTTTGTGCTGGCGACGCAAAACCCGATCGAGCAGGAAGGCACGTACCCGTTACCTGAAGCGCAGCAGGACCGGTTTATGTTCAAGGTGTTTGTGCGCTACCCCAGTTACGCGGAGGAGTTTGCGATTGCGGAAGCGACCACGGCTGGGGCAAGGGTGGAGGTGCAGGCGGTGTTGTCAGAGGAGCAGGTAATTCGGATGCAGGGATTGGTCAGACAGGTGCCTGTGCCGCCGACGGTAATTCATTATGCGTTGCGATTGGTGCGTGCGACACGGTCGCAGGAACCGGGGGCGGGTGAGTTTGCCAAACAGTGGGTGTCGTGGGGGGCTGGGCCGCGCGGAGTGCAGTGTTTGTTGTTGGGGGCTAAGGCAAGGGCAGCGCTGGAAGGTCGGACGTTTGTGACGATGGAGGATGTGCGTGCGGTGGTGCATCCGGTGCTGCGGCATCGAGTGATTACGAACTTCAATGCCGAGAGTCAGGGGATCACGCCGGATAAGGTGGTGGACCAGTTGCTGGCGACGGTGAGCGATAAGGAAACGGGGGAGCCGATGTCGCCGGAGTTGGTCAAGGCGTTTGGGTAATACGATCGAAGTGGCCAAGTGATACGAATATCGGATTTCGGATTTAGCGGGACGACCCGCTGTTGAAGCCGTCGAATTTTGGATTTCGGAATTAAACAAGCCAAGGACGAGGAACGCAGTGACGAGGACTTGGGTATTGGTTGGATCAACGAAGGGCACGCCCTCACCCCCACCCTCTCCCGGTGGGAGAGGGGACGGAAATAGAATCAACATTACATGACAATAGGTGAATATTTGACGACGACCAGACAATATTTGGATGCGCGGGTGCTGGCACGGATTACCCGGCTGGACTTGCGCGCCAGGCTGGTGGTCGAAGGGTTCATCACCGGCGGTCATCGCAGCCCGTATCACGGGTTTGCGGTCGAGTTTGCCAGTCACCGCGAGTATGTGCCCGGCGATGAAATCAGACATATCGATTGGAAGGTGTGGGCGCGACAGGATCGGCTGTACATCAAGGAATATGAGGAGGAAACCAACCTGCGCTGCACGCTGGTGCTGGACGCCAGCAGGTCGATGGCTTACGGAGGAGTTGTCGGTGAGTCGTCAGAACAGTGGTCGAAGTTTGATCATGCGGCGACGACGGTGGCGAGTCTGGCGTACTTGCTTCAACAGCAGCAGGATGCTATCGGGCTGGTGACCTTTGACAGCAAGGTGCGGCAGACGTTGCCGCCGTCGGCCCATGGTTCGCATTTGAAACAGTTGTTTGCAGCGTTGCAGGAAACCAGGCCTGAGGCGCTGACGGATGTGGCGGGAGTGTTTACGCAACTGGTGGAAGCGGTGGGGCGAAGGGGGCTGGTGGCGTTGGTGTCGGATTTGTTGGTGGAACCGGGCGAACTGAGAAAAGCATTGACGATGATGCGGCGCAAACGGCATGAAGTGGTGGTGTTTCATGTGCTGCATGACGATGAACTCACCTTCCCGTTTCAAGACCCGACGCAGTTTGAGGGTTTGGAAGTAAGTATGGAAGTGCGCGCGGACCCCACGGCTTTGCGACGTTCGTACCTGGCGGTGATGCAAAGGTATTTGGCGGAAGTGAAAACGATTTGTGCGGAGTTGGGCATTGATTATGTGCTGCTGAACACCAGCGAGTCACTGGATGCGGCACTCACGGGGTATCTGACGTTTCGGCAAAAGGTGGCACGGATGCGAAGAAGGTGATGATGGATGATGGACAGCCGAATGAAGCCGAATTTGCCGCAGAGATCGCAGAGCAGAACAAGACTGGGTTGTTGAAATGAGTTACCAAGGGGAGAAAAAAAGGATCGATTTTCAACACAGAGGACACAGAGTTCACAGAGCGGAACATGGCTGAGTGTTTGGACTTATTACCGGGAGCGATAATTGTTGAACATCATAATTTCGCATTACACTGCTTTTCATGTCAGGCACAAACCAATTGTGTTCAACAATGGTTGCTCCCGTTAGTAAGTGTTGGGAAGAGAATGCTACCGCACTTGATTGACCCAGCTACCAGCCCCCAGCTACATTGTGATCATTGTGTTGGATTAAATGCCTTTTTACGAGCATTGAGTCACAGGTATAGTCACGTCATTGCAAGCACACCATGAGTCAAACGACGACGCCAAATGTGAAGCCGACGTTGAAGCAGAAGCAAACTAATTCACGACGCGAGTTGCCGCCCTGGTTTGGGCCGATGGTGGCGTTGGTGGTGCTGATTGTTTTTACGGTGAGCTTTGAGCTTTTCCGCAGTGGGGAAAGCGCGTTTTTACGGCCGCAGAATTTAATCAACATACCGTATCAGTGGTCGTTCGTGGGCATCATCGCGGTGGGCATGACACTGGCGATCACGCTGGGGGGCATTGATCTGTCGGTGGGATCGTTGGCGGCATTGGTGGGGGGGCTGGGTATTTGGTGCATGAACACCGTGATCACGGCCCCGGGCATGGTCGAGTCGGCCCATGAGGCAGCATTGATTGGTATGGCAGCAGACCATAGCGCGATTCGAGTGCAGTTGGCGAGCATGTGTATCGGTTTAGGGTTGGCGGGCAGTGAGGGTTGGGGGTTGGTAGTGGGGTTGCTGGTGATGATGGCAGCAGGACCATTAGCGGGATGTGTCAATGGATTATTGATTACCAAGGGCAGAATTGCACCGCTGATTGTGACGCTGGGCGGACTGGCAGCGTATCGATCACTGGCATTGGCGCTGGCGGACGGGGGTGAATTCCGATCATCAAGCTCGACGTTGTTCGGGTTCATTGGGCAGAAGGGCGTGGCAATACCTTTCACCGAATTGCGTTTGCCGTACCCGATTATTGTTTTTGGGCTGGTGGCGGTGATCGGACATTTGATTTTGCATCGGATGCGGCTGGGGCGGTACATCATTGCGATTGGTTGCAACCAGCGGGCGGCGGAGTACTCAGCGGTGCCGGTGGATCGGGTGAAGGTCCTTACATATACATTGGTCGGTGCGGCCACGGCTGTATCGGCGATTTTGATTTCGAGTCGCATGAATTCAGTGTCAAGTGGTCAGACAGGTTTGTTTTACGAGTTGGATGCGATTGCAGCAGTGGTCATCGGCGGAACGCGCATGGTCGGCGGATCGGGCACGGTCATCTGGACGGTGATCGGCGTGCTGATGCTGGGGGTGATCGGTAACATGCTCAATATGCTCGATGCGCCGATTTATTTGCAGGGACTGGTAAAGGGCGTGATCATCATTGGCGCAGTGCTGATTCAACGACCCAAGAAGCAATGAAGTTCAAGGCATTTTGGCACAGCACCGCGAACAATCACAGTGTCAATTGAAGGAGACTTTTTCATGCAACAGAGTCAACATCGATGGTTGGATGTCACGCTTGGATGGATTGTCGTGGCTGTACTGGGTTTGGTGTTGATGCAGGGGTTCAGTGGCAAAGCGCAAGCACAGGCGCAACCCGCAGCACAAGCACAGGCATCGGTAAAGGCGGCAGAGGCAACGGCAAAGAAGTTGCGCATCGGCGTGTCGGTGCCGGCGGCGGACCATGGTTGGACGGCTGGCATCGGCTGGTGGGCGCGGCGTGCGATGGCGATGCACCCGCAGGTGGAGTGGCGGTATGCCACGGCTGACAAACCGGAAAAGCAGATTGCGGACATCGAGGACATGCTGGCACGCGGGGTCGATGCGCTCGTGGTGTTGGCGACGGAGAGCGCGCCGCTGACACCGATTGCGAAAAAGGTGCATGAAAAGGGGGTGTACCTAGTGAATGTGGATCGCGGGTTTTTGGAACCCGTGGCCGACGTGTTTTTGGAGGGGGACAATCGCGCGTTTGGTCGCAAGAGTGCCGAGTTCATCGTGCAGAAGACCGGGGGCAAGGCCAACATCGTGATTTTGCGGGGCATACCTTCGACGGTGGACACGGATCGGTATCAGGCGGCGATGGAGGTTTTTGGGGCGCAGCCGGGGATCAAGGTACTGGCGGAGCAGCCGGGGTTTTGGAATCGGCAGAAGGCGCTGGAAGTGATGCAGAACATGCTCAATAAACATGCGAAGATCGATGTGGTGTGGGCCAGTGATGATGATATGGCTTTGGGGGCGGAGCAGGCGATTCGTGAAGCGCGACGGGAAAAGGAGATGTGGATATTTCCGGGTGCGGGGATGAAGGACATCGTGAAAAAGGTGATGGACAAAGACCCGATGTACCCGGCCAATATCACGTATCCGCCTTCGATGATTGCGACGGGGATTCATATTACGGTGTCGAATTTGCGTGATGGAAATCGACAGAGGGTGAGTCAATTTTTTCCGCGACATATCGTAATTGATGTCGATTTGATCACGCCGGAGAATGCGGGCGAGTTTTACTTTGCGGATTCGGTGTATTGAGTTTTTACCACCGAGGCGCAGAGGCACAGAGAAGAAGAAATTAAATGATCATGGTGACGCCGAGGGCTTTAGCCCCGGATGGGTTGAAGTGATGAAGCTGAACCCATCCGACCCTAAAGGGTACGGCGTCATCAAGGCTTTGACGATAACGAAACATCGACTGCGGTTGGTGTCGGCAATCATTACAATGGTCGCCCCGTGAGCGTGTTACATGACATGGTGTACGCAGCCGCAGCCGTGGTGAGCAGCCCGGTGTGGGGTTATCGCCTTTGGCGGACGGGCAAGTGGCGGACGGATTGGCAGGGTCGTTTTGGGCATACGCCAAGGATGAAACCGGCGGCTGCGGAGGTGAAAACCATTTTGATTTGTGCGGTGTCGGTGGGGGAAGTCAACGCGATTCGACAATTGGTGGGCAAGTTGGGGCAAAGCGGCGAGCAAACATTACGAATTATCATCGCGGTGACCACGGACACCGGTTTTGCACGGGCGACAGAGTTGTATGGTGCACAGCATCAGGTGGTGCGTTACCCGTTGGATTTCACAGCATCGGTTCGACGATTTTTGGACGCAACCCAACCCGATTTGGTGGCACTGGTCGAACTTGAAGTTTGGCCGAATTTTTTACTGCAGTGTGAGCGACGGCGGATACCGGTGTGTGTGATCAATGGTCGATTGTCGGAACGCAGTTTCAAAAACTATTGCAAAATTAAACCCCTGTTACGCAGCACCTTTGCACGACTGGCGGCTGTCGGTGCGCAAACCCGTGAATATGCGGAGCGTTTTGTGCATATGGGTACGGCGGGGCAGCGAGTGATGGTGCTTGATTCGATGAAGTGGGACACGGCTCAGGTCGTGCCTGAGGGCAAAGATGCGGCAGAGCTGATACCCGGAGCGATGCAGTTGGCGGAACAGTTGGGGTTGGACCGCAACAGGCCGATCATCGTGGCGGGATCGACAGCCCCGGGGGAAGATAAATTATTGATTGACAGTTGCCCGACTGAAGTGCAACTGGTGATCGTGCCCCGTAAACCGGAATGGTTTGATTTGGTGGCAGAGCAGGCCCCGAACATCGTGCGACGAACGCAACACCGTGAAGGGATAAGGCCGATGGATGGTGCACGGCTTTTTTTGCTGGACACGGTGGGGGAATTGCGCAAAGCGTATGCCCTGGCGGATGTGTGCATCGTCGGGCGCTCATTTTTGGGGCTGTATGGGTCGGACATGATGGAACCGGTGGCTTTGGGTAAACCGACGATCGTCGGCCCTTATCACAGCGATTTTCAGGATACGGTCGATGCGCTCAAGGCAGCCGAGGGTATCATCATCACCGATCAGCCCGGACAGGTGGCGGGTGAACTGCTTGGTGACCGGGCAAAGGCCAGTCTTTTGGCGAACCGGGGGCGACAAGTGATCGTGCAACGGCAGGGGGTTACGGAGCGGTATGTGCGGTTGATGATGAATGCGATGACCAAAACAGATACCTAAGTCACGCCCTCACCCCTGCCCTCTCCCGGAGGGAGAGGGGGGACAGAATGCTGACAGATGATTGAATTGAAGTAAACACACTCAACGACAAGAACATGCCATCAACCCTATATCGAAAGCGTTTGCCGGAAGCCCGCCATGTGGTGGTGAAATTGGGGACGCAGCTGTTGACCGGTGCGGACGGGCAGCTCGATCATGGGTATTTTGCCAACATCGCAAAGCAGACGCAGGCGCTGCGTGAAAAGGGCTTGCGGGTGACGATTGTGTCGTCGGGTGCGATCGGTGCGGGCATGGCTCATTTGGGGTTGCACGATCGGCCGACGGATGTGAGTCAGTTGCAGGCGGTGGCAAGTGTCGGGCAACCACAACTGATGCGACATATGCGTGAAGCATTTGAGCCGTTGTCGCTGAAGGTTGGGCAGTTATTGCTGACGCGCAGCGATTTTGAGGACCGGGTGAGGTTTTTGAATTTGCGCAATTGCATATTGTCGTTACACGCGCTGGGGTGTGTGCCGATTGTCAATGAAAACGATACCGTGGCAGTGGATGAAATTCGTTTTGGGGACAATGACACACTGGCAGCGATGATGTGCCAAGCGTTGCAGGCGGATGCGCTGATATTGCTGACAGTGGTGGATGGGTTGCTGGATGGTGAAGGACGGGTGATTGATTTGGTGGAGGATTTTGCGGAAGCAGGGGGGCACATTCGCACGGAGAAAAGCAAACTCGGCACCGGGGGCATGATTACCAAACACACGGCTGCGAAACTGATGACCCTGGCAGGTGAGTTGACGCTGATCGCCAACGGGCGAACCCCCGACATATTGACGCGATTACTGTCGGGGGAAAAGTTGGGGACGCTTTTTGCCCCTGCCAAGCGGAAGATGGAAGGTCGTAAACGGTGGATTGGTTTAACCAAACGGCCGGCGGGGACGATCAGCATCGATGCGGGGGCAGCCCGTGCGATTGTCGCGCAAGGAAAAAGTTTGCTGGCATCGGGGATCACTGCTGTCGAGGGCGAATTCGACAAAGGCGCGGTGCTGCTGGTGCGCGATGCTGATGGTGATGAACTGGCAAGGGGGCTTTCGAATTACAACGCGGAGGAAGTGCGTAAAATTATGGGGCAAAAGTCGCAGCGGTTTGAGGCGATACTGGGTCGTCCGTCGTATGCGGAGGTGATTCATCGGGACAATTTGGTGTTGCTGACGCGGGGTTGAGGGTCGTTCAACCAAGCGATTTTCAACACAGTGATCACAGAGACGACAGAGCAGAAAAATAAGAGGAATGGGTAACTGGTGACTGGGTCAAAGCCGTTGATCGAGGACGTCGTTTGAATAGCTGGTTGCAAATCAGCGGTGATATTGCGATGGGTCTTTCACAGGGATTATCAGGCGTTTTTTATGCAGCAAAATGTATCAGGGATAGTGTTTGCGGTCGTCATTGGGCTATGGGCTTTGGCTGGTTGCCAGCGGGTATGGAAGGAGGACCCAGCCAATGCGTTGGGCAAGGGGGAACTGGTTGAGCCGGTTGCGTCGCCCCATGACATCGTCGCTTTATTTCCGTTACGAGCGGACAAGGGCCGATTTCAGATCGTCGAAGGCGATGATGATGGGTATGTGTTTGGCTGGCGGTTGGAGCCAGTGGGGCAGGGTTGGGTGTTCACGTACGAGGGATATCAGCAGGTTTGGTTACGTGCGGAGGCGGATGGGGCCTTGCGGATCGTGCGTGAAGATGATTTAGATGAAGAAGTGCAGGTGACCTATGAGCCGGCGTTATTGATGTTGCCGACGAAGTTGGAAATCGGTGAGGCAATTAGTGAAACCGTCACCATGACGGTGCGTTCACTGGATGGTTCGCAATTGCGTTCGGTGGGCACATGTATCAACACGGTGACATTGCTGGGCGTGCAGACGGTCAGCACCCCGGCTGGTGCATTTGAAGCGGTGATCGTGGAAACACGCAGACAGGTGCAGTTGCCGATTGCGAGGGTGGAGGTACAGATCATCAGTGCCTTTGTGCCGGGGCGAGGTCAGGTGGCTGAACGTGTGGTACAAAAAGTGCGGGCGCTGGGGTTGTTTGACACGGAGGAAGTGCGAGAGGAGCGATTGGTGGAGTGATGAAGAAGTGGCCAAGTGGCATGATGATTTCGCATTTAAAGCCAAGCCAAGAACGAGGCCGACAGGCCGAGGGCTTGGGTATGTGAAGAATGTGGTTGAGTGGCGAAGTGGCCGAGTGCGGAGAACAAGCCGAGGACGAGGAACGCTGTGACGAGGACTCGGGTATTGGACAAATGGGGGCTGGTGATCAAGCACGCGATATCAGATGATGGGGAGTAAGAAGGCGAAGATCAGGGAATTCACACTTGTTGGAGGCATTCATGTTGTATTTTCGTGTCGGGTCGTTGCCGGAGGTTCGGCAGTTGCCGGCGGAGGCGCGTACGGAATTGCTGCGCAAGCACATCGGAATGGGTTTTTATTTCACGCTGATCGGCAAGGCGGGCATCATCGGGGCGCTGGTGTATGCCCTGATACATTTTGGTTTGCCAAGGGTGATGGGGGATAAGCCGATGTGGTTGGAATGGGCGGCGATCGGCGCAGGGGTGCTGGTGGGGCTGGTGCGTTATTGCATGCTCATGGCCGGGTTTCGAAAGCAGTTGCAGGAAGCGATGAGGTGATACAAGAAGTGGTCGAATGGTCAAGTGGTCAAGTGCTAAAACCTAAGCCACGAACCCGATCAACGCGGCGACCCAGGACTTTGGTGTCTATAAATGGGCGAGTCAAACGAAATCACTTGTTTTGTTCATCATCCATTATCCATCACCCATGATTCATGATTGGCCCACGGTCAGAGGCACGGGTTGGGGGCGAAGGATGTGGTTGGGTTGGATGGCGATTTGCAGCGGTTGACGGCGACCATCGGGGCCTGTGGGGGGCATGCCGTGTTCATCGACGATGCGTTGGATGGCCATGATGCCTTCGATGAGGGTTTCGGGTCGCGGCGGGCAGCCGGGGACGTACACATCGACGGGCACGAATTGATCAATGCCCTGCACCACGGCATAGGTGTCGAATACGCCACCGGTGGAGGCGCAGGCCCCCATGGAAATGACCCAGCGCGGCTCGGTCATCTGACCGTAAATGCGTTGCAGCACCGGCAACATTTTCACAGCGACACGACCGGCGACGATCAGCAGGTCGGCTTGGCGTGGGGAAAATCGCATGACTTCAGCACCGAAGCGGGCAAGGTCATAACGACTGCTGGCCGTGGCCATGAGTTCGATGCCGCAACAGGCGGTGGCAAAGGGAATGGGCCAAAGGGACGAGCGACGCGCCCAGTTGACCGCTTTTTGCAGTTGCAACGTGAGGAAGGCATCGGTGGGCAGGGCAGCAGTGGTAACCATGATGAATCGTCCTTGCGTCCTTGAGGGCGATGGTGGGTGCAGGTGCGTCTATGTCGGTTGTCGTTGCTACGAAACCGACCTACAAATTGTAGGCAAAAGGGATCGTGATGCAATCGATGCAGTGAAGGATCGATGGTGTTAGCATGTTGCCGGTTTTCGTGGCAAAGCACCATTTCATCAGGCCTATGTCAAATCATTATGGGGAAGTGTGTCACTATTTTTAACAAATGAATGCTTGGTTTATAAATATTTATATAAAATGTACATAGATCGTTTTATCAAGTGATATTTACGGTGTTTTTTGCAGATATGGTAAAAAAGATTTGCATATCTGATTAATCGCAGGTCGGTCGTAGCCGAAAGTTTGCCTAGTGGCCGCGACGACTGCACGGGACGGGGGTCCTTTCAAGCTGAGGTGCATCAGCGTCGGGCGAGGGAGCAATCCCTCATTAGTGCAAAGGGCTGGCCATCATGTTTAAGCGGATGCGTATCGGGACCAAGTTGTTTATGGGGTTTGGTCTGGTGGTGGCATTGGCGATCGCCTTGGGGCTGATGGCGATCTGGCAAATGCGACAGATTCAAATAAGTTCGCATGAACTGTCGGTGCAAACATTGCCTGAATTGAGTCATGCGGCGAACATCACACACGATGTGTTGATGGGGGCGTACAACTGGCTGGCGTTCGGGCTGGTGTACGAGGAGCAGGCGGCCAAAACCGGTGCGGAGTATCACCGCAAGGCACGCGAATCGATTGCTAAATTAGCTGAAGTGGCGCAAAGCTTCAATGACACACAGATGAAAGCGTTGGCGGAGCAGACCGGCAAGAACATGGAGGATTACCGTATCGCTGCGGAAGCGACGGTGGGGGCGGTGCAACGAAGAGGGCAAACGCTGACAGCAACAAGGGAAGCGGGTCGTCGGGTTGAAACCGAGTCAAACAAGCTGCTGCTTGAAAATACTCAATTGATGACACGCGAACTGGGAGATGATTTTGTTTACACCAATACAGCAGCGCGTCAGGATCGACTGCGCGAGCGGCTGGACAAAATTACCAACCTCAACCTGATACTGGACACAACAAGCAGCGTTCGCAGGGCAGTACTCAACTCGATGTTGGAGCGTAATACAGATGAATTGACCAAGGCCTTGGGGAGTATCGCCAAGGTACGGCAGGCACTGGAAGCGGTCAAATCCACCACCCGGCAGGAGCACAACCTGCAACAAATCGCCAACATTGATACGGCGCTCAAAGAGTACGAAACCCATGCCAAGGAACTGGCGGCCGCTTTGCAGGAATTGGATGCCCTTCGCACCCGACGTGTGGCCGCATTCAACCAGGCACTGGTTGCCGTGGGCGAGATTTCCAAGAAGGCCAATCAGACCGGTGAAGCCGATATTGACAATGTCGTGGCCATGGTCCGACAATCGACCTGGCTGATGAGCGTCGGATTGGTGATCGCGCTGGTGTCGGCTTTGGCGATCGCGTACCTGATTACCCGCATCATTGTCACCCCGGCCAGGGCGATGATGGACCGCATTAAGGACATCGCACAAGGTGATGGTGACCTGACCCGGCGTATTGCGATGCAGGCGCAGCGCTGCTCGGACATGATGAAATGCAGCAACAAGGGTTGTTCGTCGTTCGGCAAGGAAACCAAGTGCTGGGAGCAGACCGGTTCGGATGGAAACAAATCGTGCTTGAAGATCAAGGACGGGACATATCAGTCGTGTCATGAATGCCGGGTGATGCAGAAGGCCATGGGCGATGAACTGGGGGTGCTGGGCGGGTGGTTCAACACGTTTGTGATCAAGGTGCATGGCATCATTATGCAGGTGGCACAGGCGACGCAGGAGGTGGCCAGTGCCGCGACGCAGATTGCATCATCGAGTGAGGAAATGGCCACGGGGATGAAGCAGCAGACCGAGCAGGTGACGCAGATATCGGCTGCGATGGAACAGATGAGCCAGTCGGTGGTCGAAGTGGCGCGCAAGAGTGGTGAGGCTGCCAGTAATGCCAGTGATGCCGGCAAGACAGCGGAAGCAGGCGGCACGGTGGTGCGGGAGACGATCACAGGTATGGAAGCGATTGCAAGCGCGGTGAACAGTGGTTCTGACAGTGTGAGTGAACTGGGCAAACGCAGCGAACAGATCGGGCAGATCGTGGCGGTGATCAACGACATCGCGGATCAGACCAATTTGCTGGCGCTCAATGCTGCGATTGAAGCGGCACGAGCCGGCGAACATGGCAGAGGGTTTGCGGTGGTGGCCGATGAAGTGCGCAAACTGGCGGATCGTACGACCAAGGCGACGGAGGAAATTGCCCAGTCGATTCGTGCCATTCAAAGCGGCACACAGGAAGCGGTCGGGCGCATGAACAGCGGAACAGAGCAGGTGACGCTGGGTGTACAGAAAGCAACCCGTGCGGGTGAAAGTTTGGATCAGATCGTCACAGCCGCGCGGGGCGTGGCGGACATGATTCGTTCGATCGCAGCGGCGGCGGAGGAACAGTCGGCTGCCAGCGAACAGATCAGCCGAAATGTGGAGTCGGTGAGTGCGGTGATTCAACAAGCTAATCAGGGTGCGGAACAGGCGGCGGCAGCAGCGACACAGCTATCGCGCAAAGCCGAGGAATTGCAACGCATGGTGGGGCAGTTCAAACTGGATGAAAAGACACGGCAGCGAGCGGCGTGAAAAAGAAGTGGTCAAGGGGTCATGATGATGCCGTGGGCTTTAGCCCCGGATTGTTTGAATAACATGCAAACGATCCGGCCCTCAAGGGCACGGCGTCATAAGGCGCGGCGTTTTTTCATGGAAGTGTGCTATCCTGTGGGGCATGAATCGCATTGAAAAAATATTTCAGGAACGGCGTGGGCAGGGACGCAAAACGTTGATGCCTTTCATCACGGCTGGTGACCCGGATCTGGCGACGACGGTGGCTCTGCTTCCGGCGCTCGAGGCGGCGGGGGCGTCGATTTGTGAATTGGGGATACCGTTTTCGGACCCGATTGCCGACGGACCGATCATTCAGGATTCGATGAACCATGCGCTGACCCATGGCTTTCGACCGGCTGCGTTGTTCGAGCAGGTGGCAACCATTCGCCCGAAACTGAAGTTGGGGTTGGTGGCCATGGTGAGTTTTTCAATCGTGCATCGCATGGGGCTAAAGGGTTTCATCACTCAATCGAAACAGGCGGGCATGGATGGGTTCATATTCCCGGATTTGCCGGTGGAAGAGGCAGGGCCGGTGTGCGATGCGGTGAGGCAGGCGGAGTTGATTTGCAGTTTTCTGATTTCGCCGACGACGCCTGCGGTGCGTGCGGAAAAAATCGCGCAGGCTTGCAGCGGGTTTGTGTATGTATTGGCAAGGGCTGGAGTGACGGGGGAACGGTCGGAGTTGCCGACGGATTTGGAAGAGCGACTGCGGCAACTGCGACAGGTGACGGATTTGCCCATGGCTGTGGGGTTCGGGGTGTCATCGGGGGCACAGGTCAAACAAGTGGTGAAGGTGGCGGATGCGGCAATTGTCGGCTCGGCGATCATGCGACGGGTACAACCCATGCGTGGTCAGCCCTCGGAAATGGTGGTGCGCGAGGTGGGCGGGTTTGTGAAGGAACTGGCGATGGGGTTGGAGTGAGTGATACGCGCCCTCACCCGGAGGGAGAGGGAAACGGAAGCGGCAACCCAGCGGTAATCATCAAGGAGCGGAAGCGCATGACAGGTCGCATATACAAAGTCGGCATCATCGTGATGGGGGCGGTGATCGTGACGCTGATGTTGGCAGGCTGGGCGCATAGTCAAACGACATCGCCGAGGCAGGGTATCAACGCACCGACGACGGGAACGGGCATTGATTTGTCGGACATACCCCCGGTACCAGCCCTGCCGACGGTGACCGCAGAGCGACTGCTGGCGGAGCAATTCGTGGTGTTGGCGGCACAACTGATTGATGGCCAGGCTCAGCCGACGGATGCGCAACTGGAACTGATGCAGTTATTGTTGGAACAGGCACTGGCACTGGTGGACAAAGACGCGGAACTCTGGCGGTTTCAGATTGAACTGGCGCGACGGATGAATCGCGCTGATGTCCAGCAAAACGCTCTGCAAAAGTACCTTGCGTTACAACCCGGTGACGACGCGGCGCAACTGGATATGATTTTGCTCCGACTGGCCCAAGCGCAAACCGTCGAAGCCCGACTGACCATGTTGCAACGATTATTGGATGCACCCACAAGTCAATCATTGAGTGCGCCACTGCGTTCAAGGTTGGCATCACTGGCGGCGACAGCAGCGCTGGAATTGGGCGACAACGTCACCATGGGTCAACGTTTGCGACAGGCGGCGCAACTGGATGCATCCAATCGGCAGGCGATGCAGATGATCGTGGAATGGGTGCGGCAACGCGGTGGCAGTAACCTCGAACTGGGCACAGCACTGGTCGGGTTGATGCGAGCCGACGGTTTGAACCCGTTGCACAGGCGAGCCTTGGCGGACCTGTTGGTGGAAGAACGAGTGTATGACCTTGCAGCCGATCAATATGCGGCAGCGCAGCGGTTGTCGGGCGGTATTGCCGATGAACTTTTTTATCGAGCCTGGATCACGTCCCTGATCATCAGCGGACGACACGATGAAGCATTACAGGTGATCAGTGGTGTCGAACAAACGTTGTCGGCTGCGGCGGCAACCAATCAGCAAGGTGCACAGACGGGTGCAGGCGATCAAGGCGAGGTATCACCGGCGACATTGCCGGTGGCGTTGGAAATATTAAGGTTGGCGATTTTGGTCAAGCGTGAAGCACAGGCCCCGGTGCAACAAAACTGGGAACGTTTGGGGCAGTGGTTCAGCAGAGCTTCGACGGAAAGCGGTGCGTCGGAAAAAATGGCGAGATCATTGGAATTGGCGTGGTTGAAGGTGGCACTGGGGCCGATGGAACAGGTGGAGGAAGTGGTCAAGGGTTTGCCTGCGGAGTTACCCACGGACCATGCAGGGTTGATGGCGCGGATACAAGGCTGGGCGATGCTTCGTCAGGGGCAACCGGTTGAAGCACGCAACCGGATGCAACCCTTTGCAGAAGACGACCCGGCTGCGGCGCTGGGCGTGGCGTTGAGTATTGACGGAGGCAAATCATCAGGTCGTGCTGATGCGATTGCACAAGTTCTGACCAAAGTGCCTGTCGGTTTGATTGCGGCGATGGCGGCTGGTGAATTGCAGGCACAGCGGGTGGCATTGCCGATATCGAGTACCGGGTTGGTGCTGGGTCGTGCGGTGCGCAGTTTGCCAAGGTCGCTGCGTGAACCGGACTTTGCGGCTCAGCCATGGGTTCAATTTTCAGCAACACCCGCGGCTGGGGATTTCAATTACCTGGACCCGGTGAGTTTACGGATACAGGTGCGCAATTTGACGGAGATGCCGCTGGCCTTGGAGCCTGATGGGGTGATGCCGGTGAAGGTGATGGTGCGGTTGCAGCCGAGGGTGATGGGGCAGACGGTGGCGGAACTGA
>CAYRTH010000010.1:0-9988 GCA_964427135.1 uncultured Phycisphaeraceae bacterium
GCCGACGCAAAGCGTCAGCGCTAAACAAAAACAATCACTTGACCACGATTGCCGCAACTATAATGTCGCCGATGCTCACCCTTGGCAGCGTACAACTCGATGCCCCGTTTTTTCAGGCGGGGTTGGCTGGTTACTCGGATACCGCCATGCGCCTGGTGGCCCGACGACACGGGGCACCCTATGCCGTGACCGAAGCCCTGCTCGATGTGTTTTTGCTGCAAGGTGGCAGGGGGCTAAAAGCAGCGGAACTGGACGCAAGCGATCACCCGATCGCCGGCCAGTTGATGGGGTCACATGCTGCTGACATATCGCGGGCTGCCAAGGTGCTGGTGAGCATGGGCTACGACGTGATCGATGTGAACCTGGCATGCCCGGTGAAAAAAATACGCAAACGGGCGCGGGGCGGTCACCTGCTCAGTGAACCGCATGAAGCGGCGGCAATTTTGGATGCGGTGCGACAAGCAGTGCCAGCATCGGTGCCCTGCACCGTGAAACTGCGTCGCGGGACCGATCTTTCCGTGCAGGCGGAGCACAATTTTCGTTTCATTTTGGAGTCGGCCATCACCCTTGGTTACGCCGGGGCGGTGGTGCATGGCCGCACCGTCGAGCAAAAATACCTCGGCCAGGCTGACTGGAATTGGCTGGCGCAATTAGTTCGTGAATATGCACCCAAGCAACCATTGAAAACGCCCTCACCCCAACCCTCTCCCGAAGGGAGAGGGGGCGGCCACGGCTCGATAAACCACCATGGTTACCAGTCATTGACCAACCCTTGCCAACGTTTTGTGGTGGGTGGTTCGGGCGATATTTGGTGCGCCGCTGACATTTTCCGCATGATCGAAACCACCGGTGTGCACTGGGTCAGTGTCGCCCGTGGGTGCATCGGCAACCCCTGGATTTTTCACCAAGCCCGAGCGCTGATGAGCGGGGATGTGATCGTTGCCAATCAGCCCCCAACCATTGCCCAGCAGCGCGAGGTATTGCGCGAACATTTTCAATTGGCCTGCCGGGTGCATGGTGAAAAGTCAGCTTCATTTGAAATGCGCAAGTTCGGCATCAAGTTCAGTCGACATCACCCCGATCACCAGCAGGTCGCCAAAGCCTTCATCGCGGTCAAAGGGTTGAACGATTGGCTGGCGGTGCTCGATGCGTTATACGCGACCGATGGCCCGGGGCGAGTCGCTGATATGTCGGTGGCGACACCGCTATCGTGTGAGGCGGGTTGAATAAGTGGCCGAGTGCGGGAAGAAGTGGCCAAGTGGCCCAGTGGCCAAGTGGTCAAGTGCGCAAACCATCAGAGCCGCGAGTGGCAACGAGCGGTTGATACGGAGTGATTTGGCGATCTGGTGATATGGCGATTTGGTGATTTCTCATTGGACGATTGATTCACTGAAAAATGTAATATCACTCGGCCACTTGGCCACTTTTTTGTCCGCATCAATTCACTTTTTTTACCCCCATTGACCGATAACCAAATACATGCGGCTGGATGTGTATCGCAAAATACGCACGCTGGATCAGCTTGCACAGCAGGCCCGCGAGCATCGGGCGGCTGGTCGGCGAATCGTGCTGTGTCATGGGTGCTTCGACATCGTTCACCCCGGTCATTTGCGTTACCTGCAATTTGCCCGTACGCAGGGGCAGGTGCTGGTGGTCACGCTGACCGCCGATGACGCCATCGAAAAATCCGACGGCACACGGCCATATGTCCCGCAGGAATTGCGCGCCGAGGCACTGGCCACGTTGGAAATCGTCGATCACGTCGCAGTGATTGATGGGCCTACCGCTGAGCCGGTGATACGAGCCTTGCAGCCGGATGTGTATGTCAAGGGTCGTGAATATGAAAGCTCAACACACCCGGGCTTCATCGCGGAAAAACAACTGGTCGAACAACTGGGCGGCCAGGTGATTTTCAGTTCGGGCGATGTGGTTTTTTCATCGACCGCGATATTGGATCAACTCGGGCAATCACAACTGGACCGGCAAAGCGATCCGTCGTTGCGACTGGCGACCTGTTGCAGGCGATGGGGGATCGATCAAGTCGGTATGACGCACAAACTGCGACAACAGATGCCCGGCAAACGGGTCGTGGTCGTCGGCGATGCGCTGTTGGATCGTTACATTTTTTGTGACGCCGGCGAACGCTCCGGTGAGGCTCCGATTCTGACGGTTCGACCCCAGCAACAGCAACACTACCCCGGCGGGGCAGCGATCATCGCCTGTCATTTGCAGGCACAGGGGGCACAGGTTCACCTGATCAGTTCGATGGGCGATGATGCTGACAGCCATGGGTTGACGGATCAACTTCAAGCCCGTGGCATCACGGTGCATCGACTGCTGGCGCGACCGAAGCTGCCGGTGAAAACGCGCTACCTGGTCGAATCGCAAAAGTTACTCAAGGTCGATGATGCGGCTGCCCAGCCGCTCGATGGTTCCGCACAGAAAAAATTGTTGTCGATACTGCACGATTTACGCAAGCAACTCGACGCTGCGGTGTTTGTTGATTTTGGTTGCGGCACGTTGTCGCCCTCGAACCTGACCAAGGCAATCGCAGCCGTGCGGCCGCATGTGGGCATCATCAGCGGCGATGTCAGCGGCCCGCGCCGCACCTTACTGGCGTTTGAGGGAGTCGACTTGCTGACCCCGCATGAACGTGAACTGCGTGGGGTGATGGGTGATTATGATGCCAGTCTGCCCGGCGTGGCCATGAACCTGATGCGTCAATTGCGATTGAGCAACTTGGCGGTGACTTTGGGCGCCAAGGGTTGTTTGTTGTTTCGACCGCGCGAAACCGAGCGTGATGAGTGGTTCACCAATCGCTTGCGCAGCGAATACATGCCAACGCTTGGTCATCATGTGATCGACCCGGTTGGTGCGGGGGATGCACTTCTGGCCACGGCGACACTGGCCTTGTCGGCTGGTGCAACCCTGACGCAGGCTGGTTATTTGGGTTCAGCCGCGGCAGCGATTCAGGTGGCCCACCTGGGCAATCACATCATCGACACCAACGCCCTGTTGCAATGGCTTGGTCAGCGCCCTGAGTTGCGACAATCATTGTCGGCAACAGGTTGACAAAGCGGTGAAGGAAATTCGCTGTATTCATGGATGTGGCACCGCCGCCCTCGGCGGTGTGAACGGTGCATGTGAAATAACCCAGCCGGGGGCGGCTGGGCTACGGCGTGTGAGTGGTACCGCCGAGGCATCGGCAGCTTTGAACAGTCACATCACTCGACCGTTACACTTTTAGCCAGGTTGCGCGGTTTATCAACATCAAGCCCGCGCAGTACCGCAGCGTGATACGCAAGCAATTGCAACGGCGTGACGGTGATCATCGGTTGCAACGCTTCGGGCACCGCAGGTACATAAAACACCGCTTCAGCGTACTTGGAAATATGCGGGTCGCCTTCGGTGGCCACGGCGATGATCGCGCCCCCACGGGCACGTACTTCCTCAATGTTGCTCATCACCTTTTCATACTGACTGCCCTGAGTAGCGACAAACACCACCGGCATGCCTTTGTCGATCAGCGCGATCGGCCCATGCTTCATTTCGGCAGCGGGCATGCCCTCGGCATGAATGTATGAAATTTCCTTGAGTTTGAGGGCGCCTTCCAACGCCACCGGGTAGTTGTAACCACGCCCCAAAAACAGCCAGTTGTTGCGGTCAACGTATCGCTCGACACATTTTTTGATGTGATCGCTTTGTTCGAGCACGCGTGCCAGGTGCTCGGGTAATTTTTCAAGGTCGGTCAGGTACGCCCGCAGCGCTTCATCGGAAAGATATTTGCGTTTGCCGATGAAAAGTGAAAGCAGCGTCAGCACCGCCACCTGACCGGTGAAGGCTTTGGTGGAAGCGACGCCGATTTCAGGCCCGACATGCAGGTACACGCCCGCATCGGTGTCACGCGCAATCGTCGAACCAACAACGTTCACCACACCCACCGCCAGGGCGCCCCGGTCTTTGGCTTCACGCAATGCTGCCAACGTGTCCGCTGTTTCACCGGATTGGCTGATGGCCACGACGACCGCACCGTCTTCGATGATCGGGTTACGGTAACGAAATTCACTGGCGTATTCACAGCGAGCCGGCACTTTCGCCAAATCTTCCAGCAGGTATTCACCAATGCGGCCGGCGTGAAACGCAGTACCCTGACCGGTCAGTATGAACCGCTTGGCACGCACCAGATCACGGGTGAACTTGTTCAAGCCGCCCAGCACCACGCGATTTTCACGCTGGTCGATGCGCCCGCGCAGGCAATTTCGGATCGCTTCGGGCTGCTCCATGATTTCCTTGAGCATGAAATGTTTGTAGCCGCCCAGTTCGATTTGTTGTAAGTCGAATTCCAACGCTTCGACATTTCGACTGACCGGTTTGTTGTCCAACGTGGTGGTACGAAATGCCACCGACCAGGGGCCGCCGTCGCTGTTTTTTTTGTCACTGGGGCCGGCACACAACTTGGCGACCTGATAATCATCGAGTGTGATCACCTGCGTCGTATGTGAAATGATGGCCGACGCATCCGATGCCGCCACGTAACTGTTTTCGCAAATACCAATGATCAGTGGTGACCCTTTGCGTGCGCAAACCAGGGTGTGCGGCTCAGCATCACTGATCACCGCAATTGCGTACGCCCCGGTGACTTCGCGCAATGCCATTTGCACAGCATGTTCAAGCCCGCCGTTGGTCGAGTCGTAAAACTCAGCCACCAGCTTGGCGAGCACTTCGGTATCGGTTTGTGAATAAAACTCGTGGCCTTTTTCGCTCAGCCAATGTTTGAGGGCTGCGTAATTTTCGATGATGCCGTTGTGCACCAACGCAATTTTTTGACCGCTTTTGCTGATGCCGATGTGCGGGTGCGCGTTGCGTTCGCTGGGTTCGCCATGCGTGGCCCAGCGGGTGTGTGCGATGCCCAGGTATGCTTCGACACCGGTGGTGTTTTCGATTTGCTCTTCGAGCACACTGACCCGACCCACCGAACGAACGACCTTCAAACCCTCGGGCGTGACCACCGCCACCCCCGCCGAGTCGTAACCGCGATATTCCAGCCGTTTCAAACCTTCGATCAGCAGCGGGGCCACCGATCGGGTTCCGACGTATGCAATAATTCCGCACATGGAAATATTCCTTTAACCCTACCCATTGGTAACAGTACGAACCAAACCGCTCACGTTAACAAAGTACGCCCCTGTGCGATGAGGGGTTCGCCCCTACCCCATTTTAGCGCGATGCTGACATGTCCTTATTATCGGCCAATCCCGGCAATTGGTTCATGTTACGCGAATCAAAACACGAGGGTTGATGGTGGCGGTTGTCGATCATGTCATCGTCTGCATAGCCGGGGGTGGAAACCCCCGGTTGGTTGATTGAGTTGCTTTTGGTTCGGCCAGCCATTGATCCTGCACCCTGCGATGGCGTCGCAATTCGATCAGGTGGCCACTTTCATCAGGTAAACACAGTTCCCAAAAACCCTGCCCCTGCGGGTGTGCATCGCTACAACGTGTCGGGCAACCGGCATTGAGGAAGTGAATATGGGCGATATCGGTGTCGGTACAACGATACGACCAGGGTTCGTGTACGTGGCCGTGAAGGTAAATGATTGAAGCGCGACAATCCGCCAGCAATCGTCGCAGAACGTCGGCATTGCGCAACTTGTGCCCGGGTGTGTCATGCCGACTGTGGGGCAGCACCATCGGGTAATGCGTCAGCAGCAGCAAACCATTATCCGCCGACAATGCTCGTAAACGCGGTTGCATGGCTTGCAATTGTTCATCGCTGATTGCCCCCGTCGCATCCATCAAATGGGTACTGGTACTATCAAGTGCCAGTAAATGCCATCGATCCGTCAGTTGACGCCAATCGGGGTACTTCGTCGGTGCCCAGTCGCCAACCCCGGCTTCAAAGCTTTTTTCGACGACCGCATCGGGGGTGTAACGATCATGATTACCCGGCACGATGACGGTGCGACAGTGGCCCAAAATGGTTCGCCAAGGTTGCATGACCTTTGCGAACTCACCGGGCATTGACAATTGCGTCAGGTCGCCTGAACAAAGAACCCAATCGGGCTTGAGTTGCCTGATGTATTGCAAGGTGACCGGCCAAAGATCGAAGTTAAACTTGCGATTGGGGTTGAGGCGCATGTTGAGCCAACCCGCCAGCCGTTTACTGAACCAGTAGCGCAGCGGCAGCCACCGGTCAAACGCATGAATGTCACCCAAAAAAATCACCCTCATGCGTGAAGTTTATCAAAGACCGTCATGAAGTGGCCAAGTGGCGTAGTGCAAATAAAACAACTCAACACAGAGATCACAGAGTGCACAGAGAAGCCAGCGAGCAAAACCAGCATGTTCGATCAATTGCCGGATTTACGTCAAAAAAAGATCAGAATAACGTTTGCAAATATCGTTTCACACCTTGGCTTGCTCGGTAGGTCAACTTGCGTTGCAAAGTACAAAGGCTTTGTTCTGCTCTGTGACCTCCGTGTCCTCTGTGTTGAAAATTGGTTCATGTCGTCGGCTGACGCGAACGGATCACCTTTGCTGGCACGCCACCGACGATGCTGTAAGCTGGCACATCGCGCGTCACCACCGCCCCGGCTGCGATCACTGAACCACGACCGATCGTCACCCCAGCCGTGATCGTCACCCGGCTGGCGATCCAAACATCATCTTCAATCGTGATCGGCGCGTTTTTCAAACCCTGTGCATGGATCGGTTTGGTCACATCTTCAAACACATGGTTGGCGGCAAACATGAGCACCCCTGGCGCGATGCGTACAAAGTTGCCGATGCGAATCTGACCATCGGGTTTTTCACGCGACCCGTAACCGATGATCATGGAACCATACTGCACCGAGCAGTGATCGCCCATGATGACATTACCCTGCACCACCGCCAGTGGGGCCACGCTGCAATCGGCACCGATGACGATGCTGCCACTGCGGGGGTTGATGCGACTTTCCGGGCTGATACGTGTGGTTTGGTGAATGCTCACATGCCCATGGCGCAGGGCCATTTTTCGACCCCACCAAAGCGCCAACCGATGACGCAAGGTGTCAGGGTTGGGGGGCTTGTTGTCGCCGCCGTCGAGCCAGATGCAAAAGCTCATGAAGTGACCTCAATCGAGTTTGATTTCGGCCAATGTCGCCATTGGGCCGGGCATGGTATTGACCAGCAGTTTACGACCGGATGGATGAAACACCGGGTGATGACAGATACGTAGTTCATTGCGCCCCGGCGGTTCCGTGGCACCGATAAACTTGGGCAGCGTAACGCGACCGACTTCCAAGCCGGTGCGACGACTCAGAAAAACCACCGCACCGCCGCCGGGCGAACCTTCGTCGGTGACGATCAGGTCATGATCGGTGGGGCATGAGGTCGGATGTCCGCCGCTTTGATGATCGCTGAGTTTGCGATAGCCGCTGCCGTCAAAACGCACCTCTGCCAGACAACGTTTGGATGGGTCATCATGTCGCGGCCCGTAGCCAATCATATGTTCACCGTCGGCCTGCCAACCCCAGTGCACACCTGTTCTCTGAAAACTCAAGTCCAGTACCAATTTGATATTTTTCAGATCACGGTCCGCGGTGAACACATACGACAATTTGGGTTCGCCACGATTCGGTACCACACAATGATTACCAAAGTAAAACAGCAGACGTGTACCCTGCGGGTTCCAACGCACACAGTAGGTCATCAGCGTCAAACCGTCGTTGGCACCCAGTCGCTTTTTGATATCGCGGTCAGCTTCCCGTAATCGATCACGGTCCGGGTGCATGTCCAGTATCTGTGCTGTGGACAAATGCAACTTGCATTGAAGCGGATCAAAACTCAACAGCGACAAACCATGTCGGTCACGTGCCAGAAACGGAATCGGCGACTCATCGGGTTTATAGATACCATCACCATAACCCGCCGCATACAACATGCCGTGGTAACACGAAACCCCCGGCTCACCCGTCGCAGGCATGCCCTCCAAATCACCCTCGACAACCAGCTCACGACCCGTCGCCAGTTCACGGCGAACAATGGTCATGTGTTTGAGCGAACCACGTTGAAAATAAACATATTTCGCATCCGGCGACCAACTTTGCCACAAACCCGTGTGCCAGACACTGGGGAACACCGGCGAACCATGAAACCGATCCAACACACAGCCCGTGCTAGAAAGGATCAACACTTCGACCTGTTGGGTAGCCAGGTCCACCCCGGCAGCCAGTATTCGATCACTACCATCCGGTGCGTAGGGATTGAGTGTGTAATACCCCAGCACACACCAGCGATTCGGAACGGGTAGCGGGTTAATGATATATTTCATGGTATTATTGACAGAATGAACTATATAGTGCACCTCAAAGAACCAATTTTCAACACAGAGGACGCGGAGGTCACAGAGCAGACTCGAACCTTTGGGCGTCGCAACACAAACTAACCGACACAACAAGCCAATTTCTGAAACGATTACTTTTCATGTATTATTCAGATCGATTTGGTTGGCGTCAGTCAAACAGTTGATCGAACAGGTCGGTTTTGCTCATTATCCTCTCTGTGCACTCTGTGGCCTCTGTGTTGAGTTCTTTTACCTGCTCTTGGTATGATTGACTGCACAACTCACATCATCAACGCTTCTTCCGTGAGCGCCAGCATGAACGGGCCGAAGCTGTGGCCATCATCGCGCACCGGTTGTTTGTCCTCGATATAGGCTTGCACGGTTCCCTTGCGTTCGCCTTCACCGGGGCAAAGGCAACCGGGACAACACAGTTCGGTGGACCCATCGGGGTTGATACAATGCGCTCGCAGCCCGGCCATGCCCTGTTGGAAAGGCTTGAGGTAGGTTGACGGATTGAGCAGCCCCAATCGCATGCCCACGCCATATCCGTACAAAATCAGTGCGGTGCCGGATGATTCTTCCCACGCCGTGGGCGTTGATATATTCTGTCGCCACAAACCACGCGGGCTTTGGTAGGCAAGTAAGGTATTTGACAGGTCCTTGAAATAGCCTTCGACCTTGGCCCGTGAGGGTGAATTGGCAGGCAAGCCCTGCACCAGTTCGGTCAGCGCGATATAGCCCCAGCCGTTGCCCCGGCCCCAATGATCCTTACTGAACAACCCCGGCGCGACGAAGTTTTTACACTGAAAAAGCAACCCGGTGGACTTATCCAAAAACGTTTCGTAATGAAGAATACCCTGACGGGCGCCTTCTTCGATCCAATCCTTACGATCAAACGCCAGCCCTGCGTACATCAAATAGGGAGCCACCGCCATGGCGATGTCGATCCAAACCTGCTGCATCATCGGCCGATAGGGTTGACTGAACAAGCCCTGATCATCGCGCGGCGCCAGCATCGATTCCTCGGCATACAGTGTGACATATCGGCGAGTCAGTTCGTCGGTCATCAATCCCTGTTGCAACATATACGCTCGGGGAATTCCCCCAATGCGATAGCTTTGCACGTTGTAATGCGAGTGTTCAATGCGCATCGGGAAACGCGCCAGAATATCCACGCATCGCTTTGTGAGTTTGGTATCTTTTTTGACAATCGCGGTGCGACACAGGCCGTAGATGGCGAGTATGCCGTAGTAGTGAAATACCTGCGGAACGATCCTTTCATAGTAGTCATACATATGAACGGATAGCGCCAGTGGGTCCGCGGTTTTCGGATCAAGGGTTTGCATGGTGTTACTCATCGTGATAACCAGCCTCCATCGACGGGAATGGTGGCTCCGTGTAAGTAGTTTGAAGCCTTGGACGCAAGGTACACAGCCGTGCCGGCCAGATCCTCCGGCTGACCCCAGCGACCGGCGGGAATACGTGCCAGTATGTCGGTATTGCGTTTGGGGTCTTCACGCAAAGCCTTGGTGTTGTCGGTCACCATGTAGCCGGGGGCGATGGCGTTGACGTTGATGCCCTTGCCCGCCAGTTCGTTGGCCATGAGCCGCGTCAGCCCCATGATGCCGTGTTTGCTGGCGGTGTAACTGGCGACACGGATGCC
>CAYRTH010000010.1:9998-35080 GCA_964427135.1 uncultured Phycisphaeraceae bacterium
GGAACGAGAGCATCGAGGCGATGTGAATGATTTTGCCGCCCTGGCCGCGTGCGATCATGCTGCGCACCACCGCCTGGCTGAGCAGGAACACCGACTTCAAATTGACGTTCATCACATCGTCCCAGTCGGCACTGGTGAAGTCAGCAAAATCCGCCCGCCGAATGATGCCGGCGTTGTTGACCAAAATGTCGATCGTACTCATCGCAGCGGTGGCCTGCTGCATCAGGGTGCTGATGCTCGCCGGGTTGGACAGGTCAGCCTGCAGCGCGATGCAGCGTCGCCCGGTGGCCTGCACCGCCTGCACCACTGCCTCCGGCGGCTGACGATGGTACACCGCCACGATGTCCGCCCCGGCCTGCGCCAGCCCGACCGCCAGGGCATGACCCAACCCCGTGGCGGCCCCGGTCACCATCGCACTGCGACCCGAAAGACTGAATTGATCCAGCATCGACATAGGTAGCTCCAAAATGCGATACGCTCATATGAGCGATCCCCTCTCCCCTTGGGAGAGGGTTAGGGTGAGGGCCGAGTTGTTATTGTATACACAATTCAAGGTCTTTCCTTTATCGGCCCTCACCCGGCTTCGAAGACTCGGCCACCCTCTCCCATGGGGAGAGGGATTTTTCAGAACCTTCATATCATGGCATCGGCGCGGGAATCCAACCATGGATAAACCGACCAATGCTTGCACAATCTGTTTGCGGAATCACTGTTGCATACAGGCCGAAGGGTTGATGCCGACAATCTTTTTGAACAAACGTGAAAAATAATAGACATCGTTAAACCCAAGCTCGGCGGCGGCCTGGGTGACGGTGTATTGTCCGCTGAGTAGTAGGTCCTGCGCCGCCTGAATACGCAGCCGATTTTGATAGCGCGTGACCGAGCAACCGGTGAGTTGATGAAACAGCAGACGAAAACGCGAGTCACTCAAGTCGGCAAGCGTGGCCAGTTCATGGACGGAGTAAACCTTGCCGATGTGATCGTGCATCAGACGGATGACTTTTTCCAGCCGAGCGGTATGGGGTACCGACAAGCTGTGTTGCACCGCGACCCTCAGGTACTGTTGCATCAGTTGACACATCAGCCCCCGGCACGCCAGGCTCGACCCGGGCTGTTGCTGGTTCCAATGACGCAGTAATTGTGCGAATAAATCCGTAATTTCAGGCCAATTTGGCATACGCAGATGCCAGGGTAGTTGGGTCAATCGCCCGCGCACCATCGCATCGGCGCAGTTGAGTTGAAACCCGACGGAAAAAAACGACCAGGGGTCCGACGCATCGGTCCAGGCCGAGTGCTGAACTTCACGCGGAAAGAACAACATCGTGCAGCGGGTGGCTTCGATGGTTTGCTCCGCACACTGGTAGCGACACTTGCCATCAAGGCAAAATGCCAGAATGTCGTAGTACGGGTTGGCGATGTTAATGATCGACCAGTCTTTGGGGCGATCGCGGCGCATGACAAAACCAACTTGTGCGACCCCGGCATTAAATGGGTCGTGTTCAAACCGGTTGGGCGAGCCGATGGTTGGCGTGGGGGTGGGCATAAGGTGTCGATACCTCTGGCAAGCGGAATGTGCAAATCGCAATCAGTCCGACCATGGACGATCTGTCTGTTGTACATCATGCTTTATCGACGTGATGTGTTATGGTCCATGAGCTTTGTAAAACTTGTTTCGGAGCTGATGCATGAGTTATCAACCCCCGCCGCCGACGACGATCGAGCCGTTGTCAATTCCTGTATCCGAGTTGTGCCGGCGTTATGAAGCGTTGTACACCGGGGCGGTCAATGATGTGCTTCGTGAAAAACACCTGCTGCATCAGGCCTTGCCGCCACGGATTCTGCCGCTGGAGCGTGACATGAAGGTGGCAGGTATTGTATTCACCATCAAGGGCATCAAAGACCTGACGGTGGAAGGTGAAATGGAGCAGCGGGCCGCGATGCTCGAAGCGTTGCATGAAGGCAGCGTGGTGGTGTGGGATACGACTGAGGACGACACCAGCGCCCAGTGGGGCGAAGTGATGACCAAGGCCGCCAAGCGGGCTGGTTGTCGCGGGGCGATCATTGACGGTGGCATTCGTGACACGCAATTGATTTTGGATCAGGATTTTCCGGTGTGGAGTTGCTACCGCACATCCAACGCCATGCTCGGCCGATTCAGAATGATCGGTTATCAGTTGCCGATTCGCATTGGTACAGTGAACATATATCCGGGTGATGTGGTGTTTGCGGATATTGATGGCGCGGTGATCGTGCCGCGTAAACTGGCGGTGGAGGTGCTGGAGCGTGCGGAAGCTGTACGGAACGAAGAGCAGATTTACAAACAATGGATCGACCAAGGCATGAAGCCGGTCGAAGTGGTAAAGAAAGGCGGTTACTTCTGATGAGCAGTGCTTCAACTCTGACCATGCCCGCGGCGATGACGACGGCTTGGAATCAGATGCAGGTGACGCAGTTGCCCGTGCCTGTCCCCGGCCCCGGACAGGTGCGCATCGCCACCCGACTGGCGGGCATCTGCGGCTCGGACCTGCATATTTTTCAGGGGCATCACCCCACCGCCAAGGCACCGATCGTGCAGGGCCATGAGTTCGTGGGCATCATCGATGCCATCGGCCCCGATACGCTGGTGAACGCTTCCGTCGGTCAGCGGGTGGTGGTCGAACCCCTGATCAGTTGCGGTCGCTGCGAAGCCTGTCGGCGGGGGCTGGTGCATGTCTGTCGGCAACTCAAACTTTTGGGCATTCACGAAAACGGCGCGTTTGCCAAATACTTTATCGCCCCGGCTGCCAAGGTGATCGCCGTGCCCGAGGGTTTGGCCGATGAGGTGGCGGTACTGGCGGAGCCGTTTGCGGTGGGTGTGCATGTGTGTCAGCGGGCGAAATTGCCACCGGGGGGCAGATCACTGGTGATCGGGGCCGGGCCGATTGGCTTGATCGTGGCCATGGTGGCCCAAACCTGCGGGCAACAGGTGACGCTCTGTGAAATCAGCGAAGCGCGTTTGCAGCAGGCACGCTCCCTGGGTTTTGCGGTGATCGATGGGCGCAACGAGGCCCCGGCTGCGGCGAAAACGATGACCGAAGGTGACGGTTACGACACGGTGTTTGAAGTGTCAGGCTCGGCTCCGGGTTTGTCGTTGGCGATCGAGGCGGCAAGGGTGCAGGGCACGCTCGTGCAGGTGGGTTTCTTTGGCAAGCCCCCGGTGGCGGAGTTGTTTAAGTTGACGCTCAAGGAACTGACGCTGGTGGGCAGCCGGGTGTACGAGCAGGAAGATTTTCGCAGGGCGGTGCGGATGTTGGCAATGCTCGATCAAAGTAAAAGGTTTCCGTTGGAACAGTTGATCAGCGAGACGATCGGGCTGGGGGGCATTGCGGATGCGATTGCCCGCAGCCTGGCCGGGGCGGTGAGCGGCAAGGTGCTGGTGAAGCCGGAGGGGTGATTTCGAATTGAAATGTATGGTTAGCGCCGCGATTGATCGCGTCGGTGATTGGAGCATGACGCCCTCACCCCGGCCCTCTCCCGGAGGGAGAGGGGGCAGGGAAAGTGGTCGAGTGATTGTATTTGTTTAGCGCAGACGCTTGGCGTCGGCGCATTGGGTTCATTCACTGAGATGCCTGTGGGCAAGTGTCTTTCGATTGCCCACAGTGCGTTGGTCTGTGGCACGAAGCCGTGCCACAGCCACCCGCCGGCATTTGACGCCGTGCCCTTAAGGGCCGGTTGCTTTGATGAATGGAGTTAGAACGATCCGGGGCTAAAGCCCTCGGCGTCACGGTAGAGGAAAGTGTGGGTGATTCAAAGGTCGTCGGATCAATCATCAGAGGTTATGGAACATCAAACCGCATCAAGGAGATTGGATGATGAATCGGATCAAGGAACAGACATTTTTTGTGACCGGGGCGTGTGGTGGCATTGGCGGGGCGCTGGTGCGCAGGCTCGCAGCCGAGGGGGCGAAACTGGTGGTCAGTGATGTGGATGCTGACAAATTGGAGGCGTTGGCCAGGGAATTAGGCCCCAATGCGAGCGCGATAGCAGCGGACATCACCGATGAAAAATCGGTCAGTGCGGCCATGGCGCAGGCGAAGGAAATGCTTGGCTACGTGGATGTGCTGGTGAATGTTCCGGGCATGAGTGTGCCAGCCAAAATCTGGGAAATGAACCTGGCGGATTATCAGCGGATTTTCGATGTCAACGTCAAGGGTATGTTTCTGTGTTCCAAGTATTTCATTCAGCAGACCAACCCCGAGCGTGGCGGGCTGATCATCAGCATGAGTTCGATTGCGGGTAAAACCCCCAACCCCAACGCGCCGGTTTACTGTGCCGCCAAAGCGGCGCTGAACATGATCAGCGGTGGGCTGGCGATGCAGACCAAGCAGGCGAACGTGAAGGTGAGCATCATCAGTCCGGGATCGACGAGCACCAAGGGTTTTTGGGGTGATCGACCGGTACCGCATGACAAGTTCCTCAAACCCGAGGACGTGGCGGAGATGATTTGTTTTGTGGCGAGCAGGCCCAAACATATGGTGGTGCATGATATGGTGTTTGAGCCTTGGGAATTTTTCAAGACAAAATGAGGCGGGCGGTGGTGTTGAGGCATTGATTTGCAGGGGGAATTTCAACACAGAGTACACAGAGCAACTGGGAGCTAGTCACTAGGGGCTGGGTCAACGGGTTGACTTTATTTCCACTGACCAGCCCTCAGTTCCCGCACCGAATATCGATCCGTACTGTGAACGTAGTTTCTCTGTGATATTAATTGAATGGATAGGTTGATACAGGGAGTGATTGAATTATGTCGATTTTTCTGTCCGAGGATGAAAAAAAGATTTTGAGCCACGGGCCGCGTGATGCCCGGCTGACGGATATGTACTGGGCGCTCAATCGACGGGCGGAGCAGCGGGCAGCCAAACCGGGGCTGATGTCGCCGGGGGATGGCGTGGACTGGTGGCGGGTGGTGGCGGAATATGTGACCGATGCGGCCATGGCGCATGCCTTAAAACCTTCACCCACCTTGTCGGCATGGCTGCGCGATGTGACCCTGAGCATTGCCCGGCGACCGGTGGCGGACTGGGTCGGCCCGGAATATCGGTTGCACAAAGCCGGGGGCGATGATGTGCAGATAGCTCACCTGGAAACGGCTCACATTTGCTGGGCCTTGGCGGTGGTGCTGGACCTGGCACCAGGGGTGTTGACTGAATCGGAATGTGACGAGGTGAAACAGGTGCTGCGGCAGCGCGGCATGCCGATGTGTGTACGCTGGTTGGAATACAGTTCAAAAATCGCCAACTGGCGTTTGGTGCTATTGGCGGGATTGACGGTGCCGGCGGTGGTGCTGGGCGATCAGGCGATGATCGAACGCGCAGCACGTGAACTGCCCCTGGCGATGGAGTGTTTTCAGCCCGATGGCAGTTACGCTGAGTCGCTGCAATATGGCAACTATGCCTTGAGTTGCGCGATACTGAGCATCGAGGCGCTGCGTCGGCTGGATGAACCGCGATGGGCCAATCTGGTGCCGATGCAGCGGTATGCGGGTTATGTTCGCTGGGCGGTGTACAGTCATTTGTATATGAAGCAGCTCAGCGGCTGGCAGGGTGTGCGGTCACGGGCTTTGAACTTCAACGACAGCGCTGCCATTTTTCGACCCTCGGCGGATTTGCTGCTGCATATTGCCGGTCGAGCCAAACAGGCGTTGCCGATAGAAGCGGGATTGGCTCGCTGGTTGTTTGATACCACTTACGCGCCGCCACTGGATCAAGGCCCGTTGGCGGGTGCCACTTTTGGTTTTGTGAATCACTTTGATTTCATGACGTTGCCGTTGTATTTGCACTCGGCCAAAGCTCTGGCGCCGACGGAAGCGAAGTTGCCGACGATGCAAGCGTTTGGTTGCGGGGATGTGATTGCGCGCGATGCATGGAACGGTCGCACGGTGCTGGGGTTTCATGGCGGAGGTGAGCCGATATATGGCCCTGGTCACACCCATGGTGACTTGAATAGTTTCATTTTGGTTCACAATCAGGAACGATTGCTGGTGGATGCGGGACATTGCTGTTATCGCAACCTGATTCATCAGTTTGATGTGGCCAGCGGGACGCATAACACCTGTACCTTTACCAATACCAATGCCGGGCGTTGGGTGGAAGGTCAGCCTCGACCGCGATTGCTGGAACAGCGCACTGAGTACACACGGAATTTGATCGACGGACGACCGGGGGAACCGACCGATCGCGGCGGGGTGCGGTTGCTGGCTCAGCAGTGCGGACCGGTGACGGTGATAGGCTCGGAAGTGGCAAAAGCCTATGGTGAGCCGATCCGCAATTTCACGCGGTTTTGTCTGCTTTGCGGGCCGCATGTGTTGTTTGTGATTGACAGCATTGAAAGTAGTGAGCCGGTGACGACGACCTGGAACTGGCTGCTGAACAATCGTGATGACAACCTCGACATCAAGTGGATCGGCGATGATCGGCTGGTGGCTAGGCGGGGTAATGCGGGCATGAAATTATTCAACCTAAGCGCAGCGCGCAAAGAGACGATTCGATATGCGCATGTGCACGATGCGTATCACTGTTTACCCAATCACCGGGGTGAAGGCAGACCGGGCAGTGGCATATTGGTACGCTGGACGGAAAAGCAGCCGACGACCAAAAGAGTGGCGATTCATGCGATGGTCATGGATGGTTACGGGAGCGTGGCTGATTGGCACATGCATCAGGAACAGGGCATCACGGAAGTCACGGGTTTGAAAAAGTCACCCTGCTGGCGATTGAAGATTGACCCTGATACGCTGACGATGACGGTTGAGGAAACACACAGTAAACAGTTGGTGAACATCGCAGCCGATGCTTCGGGACGGTGGCAATTAACGATATAAAACAGCATCAGCCAGCAACGCGAAATGGATAGCAAGGGGAACATCATGCGGGGTTATCAGGGACTGGTTGTGCCGGACACGTCGGCAGTGGGTGCATCGGGTGAGTTTCGTGTGCCGTTTGGCTGGAAGGGCGTGGCGGTAGGGGCGGATGGTGATGAGGTGGTGCATTTGCGATTGCCGGCTACGATGCAGCGCGGGCAAGCGGGGCGATTGCGATTGACCAGTGCGATTGACAGCCGTGAGAACAAACGGGTGATGGTGTCGGCTGGTGAGGGTGGAGCGTCGCTGGGTTGTTTTGATTTACGATTTACGCCGACGTTGCAGACGGTGGAAGTGCGATTGACTGCGGAGCAGATGGACCTCGCGATGCAGCAAGGCCTCTCGCTACGATTGACCGAAGGCACAAGTCCGTGGTGGTTTTTGACCGAAGGTTCGACGAATGTGGCGTTGCCGGAGGTTTTGTCGGCTCATGTGTATGTGGCGGAGGAAAACGCCAAACCTGTGCAGGCCTTTTTGGAGCAGATGCGTGGGTTGGGATGTGTGCAGCCCTTTGGATGGATGGAAGGTTGCGTGCTCGATGGCCAGTGGGATTTGCACCAGCTTTGGCCCAAGCGTGGGTATCGTGAGGCGATGGGTGAGCATTTGTGTTTGTTTTTCACTTCGGATGGGCGATTGATTTTTGAAGACCCGCGCAGCAGAGTGCATGATGATCGGCTGGACAGCATCGAATCGACCTTGATGTTCGCAGCCCTGGGTCGATTGCAACCCCAACACAAGGCAATGCCGCTGGTGTGGGAGTTTTGGAATCGATTGCAGGCGCAACATGGCATGGTACGCGATGCCAACACGTTGTCAGCCGAGGGCAGTTACACCGTGGCATTTCCGATGGCGCTGCTGGCGGTCATGCAGAAAAACGAGTCAGCGTTGCAAAGGGCGTTGGATCAATTGCGGGTACGACGCGATCATTTGGTCAATGACAAAGGCTTGCACCTGCGCTGGCACACCGATGGCTCGCATACGTTCACCAACTGGTGTCGCGGTGTGGCCTGGTACATGCTGGGGCTGACGCGGACGTTGGAAGTGGTGGGGGAGTCGGCTGTTGTGGGTGATTTACGCGATGAGTTGCGGCGGGCAGCGTCGTGGGCGATGGGTTATCAAAATCAGCAGGGTTTATGGCATGCGTTTTTGGAGGATGCAACCTGCGGACCTGATACGGCTGGCTCAGCCGGCATCGCCGCAGCCTTGGCGCAAGGGGTGGTGCTGGGCTTATTGCCGGAGGTCGCAGCAAAGGCAGGGCAGCGAGCTGTGCAGGGGTTGTATGCACACCTGACGCCCGATGGGCTGCTGGATGGTGTAACGCAGAGCAATCGCGGGGGCGAAGCATTACAGCGCGGGCCGTACCGGGTGATGTCGCCGATGGGCATGGGTATGTTGGCACAGGCCATGGGGCAGCTTGGCAAATTGGGTTTGTTGACTGGTGTGACAACCCATGGGTAATACAACCCCATGTTTCACCACCGCGGGCGATGCGCCAACAAAACAAAGAAAAAATAATTCCGGGAACCCAACCGAGTTCCGAAGGGTAGTGGTCGGCATGTCAACTTGCCGAGGTTTCTGAAAAGTTTTTCATGGTCGCACCAAGTAACCCGCAAGGCATGTACGCGACCCTTGAAATATTTCGAACCTGGTCATTGCTCAAAGCCCAACCGCAGGCTTGGTGCCCTGTTTGGTGATCTGACGCTGGCTGATCCAGGCGGTCGTTCCGCGGGTGGTGTCGGTGAGCATGAGTTGAAACGTATAGGTGGCCTGGCGCACATCGCCGACACGGGCGGTGTTTTTAATGATTTTTCCCACCATGGTGTAATCAGGCTGCGATGCCGGGTTGGTCGGTGATTGATCGTTCATGAATCGCTGCTTGGCGTTCATGTCCTGAGCCACCTGATCGCGGGCATTGGGTCCGAAGGTGGTGGTGAGCACGACTTTGCCCGAGTTCTGCAATTGTTCGATGATGCGAATGGTCAGCAGGTCGGTGTCGAAGTATTCACCGGTGTCGTTGGTGATCCGGCTGAACGCCACCACCGCGGGCTTGTTGGCTGCCCGTTCCAAAGCCCCTGAACCATATAACGATTCGAGCATTTTCGCAGCAGCGACTTCAAAATCCTGCACATCGATTTGATCAGCCCGAACGATGCCCTGTTTGTCGGCATCGATCACACGGGCCGAGCTACCGCAACCGGCGAGCATCGATACGCCAACCAAAGCTGTCAGTGACATTGTGACCCATGATAAGGTTTGTTTTTTCATGATCAGTTCCATTTGCTTTCCTGAAGTTTTAATCGAAAGTCCTTGGCCTGCGGCGTCGGTGCCACACCGGTCAATTCATACGCTTCCTTGCCCATCACAGTCTTGGCCTGCCAGGTGGATAAGGGGGTTTCCACCATCATGCCGTTCAAATCAAACCATTCAAACTTGTAAATCAGTCGCTGCTCAAACGAACTGGTGTTGAGCAGGCTCACCTGCACCTTGAGCATGTCCCCCGGCAAGGTGGTTTCAATCACCTGTTGAATCTTCGCATATCGGCCCAACGCCTTGTCCGTCACCACCCTTTTATCATTCACCAGTTCCCGTGAACCCACCGGCGTGGTGCGCTCGGTGGTATTGATCGTGTCACAACCACCCAGCAACGGCAGCATCGTCAACGTTACCATCATCAGCAGTTTGATCTTCATGATGCAATCCCTCATTTAAGCACAAACTGTTCCACCACCACCGGCAACCCCGGCTGCACACTCTTGACGTACACCACATTCACCACGCCCTCTTGCAGCGTGATCGGCGGAATCGCCGTGGCCTCCCCCGACAGCGACAACAACAGTATACGATCCTGTGGCGTTGCCATCCGAGCCGCCTGAAATTGTTTGGGGAGCGTCTGCCAGGTTCGTAAATCCGCCTGATTCATGCCGATCTGGTAAGCCGTGGTTACAACATTGGCAGCCAAATTGACCCATACATCGCCCTCGGTGGCTTTGTGAATGCCCCAGGCCGCCGCTGCCTTGGCGAGCGTTGAAATAATGGTACGAGTGATGATCAGGGGCAGTTCGTTTTCAAAGTCGGTTTTGACCACTTCATCCATGTTGGTGAAAAGTTCCGTGCGATGTTCGCTGCCCTCCGCCGTCACGGACAGGTAGGGCACAAACCTTTCACGATATTTCAAGTACGGGAACGCCGCCCCGACGTAGTTGACGCCGGTGTTTTCCCGAATGGCGATGTTCACTAAAAAAATCGGCAGATCAATGCGAAACTCATCCCGCATCGGCCCCAAACCCGTTTCAAAAAAAACATAGGTCGTCGGTGTGATGCTGCCGCCGCTAGCCACCTGTTCCGCCAGCGCCAGGTCTGCTGCGACCTGCGCGTTCCCCGGCAACATTCCCTGCACCCGTTTGAATGCGGTCACAGCGGTTTCGGCATCGCTGCCATCGACGGCCTGGGTCATGAAAAACAGACCCATCAGGTATTCGCCGAAGGGATTGGAAAACGGTCGATACGCAGCGCGATCAGCCACCAGCGGGGCATCGGCGCCATATTTTTCCTGCAACTTGGCCAGTACGACGGGGTCGTTGAGTGTGCGCTGATGGTCCGCACGAGGTTGTTGCGATGATGGGGGCTGTTGGTTTTTTTCCGCTGCCTTATCCTGCATTTTTTCGATGCGTTTTCGATAGTGTTCTTCCGCGACGACCTGCGCCTGTTGCATGGCACGCAGGGCGGTGCGTGCGTTGTCGGTTTCACCCTTGATCATGTAATTGAGCGCCAGGTACAAATTGAGCGTCAAACGGTCGTAAGCGGTGACCGCATAGTCACGAAACGCCTGATTGGTGAACATGGCGACGGCTTCCTGACCGATGCGAAAGTCCGCCTGTTCGTCCTGTTGCTGAATCATTTCCAAAGCGTGATGCAATGCCAGCGTACTATCTACATGACGCATGGCCGTGCGTTGAATCGCCCCCTGTTCCAGCCGAAAAATGATCGCATCTTCGCCGGGCACCTTGATGCTCTTGCCGGCATTGAGCGTCTGTTCGACAGTGACGGGGCCGACAACCTCATCCGCCTTCTGCGCTGCCAACTCAAACTGACCGGCCAGATACGGCTTCATAAACGGCTCGGTGCTTTTGTTATAGCCACAGCCTCCGACCACAAACAACACAGTCAACATCAACACACAACGCCATGAAGCCCACATGGTTTGATACATGCGATCCTCGCTCACAAAAAGCATCACGATGGGATCGGGGCCATCGTTTCCCCCAACGCACGCACATCCATTTCGATCAAAAACAAAGTCCATTCCAAACAAATGAACTATATCCATCGTCGCCATTCACAAGCTCGAATCCAAGCACGCACAGGGCAACAACAGACCCTATTCCATGCGCAACAAGCCGCCCACTTGTATTTGATTGCCGCTGACGATTTCAGCCTTGGAAAACTTCGGCTCAACACTGCTCACGCGCACCTTGCCGATCATCACTTCCTCACGCCCCAGGGCGACGCCTGTATCCGGGTCCACCATCATCGGGCCCAGTTGGTGCACGACCCAGGTCTGCCCTGCTGCGATGCCCGTGCCATCGCCCCGGTTGATCGTCACCTGTGACCCGCTGACTGCAATGATGCGCGCCGGATAAATCACATCCACCACCCGGTTGGCCATGCGATCCGCCAGGGTGCGGGCCGTCTGCAACAACAACGCATCGGTTGTATCGCCGTCGCTGGCGGTGTTGCCGCGCTGTTCCACAAAACCCTTGCCTTCAACCTGTTGATTGGTCGATTCGAGCAGTTCGCCGGTGGTCGTCTGGTACAGCTTACCGATGACCGAAATGCGTATCGTGCGTTTGATCGCCTTTTCACCCAAACTTTGAAACGTCGCTTCCTCGGTCAGGTCCTGAAAATCATCAATACTGGTCACCAGCAGGTATTCCACGCCTTTGATCTGAAACGACTGCGCTGCCGACTTGTCATTGCTGTCCACGTTACCCGACGCGACAAAACCCTGTTCCTGCAAGAGTGCGTCCAGGTCACTGCGGGCGACGATGCGGAACTTGCGCGTCTGGGCAAAACGATTGATCAACTGCCCGTCGAGCGCCTGCGCCACCCGCGCCAGTGATGCCTTCTTCCCCGCAACAGTGTTGACTTCCGCCAAGGCCTTGGCGATTTTCACGTCACCGATGCCCAGACTTTTCAACCCGGCCTGCCCGGCTTCGTTCTGCGCCCAGTTCACACCGCATTGCCAGCTCAACAATACCACCGCCAGAACCATCCAATACATACCAAATCGCTTCATGGGGTGACCCTCGCCTTTGATGTTTCAGTGATTATTACATCAATCCAACCGCGACCATCAGTTTGGTACCTGATGAAAACAGGGATGCAATCCATCATCAGGTCCACGGACATTCACTGCCAGACATTCATTTCCTTGGCCTGATTTTGGACCTTCACCGCTTCCTTGGTATCCACTTTCACATCCACCTTATACCCGCTCTGCCGAAGCATCTGAGCATAACCCCGAATCGCCTCCGCTTGTGCGTCGTTGAGTTTTGCATCTTTTTTGAGGTCTTCCAAAAAGGCCGTCATGTCTTTCCACCGGGCGTACTCCTCCGGCTTCATCTGCATGTCAATGCGCAATGTCTGCCCATCGGTCGCGCTGACTGTCCGCTCAATGTCACGGTAGCCTTCACGCGACAAACGCAATTTGTGCATCCCCGGCGACATGTTGAACGTACCCGGAGCCGTACCCACGACCACGCCGTTGAGTTCGACGACCACGTTCATCGGGTTCACCGGCAACTTCTGTTCACCCACCACAAACTCATTATCACTCACACGGTTGATCGTCGGCACCACCATGTCCGTCGTCCCGCAAATCACCGTCCACGAAACCAACTCGCCCTTCTCCGCCGCCTGCGCCACCAGTCGCTTACGCTCAGTCAGGTGCGCCGCCAGTTTCGTGCAGGCCTCATCCACCAGTTTGTCCACCGCATCGGTGACCTCAGCGTAGGTGTGTTTCTGGTGGGTCCAGGTGCTCTCGTCCACCTGATTCTGGAACGGCACCTTCACACTGCTTTCAACCGTTCCCCCCGTCACCGACCCAGCCTTGCTGTTGTCCAGCACCTTGTACGAACCACGCAGCACACTTTCCAGCGTCATCCGGTCCAACCCATAACCCTTGAACACTTTGCGATTGTGATTGATGGAAACGATCGAAGCGGTGAGCAGATAGTCCGCCCCCATGTTCTGCGCCAGTCGCAGGGCCGAGGTGTTGTTCGAAAGCATTTCATCCATATCCGCCCCCGCCATGTTGGCGTCGCCCTTGTTGGCACCCTGTCCGCCAAAGGCGCTCACGGAATTGATCACATCTTCCCTGCTCATGACCCGGAAGCCCTCTTCCGCCAGACGACTGCTCAATAAATCCTCCAGCCCCATGATTTTTTCATCGTATTCTTTTCCCGCCCGATTTTTTACAAAAATCGCCACCACCGGGGCCGGGCCATCCTGTCGCTGTTGCAGCGTTTGGGTAGTGGTTGTCTCGCGGATCGTCGTCACCTTCTCCACCGTTACACTGCTGCGATCCGCCTGGGTCGTCTGACGAGCACCCGACTCCTGCGCCAAAGCCCTGTTGCCCAGCCCATCAGTTGATAAACCAATCCCCAACATCCAACCGACCACACCCAACACCAGCCACCAATGCCTTGCCGGTGATCCGCTGTGAACAATTGCTTGCGTTTGACCCTTCATCGTTGATTCCTCCAAAAGCAACCCCGTGACAAATTCAACCCATCAAGCCCACAACCCACACAACAACACCTGTCACCGCCGAGCTATGACTGGTTCCAAGTGAATCTTTGTTGAATGAACAAAATGCCCCACAAATGCCCCCTGATACAACCTGACTCCAAACCGATCCAAACAACACGATCAACACGAAGCAAACCCTACACGCAAGTCACTCAACATGAATCAAATTATTAACACGCAATGCGCTTTGAGTATAGTGAGTGATCACTCATTGTCAACGACATTTCGAATTGATTTTCACACAGACCCTGTCCGAACCGTTCAGTACAATCATGGTTCACATTGACCAGCGTTTGCCGACGGCGGGGTGTGTCGATATATTCTCCGTCACGGGGCCGTAGCTCAATTGGGAGAGCGCTGCGTTCGCAATGCAGAGGTTGGCGGTTCGATCCCGCTCGGCTCCATTCACTGTTATCAGTCATTCACTGTTATCAGCATGTCATGGTCGCATAGCTGCGGGTGGTAACCTGCGGGCTTTGTCGGTTCCCAAATCAACAAGTTCATCGAGGCTGCTGCAAGTCACTGCTGTTGACGCATTTTCTGGCCAACGTTTTCGCTTTGATCATGACTCAATGCCAGCAAGTCGAGGCATGACCGCAGGTTTCCACCCGCGGCTATGAAAAGAATAAAGATTGACCCCACAACCCTTCGACGTTACTTTGTCAACCCTGCAACATCATCACCGTGCTTTACGGAGCATTGCACATGGCCGTCGGAGGCAAAGCTGTCACCCTTGGCAATTCGCCGAGTTTCGGTTTTGGGGATCGTCTGGGGTTGGCCACGCCCGGTCACCTATCCGCCTTGCGTGCCCAGGGTTCGGGCATCGCCCCCATTTTTGCCCAGCAATCGATCCGGGAAATGACCCGCACGCAGCGCACCGCCCAACAGGTGATGCAGGCGGCGCACACTGCCTTGCAATCAGCCGGGTTTGATGAACCCTGGGGCGCCGATGCCGACCATTTGAAAACCGAGGCCGATGTCGATGTCACCGTGGCAGCCGGGTTCGTTTTTTTCACCATCGATCCATCCGAGCATGTCGATCCGAAAGCCGACACCTACAGCCCCGCTGAACTGGCGGTTCAATTTGAAAAAGTACGCAGCGAGATCAACTGGGTCGATCAATACCTGAATCAATCGGTCAAACTCAAGGGCCGATTTGTCATCAAGTTCCCTGAAACAGTGGTGCAACGGGCTGCGGTGAAATACGGCCGGGCGATCAACCACAGCATCAAACTCGCTTCGTACATTCATTATGCCACCGCCAAGCTGGGCCAGGACTTTGAAATCGAACTTTCGGTGGATGAAACCCCGCAGCCGACCACCCCGGCTGAGCATTACATCATCGCCGACCAATGCCTCAAAGCAGGTGTCAAACTGGTCAGCCTGGCGCCGCGCTTCGTGGGCGAGTTTGAAAAAGGTATCGATTTCAAAGGCGATCTGGCGGGCTTTGAAAAATCACTCAAGGTGCATGCGAGCATCGCCCGCACCCTTGGCCCCTACAAACTGAGCCTGCATTCGGGTTCCGACAAATTGTCGATTTACCCCTTGTTCGCCCAAGCCACCAAGGGCTTGTTTCACGTCAAAACCGCAGGCACCAGTTACCTCGAAGCCCTGCGCGTGATCGCCAAGCATGATCCGCCTCTGTACCGCCACATCGTCGAGTTTGCCCGTCAGCGTTACGACATCGACAAGGCCACGTACCACGTTTCCGCCACGCTCGATAGCGTGCCCCCCCCGCAGGACATCACCGACGACCCCCGGCTTGTCGAACTTTACCTGCAAAACTGGGCCAGCATCCCCGTCGGTACGCACCTGGGTTTCACCCAACCCGGTCGGCAAATCCTGCACTGCACCTTCGGCTCGGTGCTGACCGATCCAACGCTGGGCAAAGCCTTTCAAGCCGTGCTGACTGCCCATCCGCAAACCTATGAGCAGGTGCTGGCCGAGCACTTTGGGCGTCATTTGGAAGCCCTGCGTGCAGGGTTTTAACACGCATTCGACAACCAGCATTAAACCAGCGACAATGGCAGTTTGGCCCCGCAGGAGTAGCCGATGACTGTGATGCTCGATGCCAAACCCAATGCTTCGACTGCCGACCTGACGCACAGCCAACCCGTGAAGGTCGCCCCACAACCCATGGGTACGATTGCGCTGGTGGCTGCGGTGCGTGATGAACTTCAGCCGATCATCAAACGGTTGCACCTGACGCCTGATCGGCCTTGGTTTGTGGGTCAGAGCAAACACCAACCGGCTCGAAAAATCGTGGCTGGGGTCACCGGGGTCGGTGCGGAACGAGCCGTCGAAGTGTTCCGTGCCATGCTCGAAGAACATCGCCCCACGCACATCATTCACCTGGGCTTTGCCGGCGGACTCGACCCGAACATGGGGCCGGGCACCGTGCTGGATATTCAATGGGTCATCAACCGTCAGGGACAGGCTTATCAACTGACCAACGACCGCCCGCAATCGGTGAACGACTCAAGCCGGCGCGACCCGCGAAAAACCCTGTTGACGATGGAACACCTGATTCATTCGGTGGGTGAAAAGCAAAGTCTGTATCAGCAACACCGCGCCGCAGCCGTGGACATGGAAACCTTTCACCTGGCAAGGGTGTCAGCCGAACAAGGACTGCGCCTGCGCATGATTCGCGCCATCAGCGACCCGGCCAACATGGCGATTCCGGAAGCGGCGGAAAACTGGATTCGCCCCGATGGCAGCGACAACGTCCCCGCAGCCATCTGGCACCTGATGACCCACCCCTGGAAAATACCCACGACGGTGCGCTTAGGTCGTAATGTCAGTGTCGCGGGCAAAAACCTGGCCGATGCCGTCGAAAGTGCCATCCGTCAAATGGGTTGATCGCTCAAGGAAGTAGCCAAGTGCGCTAATCAAGCCGGGAACCAGGCCGACAGGCCAAGGGCCCGGGTATGGTTTGGTTAATCGGTGAATCACCGACACCCAATGACATACCCCGGCATCGACAAAATGCCTCCGCGCTAAACAGTACAATCATCTGCCCCAGCCATGTCGTCACCCAACCTTGCCAACCTCAGCCACCTGATCGTCTTCGGCGGAACCTTCGACCCACCGCATCGAGCGCACGTGGAATTACCTGAGCTGGCCATGCAAAAAATCGGGGCGCAGGCCGTGGCTTACATTCCCGCAGGTCGTTCACCTTTCAAAATGGGTCAAAAGCAAACCCCCGCGCATCATCGGTTGGCCATGCTGCAACTGGCCTTGCAGGATGAACCCTGGGCGACGATTGTGACTGATGAGCTGGACCGTGCTGAACATCACCCCGATCAACCCAGTTACACCGTCGATACCCTCGAAGCCCTGCATTCACGCTGGGGCGATGCGGTGAAAATGCGGCTGCTGTTGGGGGCGGATCAGTTTCGGTTGTTTCATCGTTGGCATCGCGCCCAGCGTATTGTTGAATTAGCAGAACCTTTGGTGATGGTGCGTCCCCCAGCCACGCGCGAGCAATTACTTGCCCAATTACCCAAGGGCGAATCAGCCGAGGTCTGGTCATCGCGTATGCTCGATTTGCCGTTGCTGGACATCAGCGCCAGCGACATCCGCCAACGGTTGGCTGACGGACAGCCGGTGAACGATGTCATCGCCCCCAGCGTGATGTCGTACATTCAACAACATGGCTTGTATCGCGGCTGACGATGATCGATCATGATGATTTTGTAGCCCAGTCGCCCTCGGCTGGGTGATTGACAAAGCGGCGGATGGTATCCGCCGTCTTCGAGTCAAGGATTGTGGCTTGACGAACACATTTCGATCAGAAAGGACCGCCGATGACATCGGCGGCTTTTTTTTCGTCACCGCCGGGGGCGGCGGTGCCACATCATCATCATGACCATCCCCTATAATGACCTTCTTTCACCGTCCCCGGACCCCGGAACCCGACTCATGCGTTTCATCAAAATGCACGGCATCGGCAACGACTACGTTTACATCAACGGGTTCACCCAAACCCTGCGTGACCCGGCTGCGCTGGCGCAACGTGTGTCCGACCGACACTTTGGCGTCGGCAGCGATGGCCTGATTCTCGTATTACCCCCGGAAGAAAATGTCGATGCCCATGTGCGCATGCGCATGTTCAACGCTGACGGGTCGGAAAGCGAAATGTGCGGGAACGGCATTCGCTGTGTCTGTAAACTCGCCCATGACCATGAGGTCACGCCAGGCATTCGCAATGCCAACCCGATGCGCATTCAAACGGGTCGGGGGGTGTTGTCACTTTCGTACACGCTCGATGCGCATGGCAAAGTCGAGCAGGTGACCGTCGATATGGGGTCCCCGATTTTGCAACCGGCACTGATACCCGTGAATCTGCCTGGTGCGGGTGAAAAAATCGTCAACCACCCGATCGGCAATACGTTCACCTGGCCTGCGTCACTGGGGGATTGGCCTCAAAAGGCCGGGTTGGATGCGGGCATGACCTGTGTGTCGATGGGCAACCCGCATGTGGTGTTTTATGTGCGTGATGTTGCAGCCGTGCCGTTGGAAGTCGTAGGCCCGATCATCGAACATCATGCCTTGTTCCCCCGCCGGATCAACGCCCATGTTGTGCAGGTGGTGACCAAAGGTGAAATCATCATGCGCACATGGGAACGCGGCAGCGGTATCACCCTGGCCTGCGGCACCGGGGCCTGCGCCTGTGCGGTGGCGGGGGTACTGACCGGTCGCACCGATCGACAAACACTGGCCCACCTGCCCGGTGGCGACCTGCGCTTGCACTGGCGCGAAAATGATGATCATGTGCTGATGACCGGCCCGGCAACGCAAGTGTTTGTCGGTGACTGGCCGGAAGTCGAGCATGGGTAATGGATCATGTTCCGACCCAAGCCGAGTCGGAGGCGTCGTCGCCGACGGCTCGGGTATCTGGCATGTTCAATGTCCATAGGTTTGCATTGGCGAGAGACAAAGAATACCCGGGCCCTCGCCTTCACCTGCGGTTTGGCTCGTACCCGGCTTGATGATTTTCATGCCTTGCTTTTCTCCGGGCATCTGTGGCGCATCCGCTGGTGTGCCCAAAATGACCGCTGCTGATTTTTCAGGCAAATGAGGATGCCAAACCACCGGTTTTCATGGTTCATAGGCACGCCCGGTTTGGGTCTGGGTGGGCAAACCCTTCAAAACGAGACAATTCCATATCATCACACCAAACACTCCGTTGGTATGAGCCTTGCATATTGAATGTCAGCGGAGACCTGCGCATGCGTTTGGAACGAGCATCCGCCTACGGGTTGTTGGCGGTCATTCATCTGGCGTTACGCAACGAACCGGGCCCGGCTCAGGTGCAACATATCGCCTCAGCCACGGGGGTGCCGGTGGAGTACCTGCGTAAATTGCTGGGTCGGCTGTCACGCGCCCGGGTCATTCGCAGCATCCGTGGTCGCAACGGCGGATTTTGTCTGGCTGTCCCGGCTGCGAAAATCACCTTGCTGCGCATCATCGAAGCCATCGAAGGCCCCATTGATGCCGCTGCCTTCCTCGATGATGACCTGGTCATCGGCGCTCAAAACGGTATCGGTGAACAGTTGCAACGCTGGCGCAAACGCACAGCCACCGAATTGCGCGATCTGCTCAATCGCACCACTTTGGCGGACATTTTGATGCCGTGATTCAACGATATGTCGGGCAATTTATTGACGCAGGGCAACCGTATTCTTTCATCTTCAACGAAGTTTGTTGAGACCCATCAAGTCGAACCATTCGGAATGGGCCACGAAGACACGAAGAACACGAAGAAAACTTTTCAACACAGGCAGATACGAAGTAGCTGGGTGCTAGTGGCTGGGGGCTGGGTCAATCACGAATTACGGTGTCTTTTTCCCAGCACCCAGTTCCAAGCACCCAGCACCGTTTGACGCTGTGGCCTCCGTGTTCTCTGTGTTGAAAGTGTTTTGAATTCTTCGTGTACTTCGTGTCTTCGTGGCTCATTCCTTCCGTCTGGCCCCTCGACCCCTCGACCACTTGACCACTGGTTTCACCGCACAACCCCATCTACAATACAAACGGTTTGCACCTTCAAGCACCCTGATGACAGAGGCAAAAGATGAACGTAGATTTCTGGACATTTTTACTCAGTCTGATCATGGGCGTGGCCCTGGCGGCAGCCTGCGGTTTTCGGGTGTTTATGCCGCTATTCATCCTCAGTCTGATGGTGGCCGCCAACAAGGCCAATGTTTCGCCGGGCTTTGCCTGGATCGGTGATTGGCCCGCCTTGCTGATGCTGGGCACCGCCACGGCTTTTGAAATCGCCGCCTATTACGTGCCCTGGCTGGATAACCTGCTGGACACCATCGCCTCACCGGCAGCACTGGTGGCCGGCACCGTCGCGTCGGCGGCATTCATCACCGGCGTGGACCCCATGATCAAGTGGACCCTGGCAGCCATCATGGGCGGCGGCGCAGCCGGGGCCGTGCAAATGGTCACCGTCAGCACCCGTGCAGTGTCCGCAGCGACCACCGCAGGCATCGCCAACCCCGTGGTGAGTACCTTTGAATGGTTGGGGGCATTACTGACCTCACTGTTGGCGATCCTGCTGCCGATTTTGGCGGTGGTGGTGTTCGCCCTGGTGCTGGTGTTACTGGTCACCTGGTTCCGTCGCAACCGTAAACCCAGCAGCACCCTGATCACGCCGATCAACACCACCCCGGCATGAGTTTTGAGCTTGCAAAGGGACGCGATTTCTGTCGTCATCGGTGTTTTTTACCGCAGAGATCACAGAGAACGCAGAGAAAAAACCAAAAAACAGTAACAAGAAAATTATTATTATCACCTCAGTTCCTCTCTGCGATCTCGGCGGTGAAATCCGATGGATTTAAGTCTTACAACTACACAGAGCAGACTTTCAGAATTCACCGCAGAGAACGCAGAGAAAAGAATGTGGTTAGTGGCTGAGGGCTGAGGCGATTGAAAAATAATGAGGTTTGACCTAGTCACCAGCTCCGAGCACCCAGCACCTTTCTGCTCGGCGATCTCTGCGTTCTCTGCGGTAAAATAATCGACTCGCCGGTAAACTGACGCATACCAACACACCCTGCCCGCATCGCTTTGATCCACCATGCCCCAACCATCGCCCTCACCCACGACCGACGCCCCCGCTTCCGATTCAGCCCGACTGGTTTACTTTGAAACCTTCGGCTGCCAGATGAACGTGTTGGACACGCAACTGGTGCGCAGTCAACTGCAAGCTCTGGGCTATCGCTTTACCGATGACTGGACCGCCGCCGACGTGGTGCTTTACAACACCTGCTCGGTGCGTGAACACGCTGAAAGCAAGGTGTACAGCCGAATTGGGCAGGTCGGCCAGCGTAAAAAAGAACGACCTGATTTGATACTGGGCGTACTGGGCTGCATGGCCGAGCGCGATGGTCAGAACATGATCCGTCGATACCCGCAGATTGATGTGCTGGTCGGCCCGGGTGAACTCGATCAGGTGCCGATGTTGATTGACAACATTCATAAAACCAGCACCAAACAAAGGGGCGGTTTACGCAACGCCCAGGTCGCGCTGCAGGGCAATACCCATCGACGATCAGGCACACTCAGTGCAGCGCAAGACCAGTTGGAAATGCTCGACCTGTCGCGCAGCTTTTCACCCGATGAACACCATGGCTCGGCTTACGTGCGCATCACCCGGGGTTGCAACAAGTTTTGCACCTATTGCGTCGTCCCCAACACGCGTGGGGCTGAGGTGCATCGTCCCCCGGAAAACATTGTGGAGGAATGCCGAAAACTGGTTGAGTCGGGGGTGGTTGAAATCACCCTGCTGGGGCAGACGGTCAACCATTATCATTACGATCACGATGCTGCGGTGATGGTCGATGGGGTATTGCAACCACAGGTCGGAGCTCCGGTGGGTCGTGATGGGCTTGGCGTGCGCAAGCAGAGTCGCCGTATCACCAGCTTTGCTAATTTATTGGCGATGTTGCACGATCAGTTGCCGGGGTTGCAGCGTTTGCGTTTTGTGACCAACTTTCCGCGTGATTTTGGCGATGACATTCTGCAAGTCATGGCTGATCGCCCCCGCATCTGCAAATACATTCACCTGCCCGTGCAGTCCGGCTCCGATACCGTGCTGGCACGCATGAATCGTGGGTACATCATCGCCGAGTACAAAGCCCTGCTGGCGCGCATTCGGGAAAAACTGCCCACCGCGGAATTGTGCACGGACATCATTTGCGGTTTTCCCGGCGAAAGCGATGACGATCATCGTGCGACGCTGGAATTGCTGCGTTTGGGTCGGTACAAAAATGCGTTTATTTTCAAATATTCACCCCGCCCCGGCACCGCTGCCTACGACCGGTTGCCCGATGATGTGCCTGAAACGGTGAAAAAGCGGCGCAATCAGGAATTGCTCGCTTTGCAAACGCAAATCAGCCTGGAGGTGCATCAGGCTTACGTGGGCAAAAGCGTGCCGGTGTTTGTCGAATCGATCAGTGACCACGCCCTGCAGCAGCGCGATGCGGCAGCGCCCGATTCGGGTAGCCGGGTGACCCTGGGCTGGGAAAAGCCCGTCACCGTCACTCAGCTCACCGGACGCACCCAAGGCGATATCATTGTCTGTTTTGCGGGAAAGCCCGAACAGGTCGGACGCATCGTCGATGTGCAGATCGAACGTGCTGCGCCACTGGCACTGTTTGGCAAAGTGGTCACAGAGCAACCCCACGCCTGAGCTTCGCTAAATTGCCACGCCTGAGCTTCGCTAATTTGCCACGCCTGAGCTTCATGTCTTCATGAAGATCAGGATTCTGCTGATTTTTTCATAGTCTCTGAACTCAATCCATCCTGATCTTGCTCGGGAACGGCAAGATCAGGCGTGGTTGGCACCTCTGCTCACAGACCCTTGAAACCTCAGGTGTTCGCCGTAATCATATTTTTCATTTCAAACAAAACAGGATTGATTTTTGATTGCAATCACCCTCATAAATCCAGCTTTTATCAATAGCTATATTATTTTCCACAATCGGTACAACTCCCGATGATTAGAAGGACTATTGTTGGTTAAATGGGCAGGCCTCATGCGGGTGGGGTCGCTCATCAGACTGGCAAAGGTGTTTTATATTTTCAAAGTTCGGCGGCGGGTAGGTTTTTGGAAACATAGCATGTCGCTTAAATTAGTGTTAGCGGATGCGCAGGTGATGTGCCGTCAGGGTTTATGCCGATTGCTCGAGCAGGAACCCGATATCACGGTGATCGGCCAGGCGGGGACCTCGCGTCAGGTGTTTGATCTCATCGGCCAGATGCAGCCGGATGTGCTGGTATTTGATCCAGCCTTGCCTGAGTTGTCGTTGCGCGAGTTTGTGACGATGCTCAAGGCTCGTCAGCCGGGCTTGAAAGTGATCGCCATGGTGCCGCAGGTGGATGTGAGCCTGACGCAGACCCTGCTCAATGCGGGCGTTCATGCGGTGGTGCTCAAATCCTGTGAGTTTGAACATCTGCGCCAGGCCTTGGAACAGCTCAAGCTCGGACGCACCTACCTCTGCCCACAAGTGGCGGAAGCCTTGGCCTCGGGAGATTCGCGTCGTTCACCCGTCCATCATCTGAGTCAACGTGAACGACAGGTGCTGGACCTGGTGGCTCAGGGGTTTTCGACCAAGGAAATAGCCGGGCAGTTGCATCTATCGGTGAAAACCGTCGATACGCATCGTCAACACATCATGGACAAACTCAAAATCCGTGGCATAGCCGACCTGACCCGGTTCGCCATCCGTGAAGGCATCACGCCACTGACGTAAGCATCCTCTATCGCCTGAAAAGTGACTGTGTTAATCACCACGCCTGAGTTTGGCGCCCGATACCATGCGCTTACTATCCATCACCACGCCTGAGTTTGGCGCCCGATACCATGCGCTTACTATCCATCACCACGCCTGAGTTTGGCGCCCGATACCATGTGCTTACTATTCATCACCACGCCTGATCTTCATGTCTCATGAAGATCAGGATGGCCTTTCATCAACATATCATCCATCTCATCATCACCATCACCAAAAAACAATCCTGAACTTCATGGAGGACCATGAAGTTCAGGCGTGGAAAACCATACGAAACATGAAATCATCTTTTGATTGCATATGTTTGCCTCCGAAATTTCACCGATTCACTTTGATTTGATTCAAAATTAACTATTTACTAACGCACCATTCCCATAAGCGGTCTATGTTTACCTGTCAGTTTGAAGCCCTGTATCGATTGGGGGATTTGGGGCTGTGAGCGGGTCGTGGCAGGTCGTCAAGTTTTGAAACAAGATGTGGTTTCCGCAGGTCATGGTTGATCCGCGGCTGGTACGAAACGTAATGTGAAATGGGGTTTCCTTAACAAGGAGAGGACGCATGATGATGGGTATCAAACAGGGGATGGCAGTGGCGGTTGTGATGGGTAGCTTTGCGGCAATGACCAATGCAGCAGTATTGGCGCAATGGACGTTCGAAACTAATACGCCTGCGGATTTGAACAATTCAGCAGCTGGCCCGTCGGTCACTGCTGAAGTTGGTACGGGAACACTGCAAGGCGTCCATGCAAACGCCGGCTCCGATTGGACTACTCCTGCAGGCAATGGGTCGGCTAATTCCTACAGTGTGAACACTTGGGAGTTGGGCGATTACACACAATTTTCGACCAGTGCCTTGGGCTTCAAGGACATTCAAATCACCTTCGATGCCACTAGCAGCGGCACAGGCCCGCGTGATTTCAAACTTCAATACAGCACTGACGGCGTATCCTTCACCGATTTTACGACCTATCAGGTTCTGGCGAATGCTAGTCCAAATCCGACTTGGAACGGAACTACATCTTCACCAATATATTCCTTGGCCTTTGATCTCAGTTCTATCACCGCATTGAATGACGATGCCAGCATTTTCTTCCGTCTGACCATGAACAGTACAACTTCCGCGAGTGGCGCGACGGTGGCGGCAGGTGGTACCAGCCGCGTCGATAACGTGACGGTCAACGGCAACGTCATCCCCGAACCCGCCACGATGGCTTTGCTGGCCTTGGGTTCGGGCATGATGCTCCTGCGTCGTCGGCAGGCCTGATTGGTGCATGACGATCATGGCATCGCAGTATCGGAATCTACATCATCAAGCGATCAACACCCCGTGTGCAAGCACGGGGTTTTTTGTTGGCGAATTCAGCGCAGCGAGTTGGCGTTGATTCAATCAGAGCCGCGAGTTGATTTAATCAGAGCCGCGAGTTGATTTAATCAGAGCCGCGAGTGGTAACGAGCGGTTGTATTTGATGAATCAACAGTCACCGCTCACTTCCGTTCGCGGCTCTGAAAACCCGAAATGTACCGCTCGCTTCCGCGCGCGGCTCGGACCTGAGTAGCTCAAGGTTGAACCGCACA
>CAYRTH010000010.1:35180-39292 GCA_964427135.1 uncultured Phycisphaeraceae bacterium
ACCGCTCGCTTCCGCGCGCGGCTCGGACCTGAGTAGCTCAAGGTTGAACCGCACACCTGCGTCCGTTAAGGTGAAACGCATGACGAGCAGACAGGTGACAGAACCGATGTCGGGGTTGCTGGTGGTGGATAAGCCGCTGGGCTGGAGTTCAATGGAAGTCGTTCGGCGGGTGCGTCGAGCTGCTGGAGGCGTGAAAACCGGCCACGCAGGCACCTTGGACCCCTTGGCAACCGGGGTGGTGGTCTGCTGCCTTGGCAAGGCTACCCGCCACGTCGAACAGATCATGGGGTTGACCAAGGTGTATGAAGCGGAAATCGACTTGAGTGCATTCACCTCGACCGATGATGCGGAAGGCCCGCGGATGGAAGTGATGGTTACGGATCAACCGACCGAAGCGCGCTTGCGGGAGGTATTGGCGGGGTTTGTGGGGGTGGTGCAGCAGATGCCGCCGGCGTTCAGTGCGTTGCATGTGGGGGGTAAACGTGCGTATGACCTTGCGCGGCAGGGCAAGGCGGTGGCACTGGCGGCCCGGCCGGTGCGCATCGATGCGGTGGCGTTATTGAGCTACCACTGGCCGACGGCTGTCGTGAAGGTGACCTGTGGCCGAGGGACGTACATTCGCAGCCTGGCGCGGGACATCGGCAAGGCTTTGGGAACGGGGGGGTATTTGACCGGTTTACGCCGTCTGGCGGTCGGGCCTTACACCGTTGATAAGGCGGTGACCCATCAGCGATTGACCCAGCCGATCGTGCAGGGGGATTTGATGGTTGAAGAAGTGACACAGTGACTTAGCCACGCCTGATCTTCGTCGCCGCGACGAAGATCAGGATTCTGATTATTTTTATTGATCACGATTGTTTTACAACAACGCATCCTGATCTTGCCGCAACGGCAAGATCAGGCGTGGCAAACTCGCATCAGGCGGCCTGTTGGGTGATGCGTGACAGGCGGAGGCGCAAACGCTGGGCGGCCTGGTAACGGGGGTTGAGCGACAAGGCTTGTTGCAGGCTTTGATCCGCACCGGCATGTTGCCCCAGCGCAGCTCGGCTGACCGCCAGGTGATAGTGGGCATCGGCCCGCTGTGGGTGTGTCGTGACATGGATGGCCAGGTTTCGTGAGGCTGTGGTGAGCAGTTGCGACAAAAGCGGACCGGGTTGCGATGTTGCATCGTCAGCAACGGGAACTGATGCGGTGTTGGCCGTTGAAGTGGTTGAATGAAGCAACTGGCCCAGTACCACATGGGGCCAGAGGCTCGCCATCCAACGACGACGTTCCTGCACACTGCTGTGGGCTTCAAGTTTGCGTTGCAGCCGATGCGCCAGCCGATCGTGATGCGTGAGCAGGGCACAAAGCAACAAACCGGCGGTGGCGTCGGAACAGGTTGTGTGACCCGGTGTTTGTCGTATCAAGCTGAACCAATAACTGCCCGCACGTTGAAAATCGCCTTGGTCCATGTGCGCCATCGCCAGTTGACGCAGCAAGGCAGGGCGGTGCGGACCAGCATAAGGTTGCACTTGCACAAGCCAGCGCTTGGCCAGGGCGTACTCACCCAGCAACAGCGCCAACTGGGCAGCTTCAATGTGCAGCAATGTGTCGTGCGCGAAATCGCGCAACAACAGTTGATAAAGATCAAGGGCTTCACGATCGCGCTGGACCTGACGCAGGTTGCGTGCCGCACGCAGACGCATGGTGGGTTGATCGTCGGGGTGTTGAGGCAAAAGCGCCAAGTCGGCTGCCTGCTGCGGTTGCGTCGGACTCAGCAGTTCAATTTGCATCCGCGCAAGGTGTGCATCACCGGGCGACAAACGCACCAGTTGCCCCATGGCCTGGCGTGCCTGTTCCCATCGGCCAGCGGCCAGGTGATGCGTGACCAGCATCCGCCAGCAGCGTGCATCATCAGGGAACCGTTGCACCAGTTCATCCAGTGCAGCTTGTGCCAGTGTTTCATCATCACCGGCCAGCAATACCTGCGCACGCAGAAATAAAACTTGTGGCGACGATGCGGCGTGCGGATGTTGCAGGCAGTGCAAATCAATGCAATGCAATGCTTGCCGGGGCTTTTGCTGTGCCAGTATCAAACGGGCTTCGATCAGTCGCGCTTCGGGCAGATCGGGGTCCAGTGACAAGGCTCGACGAAGGTGATCGTCGGCCATGGTCAAACGACCTGCTTCCAAGGCGAGCAGGGCGCGATCCAACTGCGCTTGTGCGGTGTCACGCTGGGGCAGGTTCATGCGGCCAACTCCTGCGCCAGTTTGAGCGCCAGCGGTTGATGGGGCTGGCGCTGCATCCAGCGCTGTAAACGCAGGCGGGCATTGTCGGGATGACCGTCATGCAGTTCACGACGAATCAGCGCCGCCTGCACATCGGGGTATTGCGGGTGATGCTCCGCCACCTGAGCCAGTATGGTGATGGCCGGGGGACCGACGACCGCTTCATCACGCACCTGTGCCAGTACCAGGGCGAGGGTTGCGCAATAAGGATCGATACGTAAACCACGATGCGCCCAGCGTCGGGCGTCGTCGCTGTCGCCGGTGAGCAGCGCCAGTTGGGCCATGGCTTGTGACAGGGTGAGTTGTTGCCTCGGGCTTGTCACATCGCGCAGCAAACGCTGACCCGCCAGGCGCAGCAGGTGCATGTGGTCGATATCGGGGGCGACTTTCTGAGCGCTGACCAGTGCGGGAAGCAGGTGCAGTCGGCCCAGCAGATCACAAGCCAATTGTTCGACACAGGCGGGAGACCAGCGGGGCAGGTCGTGACGACCGGGTGCGTCGATGGCGCTGATCCATCGGCGAACCTGCGGGTCGTGGCCGTGGGCGCGATCCATGAGCGTGAGAGTGCGACGGGCAGCCTGGGTCAGGTCGCAGGCGGTTTGCAGCGTGAGTAACAGTTGAGCGTAACCCAGGTGGCTTTGAATCAGTTGTTCGATTTGCGGGCGAGGCAGATGGGTGAGCAGGGAGCGGGCTTTTTCATTTTGACCACGCACGGCCCAGGCGGCAGCGAGCATGATGCGGGCCTGGATGGGGCAGTCGGGTTCACGCAGCCAACTGAATAATTCGAGTTCAGCGTAGGCAAGTCGGCCCTGGGTGAAGGCGGTGGCAAGCTCCGTCAAACGATCATCAACAACCGATGTGCATCCGTGACGTTGACGATTTTCGTTGGGATGATGATGGGTATGTTGTGACTCGGCTTGATGTGATTGGCGCAGCGACAGCCCAAGGCGTCGGCCCCCCCATAAGCAAGTGGATATGAAACGTGCCAGATACATTTTCATGCATACTCAACAAAAAAACGGAACGCCCTCAACCATGAAAACCATCGGCTGATGCAAGTGTCCGCTTGATAAGGCTTGTTATGTTTTTGATGAAAATGCCGTTTGCAACGGATGGGCAAAGATTATGCGGACGTGGAGGAAGGGGTCACTTGGAAAATGTTTCATCACTCAATGAACGGTAGGGCAGGCGTCCCGCCTGTTGAATCGGTAGGGTAGGCGTCCCGCCTGCCAATGGGCGATCAAGCCCATGTCGAATGTTACTTTGCATAAACATGAGCCTTCGGCTCATTGACAGGCGGGACGCCTGCCCCACCCTTTATGAAGTTACGGTAACCTTACCAACATGATCAGTGCATCGGACAGGGCGATGTTTGACCAGGTGCTGGAAACGGTATTGGCCCAGTTGCCTGCGCATTTGCATGAACTGCTCGAGGAGGTGCCCTTGGTGGTGGAGGATTACCCCTCGGAAGCGGTGTTACGTGATTTGCATGTCGATGATGATGGTTCAGGGTTGTGCGGGCTGCATTGGGGCATCGCGCTGACTTATCGCAGTGTCCAACACAGCGGCACGTTACCCGATCAGATGATGATTTTTCGTGAGCCGATCATGAACCTGTCGGGGTATCGCAGCGGGCAACGTGGGCGGGGCCGGGGGCGGCGTTGGGGACGTGAATCATCTGACAGCGAGCCAATGCGCGAATTGGAACATCAAATTCGCGTGACGGTGCTTCACGAAATCGGCCACCATTTCGGATTGGATGAAGATGATTTGCGTGCGTTGGGATACGGGTGAACGAAGTGGTCGAGTGGTCGAGTGCGCAGAAAATTTCGAATTTCGAAT
>CAYRTH010000011.1:0-37959 GCA_964427135.1 uncultured Phycisphaeraceae bacterium
ATGCGCCTTATCGACGGATCCCAATGGCAAGCTTGAATGTCCGTAGCAGCTAAGGGTAAAACCGGCATGCAATAGACCCACTGATTGCGGCGTTGGACTGATGAACCCGCGAACTGGGTGAACCGATGGTATTCAAAAAGGAGCTTTCGATGTCACGTCCAATCACCACTTTTCACGCCGCTTCGTTGCATCTGGCAACATTGCTGACACTGGGTTGTCTGGGTTTGGCGGGAACCACTGCCTTGGCGCAGGAATCAACCACCGTACCCGTCGAGCCCACCACCAAACAGGTTACGGTCGATGGCGAACGCAAGGTCATCGTCAATGAAGACGGCAGCATCACCGTGATGACCGATGTCACCGGCACGGGTGAAAATGGCACAGGCACAGCCACCGTCACGCATGATGTCAATGTCACCAAGACCGAGGATGGCAGAACCTGGACGCGCGACACCAGCATCACCAACGAGCGCGGCGGAACGCTGCAATCGACCACCACCGGCAGCGGCAGCAAAACCGGCGACGGCACCGGCACATGGACCAGCAACACCGACGGAACCGTCACGGGGGCTGGCGGTAAAAGCATCGACTACCAGACCCAGCGCTCCGGTTCATGGGAGCGCGTCGATGACAGTACTGTCAACTTCAATCGTGATGCGGAAACCGTACGTTCCGACGGCGTGACCGGCAATCGCAGCACCACCGGCAGCACCACCCGTGCCGAAGACGGACGTACCTGGGAATCAACCACCAGCGGTTCCAACAGCAAAGGCGCGAACTGGACGGCGGAGACCGATGGCAACATCACTCGCAACGGCGACGGCACAGCCACGGTCGATGTCGATCGCACTATCATGACCAAGTCGGGCGACACGATCACCATTGAAAAAGATGGCACCTTCACACGCGATGAAGATGGCAAGGGCGGCAGCTACCAAGGCACACGCACGGTGACGAAAACCGATGTCGATGGTGATGGCAAAGTCGGCAGCAGACCTGAAAAAGCGGTGGATGCGGAGCGCCAGGCCCTGACCACGTCACAGCAGGCATCCGGCACATCGGCACAGGGCAACAGCGAAGCCGCTGCGCAGCGTAAAGCACGTACGGAAGAAGCCCAGAAGAATCGGCAGGAAAAACGCGATACCGCGCAGGATAATCGCCAGAACAAGCGCGAAGGCGCCCAGGAAAACCGTCAGAATAATCGCAGCGAACGACCCAAGCGCGAACGCAAACAGCGCGATTGATGGATCAAGTCCAGCTATCCAGTGAACAAATCGTCAAGTCGTCAAGTTCTTTGTATCGAACTCACCGCGGGTTGCCTCCCGCGGCTATGAAGAATGATGCGATGTTCCGTCTAGCCGCGGGTGGCAACCCGCGGTTTTTTATTAACCACGCATGGATGAAATGCGTCAGCGCTAAACATACGAAACCACTTGATTCAGGTGCGGGCATTCACCCCTGATACACCACCTTGCACACCCTGCGTTTGCCCACCTGCAATATCAATTCACCCTCGATTGTCACCATCGCCTTGGGGTCGCTATTTTTTTCACCATGGATCGATACCGCTCCCTGTTCAATACTACGACGAGCCTCGGCATTGCTGGTGGCAAAACCTACTTCACGGATCAATGCTATCAAACTGATCGGCGAAGTGGTCACCGCTTTGGTTTGGATATCCGTCGGCAACATCCCCTGACTGAAGCGACGACGAAACTCCTCCGCAGCGCGGTTGGCGGCTTCCGAACCGTGAAATTCCTCCACGATCACCCGTGCCAGGATGTCCTTGGCCTCCCTCGGATGCGTCACCTGTGGGTCCAGCAAACTTTGTAATCGATCCTTGGGTAATGCCGTCAAAAGCGTAAAGTAATTGGGCATCAGACCATCGGGGATACTCATCACCTTCCCATACATATCCTCGGGTTCAAAGGTCACGCCCACGTAATTCCCCTTGGATTTACTCATTTTCTCCTTACCATCCAATCCCACCAAAATCGGCATCACCATCACCACCTGCTTTTCCAAGCCATACTTCGCCATCAGGTCGCGTCCCACCAGGTTATTAAACGTCTGGTCGGTGCCTCCCAGTTCCACATCCGAATTCACTACCACCGAATCGTACCCTTGCATGAGCGGGTACATGAACTCACTGACCATGATTTCCCTACCCGCTTCCATCCGCTTGGCAAAGTTTTCCCGATGGAGCATCTGTTGGACGGTCATTTGGCCGGTGAGTTTGAGGACATCCGCGAAGGATAGTTTCGATAGCCATTCACTGTTATGACGCACTTCGAGTTTGTCTGCGGAGGTATCCAAGACCTTGCCGGCCTGGTCGAGGTAGGTTTGGGCGTTACGGAGAATGGTCGCATCATCGAGAATCGGCCGGGTGGTATCGCGTCCGGTCGGATCGCCGATGCGAGCGGTGTAGTCGCCGATGATGAGCACCGCCTTGTGGCCCAGGTTCTGGAATTGACGGAGCTTCCGCAATACCACCGTGTGGCCCAGATGCAGGTCCGGGGCGGTGGGGTCCATGCCCAGCTTGATGCGCAGACGTTTGCCCGACGCCAGTTTGCGTTGCAGCTCCTCGCTACTGTAAACGCCCTCGACCCCCCGGCAGAGCAGTTCCATCTGTTGTGTCAATGTCTGTGTCATGCCGGGCATGATACCGATTGTCCCGCCCCGTCGCAGGGGGCAAACGGATGCAGATCGATTGAACGAGCCGCGACCGTAAGGGAGCGGTCTTCCCGTAGGATCAAGGCAGGTAAAGCACCGCTCCCTTACGGTCGCGGCTCGTAAATGCGATTGTTCTGGGTCTGTATCAACCCTGGTTCAGTCAATTGCCTGATTCCCTGGTTTGCTACTTGCATCTTGGTAGGAACGTGACTACCATATGAATATCATTTCCGAGGGCGATAGTAATCGTTGGTAATAATGTGGAGTTGCAAGCCTGTCAAATATGCGTGTTGTATTCCGATGTCAGGAAGACTCACGTTCATAGGAGTATCGGATTATGCCCAAGATGTCGCCCGCCAAGATGCTGCAGAACTCACTCAAAAAGTTACTGGGTGAACGTTCCAAGTTGCAGGCTGTGATCGACAAGACCCAGGCCAAGATTGATGAAATCGACGCCATTTTCAGCGGTTCGGGTTTGAGTTTGGGAACCGTCGGCAAGGCCAAGCCCGGTCCCAAACCCGGCGGGAAAGCCGGCAAACGCTCCCGTGGCAAGTTCGATACCACCGGTGAGGAATCGGTGCTGGCGTTCATCAAAAAGCATGGCCGCCCCAACGCCAAGGAAGTCAACGAACACTGGGCCAAGGAAGGTCGCGGCGGCAGCGCCAATAACGCTCTGACTAAACTGGTGCAGAGCGGCACGGTCAAGCGCGTCGAAGCGGAAGACGCTCGTGGCGGTCGTTACGTCATGGCCTGATCCGACAACGTTTTTACGCATCACAACGCAAAGCCCAGGCATAGCCATGCCTGGGCTTTTATTATGGCTGCAGGTTTTTCAGACACCCCCGTGATCCATTCACGCCTGAACTTCACGTCTGGGTGAAGTTCAGGATTGTTTTCAAACCACAAGAAGCGCCGACGCAAAGCGTCCGCGCTAAACAAATATCCTTGACACCGCGGGTTGCCACCCGCGGCTATGAAGACCCTATACTCGCGTCGGGCTTTCATGTTGGTACATTATCCAATATCCATTATTTTTGATCCATCATCACGGGAGTAACATCATGGCTGGCGAACAAATCGACATCGCGCTGATCGGTTCCAAGTTCATGGGGCGTGCCCATTCGAATGCGTGGATGAAGGTTCCCAAATTTTTCGATCTGTCGCGTCAGCCTGCGATGCACACGATTGCCGCGCGGAATGAAGAGGAACTCAAAGCCTTTGCCGCACGCTGGGGGTGGCACAACTTCACCACCGATTGGAAGCTGCCCATTGAGAACCCGGAGATCGACCTGATCGATATCGGTGTGCCCAATCACATGCACGCCGAGATGGCCATCGCGGCACTGGAAGGCGGCAAAAACGTTGCTTGTGAAAAACCCCTGGCCGACAATCTGGACCACGCCCGCGCCATGATGCAGGCTGCGAAAAAGGCTAAAAAGTGTCAGACCTTCGTCTGGTACAACTATCGCCGCTGCCCGGCGATTGCCCTGGCGCATCAAATCGTCAAGGAAGGACGCATCGGCAAAATCTATCATGTGCGTGCCAACTACCTGCAGGACTGGGCCGGCCCCGATGCCCCCCTCATCTGGCGCTTTCAGGGCGATGTGGCGGGTTCCGGTTCGCTGGGCGATCTATGTGCGCATTCCATCGACACCGCACGCTTTATCACCGGTGAGGAGATCACCGAAATCAGCGGTGCTGTGCTGGAAACCTTCATCAAGGAACGCTACATCCCCGGGTCCTACGGCGGGGAAATTTCCGGCAAAGGTGCTGCCAAGTCGGCGAAAAAGGGCAAGTCCACCGTCGATGATGCGGTACTCTTTCTGGCGCGATTGGCCGGCGGCGCGGTTGCCAGTTTCGAAGCCACCCGTCTGGCCACCGGTTACAAAAACGCCAACACCATCGAGGTACACGGCGAAAAGGGTGGCATCCGGTTCGACTTTGAAAACATGAACGTGCTGGACTGGTACGACGCCACCTTGGAAAATAAACTGCAAGGCTGGTCCAGCATCAACGTCACCAGCGGCGCCAGCGGTCACCCCTGGGCGAAAAATTGGTGGCCCACCGCCCACATCGTCGGCTATGAACATTCGTTCATCAACATGGCGGCTGATATCTGCGTCGCCCTGGCGGGGGAGGAGCCGATCGTGCCCCTGCCGGATTTTGCGGATGCGTTTGAAACCCAAAAGGTGTTGTATGCGGTGACCGAGTCGGCGAAAAACCGTTGCCCGATCAAGATGAGTCAGATCAAGTGAATGAAAGTGATCAAGTGGCCGAGTGATTTTACAACTTACGAGGAATGGTACGACTGACCCATTTGTTCAGCGCTTGACGCCGAGGGCTTTAGCCCCGGATTTCAGGCTCCAATATCCGGCCCTAAAGGGCACGGCGTCATTCCCAGCACACCTCGACAACTTCAAAGTGCCGCGTGCCTGTGGGCAGGCGTCTTTGACTGCCCCACCGCAAAGTGGGTCTGTGGCACGCAGACGTGCCACAGCCACCCGCCGCACTCAATATCAAAAATCATGCGACCCGTTGTTCTCAGGTGTTCATCTGAGTCAGATACGCATTTTCCCCGTTCTGTGAAAAACATGTCAATTGTATTGACTGGGCAAGATAAGGCATTATAATGTATGGATTAGCTTGGAGAAATTCTGCGGTGACTCCTTCATGTTGGAGGAGCAAATGGGGATTCATCCACCAGTTGTTTGGATGAAGGTTCGTTACAAGGAGAGGGAATCATGTTGCAAGTCAAAGGAATCGGAGCGGGGGTGACGGCGATTGCATTGAGTAGTTTCATCGCAGGCAATGCGATGGCGATCAGCTTCGGCGGATACACGGGCGGTGTTCGTATGAAACTTCAGGGGGTTGATGAAGGAACGCTTTACAGTACAGCGCTTCCAGATGGAACCTACGGCGGAACGGGCAACGTTGCTGTTGATATTGCAACCCTCAATGCTTTGCCGCAGACTGCACCTAGGCCCAACAACCCCAATACCGGTGACACCTGGGGTGTTTTCCAGATTCGTGAAATTACCAACGCCACCGGCACGCAGACGCTCTACAACCATGCCACGGCTTCGAGCCATCTGGTGGGTATCTTCTGGGGCTTGCAGGATACCAAGCTCGAAATCTTCGGCGGCGGATTCGCCCAGCGAATTGCGGGTGTAGGTGTTCATACAGCCGTGTTTGAAGTGCCTGTGGGTACTTACGATGTCAGTGGTGGCGCTGCTGCCCCCGGTTCGTGGGCGGGTGGCAATCCGGTTTACCCCACCATCACCACCGGCAACCTTCTTTGGACATGGTCCTCCGTCCCCGGATTCAATGCCCTTGATCCCGTTAACGAATTTTTCACCCTGTTTCTGCCCCAAGGCTTAGGCTCGGGAATTGCCAGTGCTTCGGGCGGATGGACGGCTGAATTCGGAGCAGTACCTTATTGGGGCGTTGGTCCTGGCAATGACCTTTTTGAATCCGCGCTGGAAGTCAATTTCACCGCTGAAGCCGACCCTGTTGAAACCTTTGGCAACAAGTGGCTGCTTTCGGTCGATGATCCCATTCGTGCTCGTGTTCGCGCCATTCCCGAACCCACCAGCGCGGTGCTCGGTTTGGCGGGTCTTTTGGCCGCTGGCATGGCTGGCACGCGCCGACGTCGTATCGCATGAAACATCTCCAACTCATTCAACCTGACGCGGGGGCCTGCCAAGGCCCCTTTTTAATTGCCGATTTTTCGCAAATCACTTATCACCCGATCACAATTCATGGTCAAACTTACGCAGGTAATTTAGCGACATGCCGGGACGGTAATCGTGATAGTCGATGAGTCGAACCGGCATCGTTTGGTTTAACGTTCGTTGCAGTTGCTTTTGGAAAAGTTGCACCGCCAGCGCAGGGACTTTGGCCCCTGGTTTGAGTTGCATCGTCAGCTGCCGACGTTGACCTACTTGCTCCACCACGAAATGCCCGGTCACCCGTTCCGCCAACCCACTGACCGAAAAAATAGCCTCACGCACCCCCAAAGGACTTATCGACGGTAAACTCGGAACTCCCCTAAGCCCTCGGCCACCAATCGCCAGCATCGGCAACCCTTCTTTGGGTTTTAAATCAGGTCTTCCCGCATGTTCCAATGCCCCGCACCATTGCTCATACGACCAGACCCTGGCCCGGTCCCCCGTGGTGTAGCGCACCAGTGGCAACAGCCGATCCTTTTGCAACGTCGTCACCACCAGCCGCTCCTGGCCGTCCACTTCCGTCGTCTCGATCACGTAGTCCCAAGGCTGATACTGCACCAGCGTCGGCACCACCACCCCCCGCGACACGCCGAACAATTTCTCGGCAAGTTTTGGGTCTGCATGGGCCGCCTGTCGAGTGAGTTTGCAAGCCTTGGTTTCCAGTCCAACGCTCAAGCCCAGTTCCGACACGCCGAAGTTGATCACACATTGACCGGCCAATTTCGGGTGTACCCGGGCGAGCAAACCCATCACATAACTTCGCCAATTTTCAGCAATCCAGTCCCCGCCGGTGATCAGGTGCATCGGCCCGCCCCGGGCACTCAGCACTCTTTGCTGCGTCGCCTGCTCGATCGCCTCCTTGAGCAACGCCCAATCGCCCACCACGATGGTCTGCCCAAAACAGGGTCGCAAGGTACGCAACGCAGCCACCACGCTGTCCGCACGAGGCCCGGTTTCGATCACCACCGGCAACTCTGCCTCAATACGCACCCCCGTCGGCAAAGCGTTGATGATCAACGCGGGCTTGCTCGCCACGTCAAAGAGCAAGTCCAGCAACACATCCAACCCCATCCCCAAATCGTCGCGGGCCTCACGTGCTTCCACGCCCCAGGCGAATCGACCGCTGAACCCCGAACTGCTGTACACCAACCCCACCTGACGCATCCGCTTGGATGGAAGCAATTCGTCAAGTCGGTGATCCCCAAACGCCTTTGGTTTGTCGATGATTGGCAAAGCAGCCAGCAACGTTTGGAGGGTATCGGCCTGTCGAATCAGCCGGGCTTGCCCCTTCCACAAATCGCGATACATCGGCAGCGACATCGCTCGTTGCACCACCTTGCGCAAAGCCTGTATCTGTTCTTTTTCCGTCCATTGGCGCGAGGCCTGCAACCGCCTGGCTTGAAGCGCTCGGCGAACACGACGCACCTGTTTGGCCCTTGCTGGCAACGCAACAACCATGATGTGACTCCCGTGGCATTCGTACAACCATGTGTCCAAACCCATGGGGCCGGGCTGGTTCGACCCCCGCTCCGTTTCAGCGTTTGGTATTTCACTGCTTTTTACGCTCGCCCTGACCAGTGGCGATTGTCAACCGTCTTCGCTCAGCCTATTTTCACCGCAGAGTACGCAGAGAGCGCAGAGAAAAACACAAATACGAGATTTTTGATGCGGTTTGTCTGCTCCGCGTTCTCTGCGACCTCTGTGGTGAAACTCTGTTGTATAGCTTCGATTCATCCCCTTGGTAGCACATGCCCGAATACGCGCTACAACCGTTACAACCCGCCCCCATTCACGATAGTGATACCCTTTTACCGTTTTAACTATCTCCCCAGCCTTTCCCCAATTGTACAGCTTATCCAGAGTCCACGAGTTCGCGTGTTACGGAACGGTCAAAATCATTCAAACCCTTGGCATGGAGGTTCACGATGATCAACACACTGACACCCAGCCCTGTTGCCACCGGTTCCACTGGCGACCCAGCGGACATCAGCCCCGTGCAGCGCACCGAGCGACTGCGTCGTCGGGTCAACCGCTTGGAAAAAATGGGCATGTTCGACCTCACCGGCGCCCTGCGGGTTTGGCGCGTCGGCAGCATGTTGGAACTTCAGCAAGCCTACCACCTGGTGCATGACACCTACGTGCAGCAGGGCTACATTTTGCCGCAACCCTCGCACATGCGTTTGCGGACCTACGAAGCGGTCGCCCAGTCCGCCACGTTCGTCGCCAAGTCCGAGGGGCAGACCGTCGGGGTCATCGGATTGGTGTTCGATTCGCCGGACATGGGGCTGCCCTCGGACGATGTTTTCGCGGATGAAATCAACGCTCTGCGCAAGCAGGGTCGCAAGGTGGCGGAAGTGACCAACCTGGCGGTGGCGGGAGACTATCGCGCCACCAGGGCGTTTTTGGAATTGTGTCGTGCGATTTGGGCGTACGCAGCCGAGCATCAGGTCGATGATTTGTTTATCAGCATCAGTGCCGGGCACGCGCTGTTTTTCGAAACCGTGCTGGGCTTTGATGCCTGGGGCGACAAACGCACCTACGACCAATCGACCGATGACCAGGTCGAAGGCAAACGGCTGGACATGCACCACTTCGCCCAGCATCTGCAACTGGTCGATCAGGTGAGCGTCACCAGTGTTTCGCTGCACGATTGGTTCATCACCAATAACCCCTACCGCGTTTCACCGGTGGGCATCGATCACCTGGCACAGCGCCAGTTTTTGGACCCCGGCCAGTTGTTTGGTCTATTTGTCAAAGATTCGGATTTTTTGATCCAATGCACCCCTGAAGAGCGCGCCATACTGCGACATCGCTGGGGCGCCGCCACGTTCGACAAGGTGTACCAGGCGGCCCTGGCGCTGCAACGTCAGCCGATGTCGATTGCCGCGTGATGATCGCACCACGCCTGAACTTCACGTCTTTGTGAAGTTCAGGATTGTTTGCCGAACGCAGGCATGCCACGGGCAGCTTGTCTGCCAGTGCCTTATCCACCAGATGATGCCGAGGGCTTTAGCCCCGGATGTTTTGTTGACCCATCAAATCCGGCCCTCAAGGGCACGGCGTCAAAACAAGTACGACCACTCGACCGCTGTTATCATCTGTGCATGACTCTCTCCTCCGCTCAGCGTAAACAACTCCGACAGCAGGCCCAAACTTTGAGTGATGATGCGCAGCTGGGCAAAGCCGGTTTAACCCCCGGGTTTATCACCCAACTCAACGGCCTGCTGTCACACAAGGAACTGATCAAATTACGCTTGGCCAAAGAACTGCAGGGGGATGCGCGACAAACCATCGCCGATGAAGTGGCCCAGGCCGTGGAAGCTCAACTGGTGGCCGTGGTCGGCAAAACCGTGCTGCTCTACCGCGCCAAAAATCCATGATGGGGTGATGGGGTGATGGGGTGATTTTTGAATCATCCACGCCTGATCTTGCTTGTCTGCAAGCAAGATCAGGATGGTTTTTCAATAACAACATGTGCCAATGCAAACAATCCTGAACTTCACGCGGTCGTGAAGTTCAGGCGTGGTGTTGGTATTACGATCATTGCGTAATGATGTGACGCGGTCGTGAAGTTCAGGCGTGAATCATTCCTGGTTTTTTCACTTGTCCACTCGGCCACTTGACCACTTGACTACTCGACCACTTCCAATGACTCAATGCGTCAGGCCCAGCGCCTTGGCCATGGTGGAACCCAGGTCGGCAGGGCTTTCGGCAATCAGGCACCCGGCCTCGCGCAGGGCGACGATTTTGCTTTCAGCCGTGCCCTCGCCTCCCGAAATAATCGCGCCGGCATGACCCATGCGTTTGCCCGGCGGAGCGGTGCGACCGGCAATGAAAGCCGTCACCGGTTTACGCACATGATTTTTGATAAATTTTGCCGCTGCTTCTTCATCCGTACCGCCGATTTCGCCAATCAGAATGATGCCATCGGTCTGCGGGTCCGCGTTCATCAGCACCAGTACATCGACAAAACTCATGCCCCGCACCGGATCGCCACCGATGCCGACACAGGTGGTTTGACCAATGCCCAGGTTCGAGCACTGCCAAACGGCTTCGTAGGTGAGCGTGCCGGAACGGCTGATAATGCCCACCGCTCGGCCGGCCTCGGCCTTTTCCGCAGGCTTGTGAATGTAACCGGGCATGATGCCGATTTTGCACTGCCCCGGCGTGATGACACCAGGGCAATTGGGGCCGATGAGTCGGAAGGTTTTGTTGATCTGCGATTCGAGCTGTTTGCGAACCCGGGTCATGTCGGTCACCGGAATGCCTTCGGTGATGCAGACGATGAGTTTGATGCCCGCATCCGCGGCTTCGAGAATCGCATCGCCGGCGTAGGGCGGGGGTACGAAAATCATCGTGGCCTGGGCCCCGGTGGCCTGCACCGCTTCGTAACAGGTGTTGAACACCGGCACGCCGTTGGCGTCTTTGCTGCCACCTTTGTTGGGCGTGACCCCGCCGACCATTTTGGTACCGTAGTCAAGGCAGGCCTTGGTGTGAAACGAACCGGCGGAACCGGTGATGCCCTGGCAGATCACACGGGTGGACTTGTCAATCAAAATGCTCATGGTCGGTTTCCGTGGGCTAAGCGAATTTGGAAAGAGCCATACGATAGCATTCTGCGTCGTGATGGTCTAACGACATCCACGCCTGATCTTCGTTGTCCTTAACGAAGATCAGGATGGTTTTTCTACAACATTACAGGCAAACAATCCTGAACTTCACGCGACGTGAAGTTCAGGCGTGAAATCAATGCGGTCTGCTTCCAACCATTGAATCACAGAGGCACTTTGCCAACCGTCACTTCGATGACCGAACGGATGCCGCCGCGGCCTTTCCAGTGCGTGCGCACGATCATCCAGCGCGGTTTCATCGCCCTGGCCAGGTCGTCGGCGATGCGATTGGTCACCGCTTCGTAAAAAATGCCCTGATTGCGGAAACTCTGGTAATACAGCTTCAAACTTTTTAATTCGACGCACCGCTTGTCGGGGGCGTAAATCAGTTCGACTGAACCAAAATCCGGGTGTCCGGTTTTGGGGCAGACACTGGTGAACTCTTCCGACACATGCGTAATGGTGTAGGCACGTTTGGGTTGAGGGTTGGGGAAACATTCAAGGAGTTTGCTGGACATGTCGTTAGGTTAATCGCCAGAGCGCGACCGGCCAAGTGGCTCAAGGGTGTCAACCAGGACAAACGCATGTCGATCAATTGAAGCAATACCCCAAACCATACCCGAGTCCTCAACCTCCCCCCCCGGGGCGGGGTCGGTTTGTCTTCGGCTTGTCTGCAAATTCGAAATTCGAAATCCCACATTCGAAATTCAACGCGTTCACGGGGTATGCTGTTACCAGTCAATCCACCCCCGTTCACGGAGTCGCCCATGACACCCAAGCAGGTTTTGCAACTGATCAAGTCCAAAAAAATCGAATTCATCGATGCGGTGTACTGCGATTTCCCCGGTCTCTGGCAGCACTGCACCTTCACCGCCGAAGAGCTGACTCTGCAAACCTTCGCCCACGGCTTTGGCTTTGATGGCTCATCCGTGCGCGGCTGGCAGGCCCTTAACGAAGGCGACATGCTGCTCTGTCCCGTGGCTGACACGGCACGCATCGACCCCTTTTATCAGCACCCGACCTTGTCGATCATCTGTGACATCAAGGACCCGGTGACCCGCAAAAATTATTCGAAGGACCCGCGCTCCATCGCCCGCAAAGCTGTCGATTTTCTGCGTCAGACCGACATCGCCGACACCGCCTACTTCGGCCCCGAATGTGAGTTCTTTATTTTCGATCAGGTGCGTTTTGATCAATCCATCCACCATGCGGAATACTTCGTCGATTCACGTGAAGGGATTTGGAACCGGGGCAAACTCGATCCGACCAACCTGGGCACGCAGGTCAAACAGAAAGAGGGCATTTTCCCCTGTTCGCCGACGGATTCGCTGCACGACATTCGCTCGGAGATGGTGAACATTTTCAGGGGCTGGGGCGTGCCGGTGGAGGGTCATCATCATGAGGTGGCCACGGGCGGACAGGTGGAAATCGACCTGCGTTACCAGGAACTATTGGCCATGGCCGACACGTGCATGTATTACAAATACGTGGCTAAAAACGTCGCAGCCCGTCACGGCAAGGTGGCCACGTTCATGCCCAAGCCGCTTTTGGGCGACAACGGTTCGGGGATGCACACCCATTTTTCGTTGTGGAAAAAGAACATCAATCTGTTTTACGGGAAGCGCTATGCCGGGCTGTCGGAAATGGGGTTGTACGCCATCGGCGGACTGCTCAAACATGCCCCGTCCCTGCTTGCGTTCACCAACCCGACGACCAATTCCTACAAACGGCTGGTGCCGGGGTATGAAGCGCCAGTGCATCTGATTTATTCGACACGCAATCGCGCTGCTGCGGTGCGCATTCCGATGTATCAGGACAACCCCAAAACCAAACGATTGGAGTTTCGCTGCCCTGATCCGTCGTGCAACCCGTACCTGGCGTTTGCAGCCATGACCATGGCCGCCATCGACGGCATCCGCAACAAGATCGACCCCGGCGCCCCGATGGACAAGGACCTGACCACCCTCGACAAGGCTGAATACGAAGCCATCGAATCAACCCCGCATGATTTGCACGAGTCGTTGGCAGCCCTGGAACGCGATCATGATTATTTGCTGGAAGGCGGCGTGTTCAGTGCCGACCTGATTCATCATTGGATCGGGTACAAGACGCAGACCGAAGTACAGGAACTGCGCACCCGTCCGCATCCGTATGAGTTCTGTATGTACTTTGATGTGTGATGAGAGAAATCTTTCAACACTGAACAGATGTAGTGGTTGGTGAAAAGACGATCCTGGTCTTCATCGCAGTGAGGAAAGCGTGTGTGATCCACACGCTTACGAAGATCAGGCGTGGCTGTGATACATGCGATCAGGCGTGGGGAGGTGTTGTGGGTATGCTATGGAAGCATGAGCACGATATTGCATGACATTTTCGAAGCCACCCGGCAACCGCACACGTTGCACGCGATGATGGTGCATTTGCCGATTGCCATTGGCATGTTGGGGCCGTTCTTGTTGCTCTGGCTGATCATGAGTCGCGCCAAGTCGGAAGCGGTGCGTTGGCTGATCGTTTGCATTTACGCCATCGGGGTGGTGACGTCGGTCCTGGCGATGCAATCGGGGCACGCCGCAGCCCAGCAGGCGGGGGTGTCGGATCGGGTGGCCATGGCTGTGCACGAGCACGAGGAAATGGGCGAAAAAGTCTGGGCGTTCATGGCGGGGTGCGCAGTGCTGACGGCTTTGTCCACCATTGCCTGGAAGCCGGTGCGCTGGAGCGCGATCGTGTTGGCGGTGTTTCTGAGCGTGTTCACGCTGGGTTGGATCGCCATCACCGGCCACCTGGGCGGGGTGTTGGTGTATGAACATGGGGTGGGGCTGCCGTGAGGGGGAATTTCGAATTTCGAGATTTCGGATTTCGAATTTGAAGACAAGCCGATGACGAAGTCGTCGGATTTCGCAATGAAAACCCCTCCAATCATTTTAAGTCCAGCGCCTCAGGTTCTTCAAGGACAAATACCCGAGCCCTCGCTCACCTTCGGTTCGCTCGTTCTCGGCTTGACTCGTCATTTTCGAAATCCGATGGCTTCAACAGCGAGTCCTCCCGCTAAATCCGAAATTCGAAATTCGAAATTCTTCACCCTCTTGGCGCCACTTCGGGGGTGGCCATGTCCTGAATGAGGGCTTCGCTGACGATCACTTCCACCCGGCGGTTGGGTTCCTGTTCGCCCATGGTGTATTTACGGGTGACCAGCGGTTCGTGGTCGGCCACGGCAACCAATCGCACTTGTTGGGGTTTGACGCCTTCCTTCACGAGGGTGTCCAGCGCTACCTTGGCGCGGGCGTGTGAAAGTGCCCACAGGTCGGCAAAGGGTGAGCCTTGCGCCAGGTCCATGGATGAGGCGTGACCGCGCACCTCAACCTTGTTGGACTTGCCGCGAATCAGCTCGGCGATACTGCGGAGTTGGGCGAGGGCTTCGGAACTCAATTGGGCTGAGCCTGGGGCGAAGGTGATGCGTCCGCCGACGGAGAATTGCAAGCCTTCACGAATGCGTGTGACCTGGGGCACCTGTCCATCCATGCCCGGGTCCTGAGTCTGCGACTGGTTGGGGTCCCTCTTCTTCTTTTCCATTTCCTGAAGCAGCGGAATCAGGCTGATTTTCTGATACTCGTTGGAGGTGGTGCGACCGCCAGCCCCCTTGGCCATGCCGAAGCTGTTCATGATCTGGGTGACGATGGCCTGGTATTCATCCTGGCGTTTGAGTTCGGACAGCGCGGCCAGCAGAATGAAAAAGCAGAGCAACAGTGACATCATGTCGCCGTAGGTGACGATCCACATCGGCGCGCCTTCTCCGACTTTTTTGGGACGTCTGGCCATGGTTCAACTTGCAGAAATATTCACCACAGAGACACAGAGACACAGAGAGAATCAAATCGCAATATTCGGCATTCGATGGTCGGTAGCCAAGGGTCGAATCCTTCAAAAACAGTAATGTCTTTGATCGTTTCGCAGTGTTCTGTCCCGGTGCTACTCTGCGCCTCTGTGCCTCTGTGGTGATCGGCTGTTGAGTTACGCAGCTTGTTGATCGTCGGCGGAGCCGGGGCTGGTGGGTAAAAAGCTGCGCAATTTTTGTTCGACGACGCGCGGGTTGTCGCCGGATTGAATGGCCATGATGCCTTTGAGGATGATGGTTTTGACCATGATTTCCTCGGACGAGCGTTTAGCCAGGCGATCGCCCAGCGGCAGGGCGATGCAGTTGGCAATGATGGCACCGTAAAGCGTGGTCAAAATGGCGGTGGCCATACCGGGGCCGATCATTTTGGGGTCCTGCATGTTTTTAAGCATGACGATCAGCCCGATGAGCGTGCCGATCATGCCGAAGGCCGGGGCGTACTTGGCCATGGTGTCGAAAATATATTTGCCCAGGTCGTGTCGGTCGGCGATGGCGTCGATCTCGGCATTGAGCACTTGTTCGATGAGCTGCGGGTCGGTGCCGTCAATGGCCAGTTGCAGGCCGCGGACCAAGAAGGGATCGTCGATTTCACGGGTGACTGATTCCAGGCTGAGGATGCCGTTGCGTCGGGCTTGCTCAGCGTAACGCACCATGTCGGCGATGATCTGTTCAACGTGCAGCTTGGGGGGGAACATGGATTTACGAAACACACGAAACAGGTTTTTGAGGTTGCGGGTGGGGGCAGCATAAAACATGATGGTGAACGTGCCGCCGAGCACGAGAATGATGCTGGGAATGTCCACATAATAACGAATGTCGCCACTGGACATCAACGCCCAGATGAGCAACACCCACGTGCCCATGATGCCGAAGATAAGCCCAATGTCCACCAATCACCTCAACCATAAAATGGTTGTTTTAAAGTCGATTCAACCTTGTTCTATTTATCGGTTGAACCCGGGGCGGATCGACAGAAAATCGTGAAGCCAAGTGGTCGAGTGATGTGAATTTCGGATTTATCAAGCCAAGAACGAGGTCGCCGACTTTGGGGCGACCGAGGGCTTGGGTATTGGACGAGTTAAGCTGGTTCATCAGTACAAGTTACAAAGCCGCCGATGTCATCGGCGGTTGGCTCGCCGCGATACTGCCATGATCACAGAAAGACGGCGGATACCATCCGCCGCTTTGCAAGCACACCTGCGCTTTGCCCAGTGGTTGCGCGCTCTTGCACCACGTGCCTGCACACCTTGGTATTTCTGCGCCATCGCTATGCAATCGGCAAAACGTTCAAAACGGGTCTTGCAACCCGGTCGCAATACAGAGGCCCTCCTTTGCCTATTTCATGGGTATTTATCCGGTCAATGGTCCATTTTTGCCAAAAAAAGATAGTCTAGTGTGAATATTTGATGCCAAAATTCGTTTGGCACGCCGCTCGCATATGTCTTGGCGTGACGATGGGAATCAGGTTGCGGTTCCACACCTGATTCAAACTTCCGAGACCCGACAACACCAAGCGAATCGACGCCAACAAAAACCACCGCGACGCGGCAGCCAATGTGACTGCGCGCCGGTCACAAAAAACAACCCTCACCAGCATACGAAACAACAAAAAGGAGACGCATCATGCGAAAGGTAGCGATCTATGGCAAGGGTGGCATCGGCAAGTCCACCACCACACAGAACACCGTCGCGGCCCTGGCCGAGATGGGCAAAAAGGTCATGGTCGTCGGCTGCGATCCCAAAGCCGACTCCACCCGTTTGCTCCTCCACGGCCTGGCACAGAAAACCGTGCTCGACACCCTTCGTGAAGAGGGCGAAGATGTCGAACTCGATGACATCCGCAAGTCCGGCTACGGCAACTCCCTGTGCACCGAATCCGGCGGCCCTGAACCCGGTGTTGGTTGCGCTGGTCGCGGCATCATCACCAGCATCAACCTGCTGGAACAGCTTGGCGCTTACAAAGAAGATCAGAACCTCGACTACGTGTTTTACGATGTGCTGGGCGACGTGGTGTGTGGCGGGTTTGCCATGCCCATCCGCGAAGGCAAGGCCCAGGAAATTTACATCGTCTGCTCCGGCGAAATGATGGCCATGTACGCCGCCAACAACATCTGCAAAGGCATCGTCAAGTTTGCCGAGGCAGGTGGGGTGCGGTTGGGTGGCCTGATCTGCAACAGCCGAAAGTGCGACAACGAACGGGAAATGATCGAAGCTCTGGCGCGTAAGCTCGGCACGCAGATGATTCACTTTGTCCCCCGTGACAACGATGTGCAGCGGGCCGAGATTCGCAAGATGACGGTCATCGATTGGAACCCGACCTGTCCGCAGGCGGATGAATACCGAGCCTTGGCGCGCAACATTGACGGTAACGACAAGTTCGTCATCCCCAAACCCTTGTCGATTGCCGAGCTTGAAGCCCTGCTGATGGAATTCGGCGTACTCGAAGGCGCGGCCTGATCAGTTCAAAGATAGCCATCATGGAAATATCAAATAGCTGGGTGCTAGTGGCTGGGGGCTGGGGGCTGGGCAAAAACGATCGTGCTGCTTGTTTTGCCAAGCAACTAGCCACTAGCCCCCCAGCACCGTTTCTCTGTGGTGAATGGTTTGATTCGAACCTGTTGAACACTGCATCTTGCTCAAGGAGCAAAGTATGTCTCTGGATAACCTGCCCGAAACCTCCGGAAACCCCGGTAACCCCGGCATCGACGGCTCAGCCGTGATGACCTCCGAAACCGCCAAGGAAACGCTGCTTAAAAGTTACCCCAAAAAGGTCGCTCGCAAGCGCGAAAAACAGATCATCATCAATGACAAGAACGATGCGGGCATGCCGTTGCCGCAGATTCAGGCCAACGTACGCACCATCCCCGGCATCATCACCCAGCGCGGCTGCACCTACGCCGGTTGCAAGGGCGTGGTGCTCGGACCGACGCGCGACATCGTCAACATCACCCACGGCCCGATCGGCTGTGGCTACTACTCATGGCTCACCCGGCGCAATCAGACCAAGCCCCCGACGCAGGAAGATGACAACTACATCCCTTACTGCTTCTCCACCGACATGCAGGAAGAAAACATCATTTTCGGTGGCGAAAAGAAACTGGCGGCGGCGATTCAGGAAGCCTACGACCTGTTTCACCCCAAGGCGATAGCCGTGTTTAGCACCTGCCCGGTCGGTTTGATCGGTGACGATGTGCATCAGGTCGCCCGGACGATGAAGGAGAAGCTGGGCATCAATGTGTTCGGCTTCTCGTGTGAAGGTTATCGCGGGGTGTCGCAGTCGGCTGGTCACCACATCGCCAACAACGGCGTGTTCAAGCACATTTTGGGCAACAACGATGAACGACCCAAGGGCAAGTTCCTCGTGAACCTGCTGGGCGAATACAACATCGGCGGCGATGCGTTCGTGATCGAAGACCTCTTTGAACGCTGTGGCATCACGCTGGTTTCCACCTTCAGCGGCAACTCGACGATTGATGCCTTTGAACAGGCACACACCGCTGACCTGAATATGGTCATGTGCCACCGGTCGATCAACTATGTGGCCGACATGATGGAAAAGAAGTTCGGCATACCCTGGATCAAGGTCAACTTCATCGGCACCGACGCCACCGCCAAGAGCCTGCGCAAAATCGGGCAATACTTCGGGGACCAGGGCCTGATCGAAAAAATTGAAATGGTGTTGTCGGAGGAAATGCCTGCGGTGCTCAAGTATCAGGCGGAAGTGCGATCACGTTGCGAAGGCAAGACAGCCATGCTTTTCGTGGGTGGATCGCGAGCCCATCACTACCAGGAACTGTTCAAGGAAATCGGCGTCAAGACGGTGGCAGCCGGTTACGAATTTGCGCATCGTGATGACTATGAAGGTCGTCGGGTGTTGCCGGACATTCAGATCGACGCTGACAGCCGAAACATTGAAGAGTTGACGGTGGATGCGGATGCGGATCGTTACAACCCGCGCAAATCGGAAGAGGAATTGAAAGCATTGGAAGCGCAGGGTCTGGCGATGAAGGACTATCCGGGCATGATGGAAGACATGGCGCAGCGAGCCTTGGTGGTGGACGACATCAACCACTACGAAAGTGAAAAGCTGATTGAAATGTACAAGCCGGACGTGTTCTGCGCGGGCATCAAGGAAAAGTATGTGATTCAGAAACTGGGTCTGCCCTGCAAGCAGTTGCACAGCTACGACTACGGCGGACCTTACGCCGGGTTCGCCGGTGCGGTGAACTTCTACAAGGACCTGGACCGGATGCTCAACTCGCGTATCTGGCGCCATGTGGCCCCGCCCTGGGAACAGAGTGAACAGAGCAACACCCTGACGCCGGCGGCGTCGGCTGCCAAGGGCATCAACAAAGGCATCGACCCCGAAATGGAATGAAACTGGGGGCTGGGCGTTGGGGGATAGGAGCTAGGAAGACAGACGCAAACCGAGTCTTCCCCAGCCCCTAGCCACCAGCCACTAGTTACAAACGTCGAATCGTGCATTCAAGCAACACATACCACGAACCTGAATGGATACCGACCATGCTTCTTCGCCACACACCCACGGAAGTTGTTGAACGTCAGGCCCTGACCATCAACCCGGCCAAGACCTGTCAGCCGATCGGCGCGATGTATGCCGCGCTGGGCATTCACCGCTGCCTGCCGCACAGCCACGGATCACAGGGCTGCTGCTCGTATCACCGCAGTACGTTGACTCGTCACTACAAGGAACCGGTCATGGCGGGCACCAGTTCCTTCACCGAAGGCTCGTCGGTCTTCGGCGGCGGGGCGAACCTAGAAACCTCGTTTGAAAATATTTTTTCGATTTACAACCCCGATGTCATCGCGGTGCACACGACCTGTTTGTCGGAAACCATTGGTGACGACATTCCGCAGATCGTGGACAAGGCCCGCACCGCCGGGAAGATCGGCCCTGATAAACATGTGATTTACTGCAACACGCCTTCGTATGTAGGTTCGCAGGTCACCGGCTTTGCCAACATGTGCAAGGGCATCGTCACTGGTTTGGCACAGAGCACGACCGATCAGAAAATCAAAACGCAGGTGAACGTGATGCCCGGTTGGGTGGAGCCGGCGGACATGCGCGAAGTGGGCCGACTGGTCCGCGAAATGGGTTTGTCGCCCATCGTGTACCCCGACACCAGCGATGTGCTGGATGCCCCGACCACCGGCAAGTACGACATGTACCCCAAAGGCGGCGCGACCGTGGCGCAGGTGAAGGCTTCGGGCGACAGCGCCCTGACGCTGGCGCTGGGGCCGATCACTTCGGGACCGGCTGCCCGTGAATTGGAAACCAAGTGCAACGTGCCTGCTGAAATCATGGGCCTGCCCATCGGCATTCGCGGCACCGATCGCTTCATCGCCGCCCTGCGTAAACAGAACGGCGGACATGTGCCCCAGTCGATTTTGAACGATCGTGGTCGGCTCATCGATGTCATCGCGGACATGCACCAGTACCTTTACGGCAAGACCGTCGCCATGTGGGGCGACCCGGATCAACTGGTAGCCCTGAGCGAGTTTTTGGTCGATATGGACATGCGGCCCAAATATATCGTCACCGGCACACCCGGCAAAAAGTTTTTGAAGCGCATGGCTGATGTGCTGGGCGATCAGCACAAGGACGCACAGGTGCGCCAGGGCGGACAGGCGGACATGTTCCTCATGCACCAGTGGATCAAGAACGACAAGGTGGACCTGCTCATCGGCAACACCTATGGCAAGTACATCGCGCGGGATGAAAACATTCCGTTCCTCCGCCATGGGTTCCCCATCGTGGACCGCGTGGGTCACTCGTACTTCCCCACCGTGGGTTATCAGGGCGGTATCCGACTGGTGGAAAAAATCCTCAACTTGTTCCTGGATAAGCAGGACAACGAGAGCAGCGAAGAATCGTTTGAGTTGACGATGTGATACGAATTTCGAATTTTGAATTTCGAATTTCGGATTTGCAAAATCAAGCCGAGAACGAGGCTGACAAGCCGAGGGCCCGGGTATCGGAAAAGCAGAAGCCGAGTCGTGAACAACGCTTTGCAATATCAAGGTCCGGGTCGTAAAGCCCCGGACTTTTTTTTGAGAAATCGTGTGGGAAGCGGTTGCTTACGAGCCGCGACCGTGAGGGAGCGGTCTTCCCTCCGGATCGAGACAGGTAAAGCTCCGCTCCCTCACGGTCGCGGCTCGTTACAGACTTCAGACACGCTTTCTAGCAACGATCCAACCTCGAAGGTCAACATGAAAATCAGCGCAGGTAATCAACTGGCGGGAATGGTCAAGGCTTTGAACGTCGGCGTGGTGAATGCGGAGGTGGTGATTGCACTTCCGGGCGGTATGGAAATTGCATCCATCATCAGCAAAAGCTCATGCGAACGTTTGGGGCTGAAAGTAGGGTCGCCAGCTTGTGCGGTGGTCAAGGCCAGCGACGTGATGGTGGGGGTGTGCGAGGGACCGAGCGGACCGGGCGGGTGCGGTTGTCAAACCCCTGGGTGAAACCATGGACGTCACGCCGATTGATATTCTCGAATCGCGCAAGCCACAGGTTCACCAGGTTGGTGCGCAGCCGTTTGAAATGAGCTGCGACAAGGTGAGCGTGGCCGGGTCGGTGAGTCAGCGGGCGTGCGTGTTCTGCGGGTCACGGGTGGTTCTGTACCCGATCACCGATGCGCTGCATGTGGTGCATGGGCCGATCGGCTGCGCGGCATATACGTGGGACATTCGCGGAGCCATGTCCAGCGGGGCACAACTGCATCGGTTGTCGTTTTCAACGGACTTGCAGGAAAAAGATGTCATATACGGCGGAGCGGAAAAACTCACCCGCGCCTTGCGCGAGTTGATCGCCGAGTACAAACCCAAAGCTGCGTTTGTGTATTCGACCTGCATCGTCGGATTGATCGGCGATGATGTTGAAGCGGTGTGCAAAAAGGTCAGTGCGGAAACGGGCGTGACGGTGCTGCCGGTGCACAGCGAAGGGTTCAAGGGCACCAAAAAAGATGGTTACGCAGCAGCCTGTCATGCGCTGTCACGACTCATCGGCACGGGCGATACCACGGGCATTCCCAAAGCGAGCATCAACCTGCTGGGCGAGTTCAACCTGGCGGGTGAAACCTGGATGTTGCGCGAGTATTACGAAAAGATGGGCGTGCAGGTGGTGGCCACGATGACCGGTGACGGGCGGATTGATGACATTCGCCGATCGCACGGTGCGAGTTTGAATGTGGTGCAGTGTTCGGGGTCGATGACGCATCTGGCCAAGCTGATGAAGGAAAAATACAACATCCCCTTCATCCGTGCTTCGTATTTTGGCATCGAGGACACGTCCAAGGCTTTGTACGACGTGGCGGAGTACTTCCCGGAACACCCGGAGATGATGCAAAAGGCGCGGGAGCTGGTGCGCAGTGAAGCGGCGCGGATTCTGCCGGAGATTAAAAAATATCGTCAGGCGTTGCAGGGTAAAAATGCGGCGCTGTACGTGGGTGGAGCGTTCAAGGCGTTTTCACTGGTGCGAGCTTTGCGCATGCTGGGGATGAAGACGGTGCTGGCAGGTTCGCAGACGGGGAACAAGGATGATTACGCACAGATGAAGGAATTGTGCGACCCTGGCACGGTGCTGGTGGATGACACCAACCCGCTGGAGCTAGCCAAGTTCATCCGTGAAAAGAAGGTGGACCTGTTCATCGGCGGGGTGAAGGAACGGCCGATCGCGTACAAACTTGGCGTGGGGTTCTGTGATCACAATCACGAACGTCAGATCGCGCTGGCGGGGTTCGAAGGCATGTTGAACTTCGCCAAAGAGGTTTATGCGTCGGTGAAAAGTCCGGTTTGGGGACTATTAAGAAGTGGCCCAGTGGCTAAGGGAAGTGGCCAAGTGGCGGGGAATACGATTTCGGATATCGAATTTCGAATTTCGAATATTGAGAATCCAAGCCGGGAACGAGGCTGTCAAGCCGAGGGCCCGGGTATTCCGGGAAGTGGTTCAGCGAAAGACACGCCCTCACCCCAACCCTCTCCCGGAGGGAGAGGGGGCAGAATTGCGGAGGGATCACGATGATACTTCCGCAGGTGCAAACCAATTTCACCGCGACGCGTAATGCGTGCAAACTGTGCACACCTTTGGGGGCGTGTTTTGTGTTTCGAGGGATTGAAGGATGTGTGCCGTTTTTGCATGGGTCGCAGGGGTGTTCGACGTACATCCGTCGGTACATGATCAGCCATTTCAAGGAACCGGTGGACATCGCCAGTTCCAATTTCAGCGAGCACAGCGCGATTTTTGGCGGCGGTGAAAATCTGCGCGTCGGTCTGGCCAACGTGATCAAGTCGTATCAACCGCAACTGGTCGGACTGGCGACGACGTGCCTGGCGGAAACGATTGGTGATGATTTGAAGATGCACCTGCATGAATTCATGCGCGATAACCAGGGCAAGGCGATTCCGCCGATCGTGCATGTATCGACCGCCAGTTATCGGGGCACGCACATGGACGGGTTTCATGATGCGGTCAAAGGGGTGGTGATGACGCTGGTGGGGGAAGAGGGAAGTGGTCAAGTGGCGGAGTGGCCAAGTGGTCGAGTGAAAGATACGCCCTCACCCCAACCCCCACCACGGCGGGTCTGCGACTCTCCCGGAGGGAGAGGGGGCGGAGAAGGAAGTGGTCAAGCCGAGGGCCCGGGTATTCCCGGAATTGGTTTAGTGAAGGAAGAAGGAAGTGGCCAAGTGGCCGAGTGGCCAAGTGGCCAAGTGAAGGAAGAAAACAGTGGCCAAGTGAAGGGTCGGACCATCAACGTATTTCCAAACATGGTCAGCCCGTCGGACCTGAGGCACATGCGGGAAATCGTCGAAGCCTTCGGCATGTCGGCGATCATGTTGCCGGATTACAGCGACACGTTGGATGGTCCGACGTGGGACGATTATCACAAGCTGCCGCCCGGTGGAACGCCCGTGGCTGATTTGCGTCGGATGAATGAATCAGCGGCAACGATTGAGTTTGGTTCAACATGGGACGAAAGCAAAACGGCGGGGGCCTGGCTGAGTGAAAATCGCAAGGTGAATCGCCATGCTTTGCCGCTGCCCATTGGGGTACGGGCGACGGATCGGTTGATGGAGACTTTGTCGCAAGTGAGTGGTCAGCCGGTGCCCAAACGGTTCACGGCGGAACGTGGCCGACTGCTGGATTCGTTTGTCGATGCGCACAAGCACTGCTTCGATTTGAAAGCAGTGGTGTACGGCGAAGAAGACCTGGTGGTGGGGCTGGCAAGTTTACTGGCGGAAATCGGAGTCGTGCCGGTTCTATGTGCAAGCGGGCAGAAGACCGGTCGCTTTGAAGCGGCGATCAAGCAGGTGACCGAACACCTGGATCGGCCGATCACGGCGCTGGAAGGCGTTGATTTTCTGGAAATCGAGGCTCAGATCAGCGACATCAAGCCTGATCTTTTGATCGGTCACAGCAAAGGTCAGTCGATGGCGCGCAAACTGGACGTTCCGCTGGTGCGGGTGGGTTTCCCGATTCATGATCGTGTGGGCGGGGCACGCTTATTGCATGTGGGTTATGAGGGTTCGCAACGCCTGTTCGACACGATCATCAACACGGTGATCCAACAGAAACAGGAAAAGAACCCGTGGGGTTACTCGTACATGTAAGAGTGCGGGCGAACCACAGAGCAACCATGGAGCGAGGAGCTAGGGGCTTGGAGCTGGGCAGATTCAACAGTGATGCGGTTTGACCTAGCCACCAGCACCCAGCCACCAGCGCCAAGCATCAGCCCTCAACAATAAGCGAGAAAGCCATGGCCCTAGAACTTGAAAAACATCCCTGTTTCAGTGCGGAGGCCAAGGGTAAATTTGGCCGGGTGCATTTGCCGGTGGCGCCGGCGTGCAACATGCAGTGCAACTTTTGTCATCGCAAGTTTGACTGCGCCAATGAAAGTCGGCCGGGGGTTACGAGCGTGGTGCTGACGCCCGAGCAGGCGATTGCGTATCTGCGCAAAGTGGTGGGTAATGATTCGCGGATCAGCGTGGTGGGCATTGCCGGGCCGGGCGATCCGTTTGCCAATGCGGACAAGACGATGCAGACGCTTCGACTGGTGCGGGAACATTACCCGGACATGTTGCTCTGCGTGGCGACCAACGGGCTGGCGGTCGGGCCTCATGTGCCTGAACTGGCGGAACTCAAGGTCAGTCACGTGACGATCACGGTGAATGCTGTTGAGCCTGAAATCAGTGCGAAGGTGTATTCGTGGATACGAGACGGGTATCGCCCGTATCGGGGCATTGAGGCCGGACAACTGCTTTGGGAACGTCAGCGAGAGGCGATTGCCAATCTGTCGGCTCACGGGGTGGTGGTGAAGGTCAATACGATTTTGATGCCCGGGGTCAACGATCATCACATCGGAACGATTGCCAAAACGGTGAAGGAACTGGGCGCGGATGTGCTCAACATCATTCCGCTGTACCCGGTGGCCGAGACGCCGTTTGAAACAATCCCCGCGCCCAGCAGCGAGATGATTCACGCACGTCGGGCCGAGGCGGGGGAAGTGTTGCCGCTGATGAAACATTGTGCCCGTTGTCGCGCCGATGCGGCAGGCCTGCTCAGTGAAGGAACCTCGCAGGTGGTTCTGGGGTGGCTCAAAGAGACGGCTGACGGACCCAAGAACCCGTTGACGGCACCGGCACCGACCACGCCCAGGCCTTATGTGGCGGTGACCAGTCAGGAGGGGGTGCTGGTGAATCAGCACTTGGGCGAAGCGGGCGAGGTGTGGATTTACGGGGAGGATGGTAAGGGTGGATACGCACTGGTGGAAAAGCGAAGCACGCCGGCGATGGGAACCGGGTCGCATCGGTGGATGGAACTGGCGCGCAGGCTCAGCGATTGCCGTGCGGTGTTGACCGCTGGTTGCGGAGCGTCGCCACAGATGGTGCTGGATCATGCGGGGCTGAAGGTGATCATGACCGAGTGCCTGATCGATGAAGCGGTCGAGGCGGTGTATCAGGGTCAGGAACTGCGCATCCCGGTACGGGCGTTCAAGTGTGGCAGCGATTCGGGTAGTTGCGCGGGAACGGGGACGGGGTGCGGATGAATTTCGAATGTTGAATTTTGGATTTCGAATTTGAAAACAAGCCAAGGACGAACGGCGCAGCCGTGAGGACTTGGGTATCTGTGAAAAAAGAAAAGCACCGCGGGTTACCACCCGCGGCTATGAAGAAAAGGCAAGAGTTGAACTCATCAATCACTTTTGAAAGGAGCATTGTCATGCCGATTGCCAAGCCTGCTCATCAAGTGTTCGTGTGCGCCAGTTTTCGCACCAACGGTTCGCCGGTGGGTACTTGTCACAAGAAGGGCGCGGTGAATTTGCTGCAATATTTGGAAGAGGGGATTTTGGATCGGGGGATTAATGCCCAGGTGGTGAGCACAGGGTGTTTCAAGGTGTGCGAGAAAGGGCCGGTGATGGTGATTCAGCCGGGGAATCACTGGTACGGGGAAGTGAATGAGGAGCGCATTGACGAGATTTTGGATGCATTGGCGGAAGGTCAGCCGGCGAATCAGTTGTTGTTGGCGTGAGGGGTGCATGGTTGAAGAAAGACAATCCTGAACTTCGTTGCGGCAACGAAGTTCAGGCGTGGACATCACGATCAGCGACGAAGTTCAGGCGTGGTTGTAACAAACAAACCTTCTGCGATATTGAACCCGAAACGCCATGATCCGCAAAGCGACACGATCGCCGTACCTGGTGGACACGACCCTGCGCGATGGCGAACAGGCGGCTGGGGTGGTGTTTGGTCATGCGGAACAACGATTGATCGCGCGCTCGATCGCACAGATTGGCGTGCGTGAAATCGAACTGCCTTCGCCGATGATGGGGGCGTCGGCTTGTGGGTTGATTGAGGATGTGCTGGCGCTGCAGTTGTCAGCGCGGGTGACGATTTGGAGCCGTGCGTTACAGTATGACATCGAGCAGGCAGCCGACCTTGTTGGACAGACAGAGGGTCGAAGTGCGGTTGCATCGGGTTCGTCGGTGGGCTTGCATTTGTCGCTGCCGGTGTCGGAATTGCAGTTGTTGGCATTGGGCAAGGATCGTCGCTGGGTACTGGGTCAATTACAGGAACTGGTGCCTCTGGCGGCGGGCCGATTTGGTTTTGTATCGGTCGGCCTGGCGGACAGTTCACGCTGCGAAGTGGGTTTTCTGCGGGTGATCGCGCGAGAATTGATGACGCTGGGGGCGAATCGTTTGCGACTGGCGGACACGGTGGGGGTGTGGGACCCTTGGTCGGTGGAACTGGTGCTGCGGGAGTTGCGTGATGAGGTGGGCGATTCGCTGGAACTGGGGTTTCACGGGCACAACGACCTGGGGCTTGCGACGGCCAATGCGTTGTCGGCCTTGCGCGCCGGGGCCGATTGCGTGGATGTGACGGTCAATGGTTTGGGCGAGCGAGCGGGCAATGCGGCATTGGAAGAGGTGGTCATGGCTGGGCATCACACGCTGGGCATGGACCTGGGCATTGTGAAAAATCGTTTGGGCGCTCTTTGCGATCAGGTGGCAGCGGCATCGGGCCGGGCGATTCACGAAAGTAAACCGATTGTGGGTGCGGGTGCGAATCGACACGAATCGGGGATTCATGTGCATGGGTTGCTGCACGACCCGGGTACGTACCAGGCGTTTGACCCGGCGGAGGTGGGTCGTGGGCCTTGGGAATTGGTCATCGGTAAACATTCAGGCAAAGCGGCGATCGAGCATAGTCTGGCACAACGGGGTGTGCGTGTGTCAGCGGATCGGGCGCAACAGGTTTTGATGAAAGTGAAAGCCTTGGCGGAGCAAAAGGGCGGAGCCGTGAGCGGGGATGAGTTGGTGAAGTTGTGCGGGTGATAAGAAGTGGTCAAGTGGCCAAGTGAATCATACACCCATTCTTCACGCCTGAACTTCACGATTGTGTGAAGTTCAGGATGGCTTGTAAGTGATGTTGTTGAAAAAAACAATCCTGATCTTCGTCGCCGACGACGAAGATCAGGCGTGGAAGATTTGAAAATTACCCCATCACCACATCACCACATCACCACATTACCACATCACCACATCACCACATCACCACATCACCACATCATTCAAACAAAGAATACCCGGGCCCTCATCGCCACCTTCGGTGTCGCCTCGTTCCCGGCTTGTTAAATCCGAAATTTTCGACGCACTCGGCCACTTCAAGCACTGCTGGGGGCCTTTTGTCCGGGTTCAGCCGATCGTGGCAGTTCACCGCCTGATTGACGGGCCTTGAGTTCCGCCAATTCACGTCGATTGATTTGGGTTTCCTTGGGGAAGTCGAAGGAGAGGCGGACCTTGTCGCCATGAATTTCGACAATGCGAATCACGCCCATGGGTTTACACGGGTCGCCGATGACGATTTCTTCACCTACACGTCGGGTTAATGCGAGCATGCGGAGTGATCCTCCGTGAACCCATCGGCCAGATGGAGCCATTGAGGGTAAAAATTCTGTTGACGGGAGCCAGCCGACCAGCCGAGCAGTCCATTTTTTTGTTATCACCCCCGGCTCCCCCGGTTCCCCCGTTTTGGTCGTCGATGGTGAGGCAGGAGGGATGATGAAGCAATGAATCCGTCAGTGTACCTGTTCAACGCTGACGATTTCCGGGATACGTTCGCGGATGTTGCGTTCGATGCCCATTTTAAGGGTGATCGCGCTGGAAGGGCAGCCGACACAGGCCCCATGCAAACGGATGCGGGCGATGTTTTGCGGGGTGACTTCGACCAGTTCGACATCGCCGCCGTCGGACTGCACGGCTGGGCGAATGCGATTGACCACCTGTTGCACGCGCTCAAAAAGATCGCCAGCGGCTGCGGGAGTCGGGGTGGTGGTTTTGTCACTCATTTTCACATCCTTGTACAGAGCGTTACAGCCATCGCCAGGCACGCGATTCATGTCCATCCGTTGTGATATGCAATGATAGTCTTTGAAGGTATGAATGGCCAATGCGGGAACGGGTCGAAAGCGGGATGAAGTGATCAAGTGGTGCGTGGTGAAATTCAGTAGCAGAGGGGGGACGAGGCTGGCAAGCCAATGAACTCACCCGCGACATCGGCGTTATCCGCCGAGGATGCCGACCTTGGCGTCGTCCATGTCATCGTAGAGTTGGAAGACGCTGTCGAGCTTGGTGATTTTGAACACGAAGGCGACGTTGGTCTGGCAGCCGACCAGAGCGATACGACCGCGCACGTGTTCGACTTCCTGCATGAACTGCACCAGCAGGCCGATGCAGGCGGAACCGATGAACTCGACGGCGTGCAGGTCGAAGATGAAGTAAACCGCGTTGTCGTTGCGCATTTTCTGCACCAGGTCGTCAATGACTTCCTGCATCGTGTTCATGTCCAACGGCGAAGCGTCCACGGTGATTACCACGACGTTGCTGGACTGATCAAGTTGGTACTTTTGGCTGAGCATCGGTTGATACCTATAACATCGGATGTAATCCGCGCGGAGGTCCGCCTGATAAGCCGATTACCCGGACGTTAAGGTTTCAACGGCCCGGACAACCGCTACAAACCGCATAAACCGCCTTCGCGCCATTTGGAGCAACGGAGGGGCAGCAACTGCGGGAGGCATCCCGCGACGATGAAGAATCGATTGAACTTCAATCGACAACACGAGAGCATCACGGTATGGTCAGATTTGTTCGCATAGCCGCAGGTAGAAACCTGCGGGAGGAGAACCATGAGGTGCTTTATGCAGCATGAAGGGATTTAGGCACATCGACGGACACCACGGCCCAGATGGCATCCACGTAGTCGGGGTTTTGGCGAAGGTCTTCAATGTCACGTGGCAGGGGAATTTCTTCGCCATCCTGCAACATGCACTCGATATGCAGTTCGATGGCTTCCCTGGCCATGAGCAGGGCTTCGTCCATGGTCGAGCCGGCGGAGAAACAACCGGGCAGATCAGGGACGGTAACGCCATAGTCTGAGTCGGGGTCTTTGTGGATCGCGATGGGGTAGTTCATGGGGTGCTCCAGCCAGCCTGTCTGTATATGCTATGCAGGGTGTTGCGCGGCATATCTTTTTTTGGATGCGGAACCGTCACACGGGAACCTTGACGCTGTGGGTGAACAAAATGATGGTGGCTGCCTTTGATGCGAGACAATCGCCAGCCTTCACGATATAACCGAGCGATGATCTCCCGGCTGTTCATACCGATATACTACCTTATCCCGCACGGAAGAACCGCTTTTGACCCTCGTCACGGATGACGCTTTATGACCACCGCCAGTTACAACGCTCAGTCGATTCAGGTGCTTGAAGGTCTGGAACCGGTGCGCAAACGCCCGGGCATGTACATCGGCGGGACAGGCTCGGCAGGGCTGCATCACCTGGTGTGGGAAATACTGGACAACGCCGTCGATGAGGCGATGAACGGTCATGCCTCGGCCATCGATGTCGTGCTGCACGAAGACGGCACCAGCATCACCGTCAGCGACAACGGCAGAGGCATTCCGGTGGACCTGCACAAACAGACGAAAAAGTCAGCCCTGGAAGTGATTTTTTCGATGCTGCACGCCGGGGGCAAATTCGATCATAAAAATTACACCACCTCGGGCGGGTTGCACGGCGTCGGGGCGTCGGTGGTCAATGCCCTGTCCAAAAAACTCATCGCCACCGTGCGCAAAGAAGGCAGCGAATGGCAGATGACCTTTGAACGCGGCATCGTCACCGGCAAACTCAAAAAAATCGGCCCGGCACGCGGCAGCGGTACCACCGTTTACTTTCACCCCGACCCGGAAATATTCCCCAACATCGAGTTTGATGCCAGCCTGATCCGCGAACGCTGCGAAGTGATTTCGTACATTCACAAAGGCGTCAAGGTCACCTTCACCGACGAAGCCAGCAAACAGCGCGATGTGTTTGAACACGCCGAGGGACTGACCGCCTTTGCCCGTAAACTGGTAAGCCTGCGCCAGGTGAAGGTGACGCATGAAACCCCCTTCACGATCACCAGGGACAACGGCTGCAAAATCGATGTGGCCTTCAGTTGGACCGAAGGCACGGAAGAGTACCTCAAAAGCTACGTCAACGGCATACCCACCGGCTCGGGCGGCACGCACGAAACCGGCCTGCGCACGGGCATCGCCAAAGCGGTACGCAACTACATCGACACGCACAACCTGCAACCCAAGGGCGTGACGCTGACGCCTGATGACATTCGTGAAGGGGTCGTCGGGGTGCTGTCGGTGTTCGTCAGTGACCCGCAATTTCAGGGACAGACCAAAGACCGGCTCAACAACCCGGAAGTGGCCTCGGCCCTGGACTCGGCGGTACGCCCGGTGCTCGAACAATGGCTCAACGAAAACCGCACCACCGCGGAGTCGGTTGTCGCCCGCATCATCATGGCCGCCCGTGCCCGTGAAGCTTCACGCGCAGCCCAGGCGGAAATCACGCGAAAAAGCGCAACCTCAGGTCGGCTGTCGTTGCCGGGGAAACTTTCGGACTGCAACACGCATGATGCCGAGGACAGCGAGTTGTTCATCGTCGAAGGCGATTCGGCAGGGGGCAGCGCCAAACAGGGACGCGATCGCAATCGGCAGGCGATTCTGCCCCTGCGCGGCAAAGTGCTCAACACCGAGGGCGCCAGTCTGGGCAAGGTGCTGGAAAACAAGGAACTGGCGGACCTGATCACGGCCTTTGGCTGCGGGGTGGGCAAAAGTTTTGATCTGTCGAAGCTGCGGTATGGCAAGCTCATCATTCTGACCGATGCGGATAGTGACGGCCATCACATTGCGACGTTGCTACTGACGTTCATTTATCGCTATTGCCCGGAGCTTATGCGTGCGGGGAGGGTGTATTTGGCCCAGCCGCCGTTGTATCGCATTGACTTGGGCAAGCAAACCTACTGGGCCAAGGACGATGCGGACAAGGATCGCATCATGAAGGAATACAAGGGCAGTGCCAAGGCTGAAATCACGCGATTCAAAGGCTTGGGGGAAATGATGCCCAAGGTGTTGTGGGAGACGACGCTGAACCCCAAAACTCGACGATTGTTGCAGGTGGAAATTGCGGACCCGTTGGAGACGGACAAGGTGATCGCGGAGCTGATGGGCAAGGACGCCTCGGCACGGTTTCGCTTCATCATGGAGCGCGCTGAGCAGGCGCAGGAATTGGATTTGTGATCGGGGGAACCGGGCAAGTTGAGGGCGCGGCTTGAAATAAGGTGTTCTCTGTTTCGCGCATATCCACAGACGCCCTCACCCAAATGAGAGCGAAGCGAACACTCCTACTCTCCAGGAGGGAGAGGGGACAAAAATCGATCCGCTACGTCTGATCTTAATATGCTCTATCCTGAACTTCACGGATGAGGAAAGCGTGTGTCGTCCACAGGCTTATGAAGTTCAGGCGTGGGTGAAACAGGACAAAGATCAGGCGTGGGTTTTTCACTTGACCACCTGGCCATCTGGCCACCTGGCCACTTCTTTCACATCTGGCGGTCTTGTTTGAGTTCGTCGCCCAGGGTTTCCTTGTCCAGCGGGGCGCCGTCTTCGTGGGCGGCTTTGCTGAGCAGGTGTGCCCCCACAGGCATGGCGATGAAGAAAAAGACAATCAGCAATACGACCTTGGTACCGACGTGAATGGGGTTGACCCCCGGGTTTTGCACAAGCTGAAAACCTGCGGCGAGTAACATGCCTGCCACGCCCAGGGTGACGCATTTGCTGGTGGCGTGCATGCGGTTGTAAAGGTCCGGCAGGCGGTACAGGCCGATGGCGCCCACGGCCATGAAAAACAGACCCACCGCCAGAAAAATCAGTGTCGCCAGGTTGAGTAAAAGTACGATCATGGGCGGGGTTCCTCCGACACAGGGGGTGATTGCTTTTGTCGCGCCAGGTATTGAGCCATGGCCACGGTGCCGGCAAAACCGAGCAAGGCAAGCACCAGCACGCCATCAAAGAAAATCAGGTTGCCCAGTGCCAGGGTGAGTAGTAACACCAGCCCGATGAGGTAGGTGGACAAGGTGTCAGCGCCGATGGCGCGGTCGGCCAGGTGCGGGCCCATCACGATGCGGTAAATGCAGATCAGGGCGCCAAAACCGATGATGAACATACCGACCCAACTGAGCAGGGTGACGGCTTGCGCGGACCATAGCGTCCACTGTTCGATGGTGCTGGTCGCAGCGGCGGGGTCACCGGCTGTGGTGGCGGAGGCGAGGGTGATGGTGAAGGCTATCGGGGTCATTGGAACACCTCGCGCATCATGCGATCGCGCAGTTCGTCGAGGTCGGCGATGGCGCCATCGCGATCCAGGCCGAACATGCAATGGATGTAAAGGAATTTTTTGTCGGGGGAAACGTCCATGGACAGGGTGCCGGGGGTGAGGGTGATGAGTGTGGCCAGGGTGGTGATCTGGATGTCGTTCATGCCCTCGATATCGTAGCGGACCAGGCGCGGGTGGAAGTGGATGCCGGTGATGCGTCCGGGCCGGATGACAACTTTGGCGACGACCCAGTTGGACTTGACCAGGATTTTGACGAAATACCCGGTGAAGGAAAGGATGCGAGCCAGACGTCCGCCATAGGTCTGGGCGAGGATCATTTTGCTGACCAGGGACAGCAGGATAAAGCCGATGACCAGCCCTGCCAGCAGGGTGTAGAGGTCAAACGACCCGAAGAGAAACATCCAGATGACGGCCAGGAGGATGTTGAGCAGGAAGAGAGACATTGCTTGGTCCTTGATTTTACGGTTGGGTCATGTTGGCAAGGTTGACGCCGAGGGCTTTAGCCCCGGATGCGTTGGGGATCACGGAAGAATGATCCGGCCCTAAAGGGCTCGGCGTCAAAGGGCTGGGCGTCAGTGCCAGCGACTCATGTCCGAGTACCGCGGTGATGTAGGGTTTGGGATCGACGATGCCGCGAGCGGCCACATGACAGAGGTTGAGCCAGTTTTGGGCGGCCAGACCCATGGAGAGAGCCACGACCACCAGCAAACTGATGGCGAACATGCCGCCGGTGACGTTGGGGCGGTGGGTCGGTTCGGTGACGTGTTGCCCCTGAGCCGGGGACCAAAAACCGTAGCTCCAGATTTTGAGCATGGACAAGAGCGTGAGCAGACTCGTCGCCAAAGCGAACCCCGCCAGGGTGTATTGATGCTGATGGAAGCTTTCGGAGATCAGCACCCATTTGCCAAAAAAGCCCGACAACGGCGGAAGCCCGGCCAGGGACATGGAGGCGATGAAAAAGAGCACCGCCAACCAGGGGGCACGTTTGAGCAGGCCGCCGATGTGGGGCAGGTCATCGCTGCCAGCGTGTTCGATGATCAGCCCACCGCAAAGGAACAGGCAGCACTTGACGACCATGTTGTGCAGGATGAAGAAAATGGCCCCGGCCACGGCGAGGGTTTTGCTGTTCAGCGCTTCGGGGGAAATGGAAGCGACGGCCCCCATGCCCAGACCGATGCCAAGCACCATGTAGCCGACCTGACTGATGATGTGAATGGCGAGGATGCGACGCACCGTGTGCATGGATACGGCACCGAGTACGCCGACGAACATGGTGATGCCGGCGCTGATGAGCACCACCGGTAACAACACATCGGTCACCGCTTCGCTAGCGCCAAATATCATGACAAAGACGCGGAGCATGACGTAAGCGCCGACCTTGGTCAGCAGCCCGGCAAACAGGGCGACCAGCGCGGGCGGCAGCGTCGGGTAACTGTCGGGCAGCCAGAACCAGAGGGGGAAGATGGCGGTCTTGCCACCGAAGACGACCAGAAACATGGCGATGAGCGGGATCGAATTGGGGGGCAGTTCGCCCTGGTAGGCGATACGGGCGATGTCGGCCATGTTGAGGGTGCCGATCTGCCCGTAGAGCATGCCTGCACAGGTGACAAAGAGCGTCGAACCCAGCAGGTTGAGCAGAATATATTTGTAAGCCTGGCGGATTTGCTGACGACTGGTGCCCAGTACGAACAGGGCGTACGAGGCCAATAACATGATTTCGAAGGAGACAAAGAGGTTGAAGAGGTCGCCGGTGATAAAGGCCCACTGCACGCCCATGAGTTGGAAGTGGAACAAGGGGTGGAAGAGGCCGGTTTCGACATCGTCGGGTAGTTGATGGATGGCGTAAATGAAGACAGCGAGCACGACGATTGCAGCCACCAGCAGCATGAGCGCGGATAGGCCGTCGAGGACGACGGTGATGCCAAAGGGTGCGGGCCAGTTGCCCATTTGCGAGACGAGGATCGACCCTGGCTGATCGTAACCGTTGAACACGGCCAGCACGCCCATCACGGCCACGGCGAGGTTGACCAGCAGTGCGAAGACCCCCCAGAGTCGCTGGAGCTTTCGCCAGGGGTAAAGGAACATGGCGACGATGCCGGCGAACATCGGCACAATGACGAAAAGGAGAATGTGATGTTGCGTAAGCATGGTTTGGTGGATTCAGTTCATGGTCTTCAAACCCCTCTCCCTCCGGGAGAGGGTGGCCGAATCGCATGCGATGAGGCCGGGTGAGGGCGCGTGTTCCTTGTTACGAAGCGATCATCTATTATTTTGCTTTTCCGCCCTCACCCTATCCCTCTCCCGGAGGGAGAGTCGCAGACCCGCCGTGGTGGGGGGCGGACCGGCATGACGACTGGTCAAATGATTACGCAAATTGCTCTAACCACCGGTCAATGACCGGGGGCTTAATGTCATGTGAACTGCAATCACGGGTCCGGCGCGGTATCTTTCAACAATTAATCCTCGTGTTTGATTGCTTAGGTCTTCACCATCAGCCGGGCAAGCCATGAGTAAAAGCAGCAGTAGCATCATCGCCCCCAGCAATCCTGAAATGCTGTTTTTTGAACTCGAAGAGCGGAAACGTCGGAAACTGTTTCTTCCACGGATGCTTGCCAAGACCGCAGATACATTCGAATTGGCAACTCCCGAACGACAGCAGGCTCACAAGATCGTGATCAAGTGGGCGGACCTGGAATCAGCAGGCAAACTGCGCAAAAAAGAAACCTCGGTGGATGCGGCTTTTTTACAGGAAGTGTTCGGAGAAGCTTTGGGATATCGGGGGTTCAGCGAGGGTTCCCGAGAATACGAACGAGAACATCATTTGACCGTGCCGGGCGTGGGCGATGCCGATGGCGCATTGGGCAAGTTCGTACCAGGTCAACCGCCCAACCCCTTGGTGGTGATCGAACTCAAGGGAACCAAAACCAGTCTGGACAAGGATAAATCCAATGGGCGCACGGCTGTGCAGCAGGCCTGGGACTACCTAAATGCACTGAATGGTTGTCAATGGGCGATTGTCAGCAACTTCACCACCATCCGCCTGTATCACAAGGATCATACTTCACAGGCTTACGAGCGTTTCACACTTCAGGAATTGCGCGATTCCAAACGCTTCGAGCAGTTTTATTACATCTTCGAGCGTGGGGGGTTGGCGCAAGGGGCATTGGGCCAGCCCCCACGTGCACTCAAATTGCTCAGGGATTCACAAAAGCAGCAGAATGAAGTGGGGGACAAACTTTATGAATATTACAGCACTCAGCGACTGAAACTGATCGAGCATCTTCATCAGAAAGAAAAACGTTCATTGGTGGATGCCATCCGTCAGGCACAGAAACTGGTGGACCGCATTATCTTCATCTCTTTTTGCGAAGACCGCGAGCTTATTCCCGGGGACTTGATTCATAAGGCCTATTACGACATCCCGTTTCTCAGCCGAGTCACCAATCCACGTTGGCACAACTTTCTCGACCTGTTTTACGCCATCGACAAGGGGCATCCCGCTCTGGGCGTAGAACATGGGTACAACGGCGGATTGTTCGCCCACGATCCGGCGGTGGACGAACTGGAACTGCCTGATGAACCCTGGACCAAGTTCTTCGAAACCATTTCCACCTACGACTTTCGAGATGAAGTCAATGTCGAGGTGCTCGGCCATCTGTTTGAACGTTCCATCACGGAGTTGGAACGCCTGCGCAGCAGCGGTTTGTTCGGCGGAGAGGGTGGCAACGCCACGCAACCCAACATGCCCAAGAGCGCTCAGCGCAAGCGGATGGGCATCTACTACACACCCCCGGACTTCACCACCGCCATCGTGCAATTTACCGTCGATGAATTAATCAACAACCGTCTGGACATATTGCGCAAAGAGCATCAACTCACTTGGGAAGAACTGGAGAGCAACCTGCCTGAGGAACGCTTGCTCCGTTACTGGCAGGCGGCCTTGGCGGAGCTTCGGCAAATCAAAGTGTGTGACCCGGCTTGCGGGAGCGGGGCGTTTCTCATTCAGGCCTACGAAGTCCTTTGGCAGCATTACACCCGCATCATCACGGAATTAACCCACCAGGCCGACCCTTTGGCCGCAACCTATGCCGACCAAGCGGCGGACTACATTCTGGCCGACAATTTGTACGGTGCCGACCTGACAGCTGAAGGCGTGGAAATCACCCAGCTTGCGCTCTGGTTGCGTTCAGCCAAGCGGGGCAAAACGCTGGCCAACCTTTCCTCCAACATTGTGCGCGGCAATTCGCTGGTGACCGATACAGACGTGCATCCCCACGCTTTCCAATGGCGGGAAAAGTTCCCCGAAGTGTTCAACCGACCCGGTGACCGGGCGGGTTTTGATTGCATCATCGGCAATCCGCCTTGGGAACGGCTTAAATTACAGGAACGCGAATTCTTTTCCTTAAGCGCCCCGGACATCGCCTCAGCCGTGAACGCTGCCACCCGACGCAAGATGATCGAGGACCTGCAAACCGCCAACCCGGACCTTTATCAACGTTATCTGGATGCCAAGGACCACGCAGAGAAGACATTGGCACATGTCCGATCAAGCGGGGAATTTCCGCTCACAGCCAAGGGCGATATCAATACCTACATGCTCTTTGCGGAACTGGGACGCAAGATTGTCGCCCCCGGCGGGCGGGTGGGCTTGCTGGTTCCCTCCGGCATCGCCACCGACCTGACCACTGCCGAGTTCTTCAATACTTTGATCGAACGGCAAGCGCTGATTCGGTTGTATGACTTTGAAAATAAAAGTGGCTCATCCGACTAAAGCGTAGGTAGCTTGGTGCAGGGCGTATATCTTGAGCTT